>CAYUCY010000006.1:24771-42232 GCA_964443525.1 uncultured Thiotrichales bacterium
AATCGCAAGAGGTTCCGCTCCTTTTCCATACTGTTCCCGAAAAAGGGAGAGAGCTTCGCCTGTCTTTCCTTCCAAAGCCGCTTTAAAAAGAGCTAAAAGCGGCTCTCTGTCTACAAGCCCCAGCATTTTACGAACCGCGTCTCCGGTGACCTGCCGAGGACTGATAGAAATGGCCTGATCCAGGAGAGACAAGCCGTCTCGAACAGACCCGTCAGCCGCTCGCGCCAAAAGATCCAGGGCCACCCCATCAATGGTCAAGCCTTCCGAAACGATGACTTTTTCAAGGTGTATTTTCAGCGTCGGAAGATCAATACGCCTTAAATCAAAACGCATACACCGGGAGAGAATGGTGTCGGGTACTCTATTGATTTCGGTCGTTGCAAAGATGAATTTTACGTGAAGGGGGGGTTCTTCCAATGTCTTTAAAAGGGCATTGAATGCATGCTTGGTCAACATGTGCACTTCATCAATGATATAAATCTTATAACGAGCCGAGACCGCCTTATAGCGGGAAGCTTCAGTGATTTCTCGGATGTCGTCCACACCCGTATGGGAAGCGGCATCCATTTCAATCACGTCAATGTGACGATCTTCCGCAATCGCCGTGCAGTGCTCGCACACACCGCACGGATCAGGGGTGGGAGCGCCTTTTCCATCCACCCCGATACAATTCAACGCCCGTGCGATAATTCTTGCCGTCGTTGTTTTTCCGACCCCTCGGACCCCCGTTAAAATAAAACCGTGCGGAAGACGATCCTGCTCGATCCCGTTCGTCAAGACCCGAACCAAAGACTCCTGCCCGATCAAATCCGCAAAAGTCCGCGGACGGTATTTACGAGCGAGAACCTGATAAGGGGTTACAGGAGAAGCCGAAGAAGACACGATAAAATTCTATCCGATCAATAAAATTCACTTTTCATACCATACTCTTCTTAAGAGACCAAGGCAAACGGAACCGGTCAAAAAAATTTCTGCGAATCTTCCTTTTTTAAACTTTTGTTAACTTTTCTGGGTCAGACTTATTTCGTGTAACCGTTTGATTAGAAAGAAAAAAAGATATGAAAAGGACCCTCTTATCCTCCTCTCTTGCTTCCCTTTCAGCCCTCTTAATAAATTTTTCCCTGCCCTGTCAAAGTATGGCATCTCTCACGGAAGTTGAGGCTCCCGTTCCTCTTCTTCTGCCACACTCTCACTTCTTGAATTCAGTTTACACTTTTTTCTCATCCGATGAAGAGCATTCAATGAGTAGCGATACGGATTCTTGGGATGATTCCTATCGAGAGGAAGACGTTTCAAAAGCCAAATCCTATTTTGCCTCTCACACAATTTTTGATAATAGTATCGATTTGACTGCTCCGATTGAATATGCGTCTCTTTTGTATCGAGCCTATGAAGACGGCGAAATCAACTTAGCCAAAATGTCGAGCCTCAAGCCCGGCCTTGTCTCTCTTGCTCATATCTTGGGTAAGAAAAGAATTGCTTTAGATGAATCCGATCTTAAAGGAATCAAGGAATATGCAGAGGCCTATCGCCTCGGCTTCGTATGCGAGTATTACGATCGACTCCAAGAATTTAAGCAAAAACACACAATTCTTAACTATTCTTCCTGGCGCAATAAAATTAAGAGACAAAATAAAAGAAATCATACGAGTTATTCATCCAGCAAAAAAACATATTACAGTAAGTACCTCCCCAAGGCACAAGAAGCAAAATCCGAGGCCTTTAGACATCTCTGTCAAGGGTACCTCCACATGTCTCCTTTCACGGCTCTCCAAGAAAGACAGATTTTTGAAGCGAAAGATTCTCAACTCATCCGTTTGCTGGGGTTTTATGGCAATCTTTATCAAAGAGAACGGGCCGCCAACTGGTTCGTGAGAGAGGAAGAGAAGCTCAGTCTCTCAGCCATGATTTTATCCCAACCTCTCGATCTCAGGTTTGCCGAAAACGTGGCCCTCCTTTATGGAAAGCAGCTGGTCAAAGCTGTTTCCCTTTACTGCCAAGAGAAAGATTCGGAAGAAGCTCTTGAGACCATGCAATCTCTCTCGGATCTCATCGAGAAGAGAATTCACTTTAAGGATAATGGAGACAGCTATTTGGATGAAATGATTCCCGCAATAGTCGAAGCAGCTCGCGAAATCCACACAACATTTAAGAAGGATTCAACCCATAAAACAATTTTAATTGCGGTGCTTAATATTCTAAAAGCAAATATTTTAGGACTTGTGAAAAAATCGACTTACGACGTTATAGATTTGGCCAAAAATGAGATCTTTAATATCCTTGATATTCCTGGCGACATGCGGGATTAGTGGACGGGCTCGCCCCAAAGTTTTTTGAGGCGAGCGTCCCGTCCACAATTTCAGCGATAGAAATTATATTTAAGAGGATTTTTCTCGGAATATTTTTGAGGGTAACCTTCAGCCGGGTAGAAATTCTTATAAGGCGTGATCACCGTTACGATCTTTTCCCGGAAACGACTTAGGTTATCGAGGCTCTCTTTTGAAATTTGGTCAGATTTAACTTGAACCTCATTAGAATGAGACGGCTGCCGTATACTAAACCCATGGATCTCGTTCATCAAAAGACTCTATATTCTTCCAAAAACACCAAGAAGAACTTATTCTCGGAGGCTTCTGGCTCTTTTACTGTCTCTTTCTAACTAAGGATAAAAGAGTCGAGATAATTTTTCATTAAAGTCTCTTTACAATCTCCGATAATAACGCTCCGTGGTTTTATTTAGACTGCGTCTTCCACATGGTCTACCAGAAAGCGAGCCGCATCGAGAGCTGCCATACAGCCTTGCCCTGCTGCGGTCACCGCTTGGCGATAGACGGCATCCTGAACGTCTCCCGCTGCAAAAACCCCAGGCACACTTGTATGAGTCGTACCCGGCTTGCAAAGAATATAGCCCACTTTATCCATGTCGAGATGTCCCTTGAAGACCTCTGTAGACGGTTTATGACCAATAGCAACGAAAGCACCGCTTACCTTAAGGTCTTTTGCTTCTCCCGTTTTTACGTTTTTGAGCCTAAGGCCTGTCAGCTCGGGAGGATTTTCGTTGCCCACGAACGCTTCAACCACATGGTCCCAAAGGACCTCAATTTTGGGATCTTTCATCAAACGATCTTGCAAGATTTTTTCCGCACGAAACGCATCTCTGCGATGGATGATGGTAATCTTTGATGCGTGATTTGAGAGAAAAAGAGCCTCCTCAACGGCCGCATTACCGCCACCGATCACAGCAACCTCTTTTCCTCGGAAGAAAAAGCCGTCACAAGTCGCACATCCCGAGACGCCGTAACCTCGGAACTTTTCCTCTGAAGGGATACCGAGCCACTTTGCCTGAGCTCCCGTTGCAATGATGACGACATCTGCGATATACGTATCTCCACTTTCACTCGTACATATGAAAGGTCTCTTTGAAAAATCCACTTTTGCAATCGTGTCCGAAAACATCTTTGTACCGACGGCTTCAGCTTGCTTTTGCATCTGCTCCATCAGCCAAGGCCCCTGAATGACTTCTTCAAAGCCGGGATAATTCTCGACATCAGTTGTAATAGTCATCTGACCTCCCGGTTGCATACCAGCTACAAGGAGAGGAGAAAGGTTAGCCCGCGCCGTATAGATGGCAGCCGTGTACCCTGCGGGACCTGATCCGATAATCAAGACTTTCGTGCGATGTTCCGTCATTTTTTTTCTTTCTTTTCTAAAACCCGAACATATGATCCAGGCTGAAGCGCCCTTCTCGATTAATAATACCATGATAGCCGAAAAGACGGCAGGTCGTATCCCTGATAATGATATAAGGCGCCTCTCCACAGACGCGCAAATCTTCTTCGGGGAAGTAGTCCTTGACACGCCAATAGAGAGATCCGCTACAAGGAATAGAGACTTTTCTGGTTGCAACGATCTCCCCAAACGAACTGTGAAGTTGGAGCTCGGTCGAGGAAGCCTTCACCCAGGGCACTGAAGCCGGATAAATTAAATGACAGTGGGTATCCTGATCAATGCTACCGAGACGCAAGAAAAGCCGGGTCGTAAGACCGGGGGGATCTCCCCGATAGGAGTGGGGTTGGGACTTATAGGTCACAAGCGTGTTAAAGATGTGTCCTCCAAAACTGGTTTCAGCGGTATGAGTCCCGTTCGGCGTCGTATATCGGAAAAGGCCGTGAAGCCAGCCATCAGCCTCATCCCCGGCCTCAAAGTCATAGATAAGCTCCATATGGCCGAAAGTATCTTTTAGCGAAATGCCTTTTTCTTCAAGGAATTTGTTCACGTCAAATACGATTGAGTCCGCACGTTTCAGATTTCCGAAGGCATGCCTTCCAATCTCTTGGCCATTTGCATTGTAGCAAAGAAGGGTCAGAGGAAGGTGATGTTGGGATCGCGCCATTGGATTCGGCATGGCTTGAGAAAGTCCTAAAGCAGGCGGAAGAATCGGAGCCGGCAGAATGAAGCCTTTACCGAACAAGCCGTTCAATTTTTTTAAGGTGGGATCAGGCTTCAAATCTGTTCTCTCTACGTTTGCATGTGCGATTCGACGCTTGAGAGACGTCACAATCTCGTAACGAGGGCGGACGAAATGCTTGCCCGCTTGAATTTCAAGTTGTTGAGGCCACCTGACATTAGGTAAAAGATCTTTCACATTCAAAGCATAGCTTGCAAACGGAGCAATTTCTCGGTTAAGCCATGAAACCTCTTCACGACCCATTAAGTTAAGACCGACTCTGCCTGCTGGAATTGGACAAGGATGACTATTCTGAACCCAAAGAATCACGTCCTCCCCTTCTTGGGGCGTCGGGAGTCCCGCATAATAATCGGCAGGCCAAGCATTAGCGTCGTGTGTACAGGAGAGTGTTTTCCCGTCATCACTATAAATATCAAGGGCATATTTGATGATGTCATGCCCAGCGGCACCTATTACATGAATGAAAAGCTGTCCACAAAACTCATCCAGATTCAGCTGCTTGCGAACCTCAGCACTATCAAGAACGAGAGTTTGATTCGGCTTGCCCAAATCTTTCTTCCAACTGGCTAACTCCTTACCTGTCCCATCCAAGAGACGAAGCCAAGCGGTTGCCTGTTTTTTGCTATAGGCCGACCAGTAGTTAGCCGTCACAAGACGGGTGTGAAGACCATTTTCATCCCGGAAGAAAGCAAAGTTCGTGGCCCAGTTAATGGGGTCCAAATATTTGCGCGGATTTGTAAGCATCTCATCGTCAAGGCGCATCTGATCCAAAGTCAGCACTTCACACTGTTGAGGCAGGAGATGGCTGATTTGCTCAACAATTTTGTCGGCATCGAAAGAAAGAATGAAGAGAGCTTCACAAGAATCCCGAAGCAAATCAGTAATCGGCTTCACCTTTTTCTCGCCGACTACTTTGTCGAGATCTTCATATCGTTGAACGAAGACATCCTTGAGAGCAAGCCCTCTCAAAGAGTAAATCTCTGAAAAGGGAACCAAAAATCCTTTGGGGTCAAAAACACACAAAGACCGATATTTTTTGAGTTTTTCAAAAAGAAGACGGGCTTTCTCGGCTGCAAGCGGATGTCCGATCGCCTTAAAAAAAGAATGCCCACCCGTTTGATTGTTAAAGGTGTCGATCTGCAGGGCCATCAATGAAAGTTCCTCTCAAAAAATTACTTTCGAGAGAATAACCCTTTTACCCATTGTGTCAAGCGTTCCCAAAGCGAAAGTTGTGCTTTGGGAGGCGTTCCTGCAATATAAGCCCTCATCATTTCAAGCGCATCATCACTGAGCCAGTCGAGACGCCCGACCAGTTTTCCCACGAGTCTTCCCTCCCGATTGATGATGAAGGAGGTCGGGAAAGCATTCCACCCAAAGGTGGATTTTGTTTCTTTTTTCGGATCCCTAAAAAACTCGACGAACCTTAGAGGCGTATCTTTTTCGAGCACGGACCGTATCTTAGAAAGAGAAATATCCGTTGGATCCACGTTCAAGGAAATAACTTCAAGATCGTCGGGTGAAAACTTTTCCATCATCTGATCGAGAGAAGGCATCTCTTGAATGCAGTGACCGCAATTAATGGACCAAACTTTGATGAGAACAATTTTTCCCTTAAAATCCGAGAGTTTCTTGTAAGCTCCCTTCTCGCCTGTAAAAGCAAGATCGGGGACATCTTTAGCGTTAATTACTTCCAATCGACTCGGAAATGCAAAAACAAATGAGGGCAGGCAAAGAAGGAAGAGGCTTAAAAGAGTGTATCTCCAGTTTCTCATGGTCGAAATCCTTTCTTCATGGTAATGGAATAAAAGTAGAGACAGTGTAGAAGGGATTGTTGCAAGATGCCAGCCAAAAAAAAGCTCAAAGATCTAATCGTGTTTTTTTTAGGACTTGCTTCTTTGGCAGGATTGACGGGGTGCGGGAAAAAAGGGCCTCCGGAGGCCCCTTCCGGCTCGGTCTATAACTTTCCGGGCGTCTACCCTCACCCTGACGAATCAAAGTAAAAAGACCCCGTAACAGGGGTCTCTCGGAGCCTTCTCAGGCTTTCATTTCCAAGACAGTTTCAGCTGGAATATATTGATAACCGAGGTCCTTTGCAACCGCCTCATAAGTAACAAAGCCCCTATAAACGTTGAGACCCATCCGAAGGCGGGAGTCATCGATCATGGCTTGACGATACCCCTTATTGGCGAGGGATAGTACATAAGGGAGAGTCGCGTTATTTAGAGCAAAAGCTGAGGTGCGAGCAACACCGCCTGGCATGTTGGCAACACAGTAATGAACGACATCGTCAACAACAAAGGTCGGATTATCATGGGTCGTGGGACGGCTGGTCTCGAAACACCCCCCCTGATCAATCGCTACATCCACAAGAACAGAACCCGGGCGCATCAACTTCAGCATATCCTTTGTTACAAGTTTCGGGGAAGCAGCGCCGGGGACGAGGACGGCACCGACCACGAGATCGGCCTTTGAAACATAGTGCTCAATGGCATCAGCTGTTGAATAGATCGTATTTACGGCACTATTCAACTCAAGATCCAAGAGCTGTAGGCGGGTCGGATTCCGATCCAAAATCGTGACATTAGCACCTAGTCCTAATGCCATGCGAGCTGCGTTCGTGCCGACGATGCCACCCCCTAAAATGACCACGTTACCGGGTTCAACACCGGGAACACCCCCTAGCAATACACCCGAGCCCCCTGGATATTTTTCAAGGCAATGAGCACCGACCTGAACGGACATCCGACCCGCCACCTCACTCATAGGACGAAGAAGGGGAAGAGCGTTATTATAGTCGGTCACGGTTTCATAAGCGATTGCCACGCTTTTTGAGCGGACGAGGCCTTCGGTTTGCACGGGATCCGGCGCCAAGTGAAGATAAGTGAAAAGAATTTGGCCCTCTTTAAGCATTTTCGTCTCGGAAGGTTGAGGTTCCTTTACCTTGATAATCATATCGGCACGCCCGAAAATCTCTTGGGGCGTATCAAGGATTTGGGCTCCTACGGCTTCATAATCCTGATCGGTCACCCCAATACCGAGCCCGGCACCTTTCTCGACGATGACCTGATGACCATTGAGCGTTAACTCCCTCACACTTCCGGGCACAAGACCGACACGATATTCATGGGTTTTAATTTCCTTCGGGACTCCAACTATCATTCCTTCCGACCTCAATTCATCTCTATTGTTCAACATCTCGTAAGAGAGACTGTCACCCTATAACTCTTTTTTAGGAACTTGAAAACATTTTTATCTACATGACCTTAAAATATCCTCAATGTCTTGATTTAGGAAAAAAAGAAGGAGGGGTCTCCCCTCCTTCTCATTTCATTTCAACACCGAAATTTCTTAGAAGCTTCCGATTTGCGACATAATAGCACCATTTATCATAGCATCATCATATTCTTTTTGTTTCTTTTCTTTCTGGCTTAAGGGTTTCTGTACTTTAGTAACTTTCTTAGATTCTACTTTGGAAACATGCTTTGTAGGAGGCCTCGTCTTTCCTTCTCCTCTGGCATCCGCACCGGATGCCATTAATGCACTTGTAAAGATCCCAATTAGTATAAAAACGAATTTTTTCATTATATAACTCCATTCTTTGCTTTTGTAGAAATAACTCTACAATTGTCATTTTACATATTCAAAATTAAAAAAATGTTAATTTTTTTCTATCTGAGATTTTAATTTAAATGATCTTATTTATAATTTATTTTTTGACTTTTTGATGATATTTGGAAAAAGATAGAATCTTCATTTAAAGGCTGGACAGATCGAGAGAACATTCTAAAATCATGTGTGAAAATAAGAAAGGGAGTCTTCATGAAAAAATATCTATCTATTCTGTTCGCCGCTTTCTGCCTCGCGGCTTACGACCTGACAGCTTCTCTAGAATACGACGAGGGTGACGAAGGTGACAGCTCTGGCATTACGCTTGCCCAGCTTTTTGCCGTTGAATTAAATCACCGCCAAACTCTCGAGACAACCCCCTTTAGCTGTGCAACGGCTTTTTTGAAAAATGCATCAACGATTTCTCCGGATTCAAGCTCAAGCGCGGGAGCGCCTCACATCTTTATGGTTAAAATACAGAATGCCCAAGTGAATGAAAAAAAAGGTATTGTTTGCCATCCTCTCTTGTATGATTTGAGCAGCATCTCTTCGGCCTCCGATTTGGCCGGATGCCTTGAAGAACAATGCCGTCAGCAACTAAAACTCCCTGAAGATCCGCTACCATCGGCGGAAGACTTCCAGATGAAGCGGTTGCAAACGTTTATCGGTATTAAAGAGAGTTTCGCAAAACTAG
Source organism: uncultured Thiotrichales bacterium (assembly GCA_964443525.1). Lineage (GTDB taxonomy): Bacteria > Pseudomonadota > Alphaproteobacteria > Caedimonadales > Caedimonadaceae > CAYUCY01. The sequence goes on from CAYUCY010000006.1 coordinate 33,540, forward strand.
TGCCTTCCGAACTCGCTCAAAAAGCCTTTCAGAGTTTTTCTGAAGAGGGGATCAAAGCTTATCAACAGGAAATGGAGTTGACAAAGAATTTATTGGGATCAGAGATCGATTTTACCGTTCAGATTGGATTTAATTCACCTTCGCAAAAATCGGTCTTTATGCTCTTCTTGACCTCGAAAGCCGTAACGGATGAGCCTGAAATCATTTTAAGGTCTGCGAAGCCTTGTCCTATAACTGCGAGCATGTTCTTTAGTCATATAGGAGATTGGGTTTGGCATGCCGTTGCAAATGAGGTTTTGAAGATTCAGAAAGGCGGAATGGCTTCCATGTACTCGTAGGGATTTGATGTCCGCTAAAAAACCGCCTTCGGGCGGTTTTTTTATGAAATTCTGTCACCCGCTTTTTCTTTTTGGACGTGCCCTGCTGTAAAGGGAGGCTCCTTTCTTCCTCTACGTCCCGAATCTCCCGGTCGGGAGCCGCTTCCCGGATGAAGAAACCACAGACTTTCTGCTACAAGAGCTATAGATAAATGAATTTTCTTCATCATCGATTCCCCTCGACTTAAAGATGTAAAAAGCGCCTTCTTCTCTGACTTTAGGAGGAAATCTTTAAAGCTTCCTTAAAAGAAATCTAAAGGGTTTTTCTTAAAAAATGATCTATGAGGGTGGCAAAATAAACAGGCGTTTCCTGCATGGGATAATGGCCTGCATTGGTACAAAGAGCAAGCTCGAGGTGAGAGAACCACTGACCGAAGGTTTCCCTCATCGCCTTTTCCCGATGAAACTCATTGTCAAATTCCGTATGAATAACACAGGTAGGCGTTTGAAGTCCTTTGACTTCTTCAACAATGTTCGAGTCAACGAACATGTTCATATAGGCTACCCTTGCCTCAGGTGTCGAAGTTTCCCGCCATCTGCGGACTTTGAAATCGATCCAGGTCTCTGAAAGACGATTCCCCGTCATCAAGTGGACGATTTGTCGAGCAAAATCGTCATTATCTTCAGCCGCCGCCGTCATAAATCGCCGAATATCATCGGGCACTGCCGAACCGCAGGCAGGCACAGGTGTTGTGCAAATAAGAGACTTAATCCGTTCTTTCAAAAGAGCCGCCATCTTTTGAGCGACAAGCGCTGTCATAGAATAGCCGACCACCCCAAACTCTTCCCACCCCAAGTGATCCGCAAGATCAATGGCATCTTGAATAGCCTCTTCAAGAGTCAGTTTGCCTTGAATTTCTTGGGACTTGCCGTACCCCCTCAAGTCAATGAAACAAAAAGTATAAAGAGAGGTATCAAGATAGGGAAGGCACGGTAGATAGCTTGTATGATCGCAAAACCAGTCATGAAAGACGAGAACCTTTTTAAGCCCCTCCCCGTAAAGTGTGTGACCGACGACCATGGGCTTTCCCTCCTCAGTTTTTCTGAATTGCTAAAACAAGAATTACATGAAAAGCCCCAAAGTGAACATACCTTCTATTCAGATTTTATGAAAAAAGCTATGATGGGCGAAATTTAAAATGTGGAGGCCGTGTTGAGAGCACCTCTTTGGAAACCCTCAAAAGAAAAGGCGCAGAAAACCCTTATGGCCCGTTTCATGAATGAGGCCGGATTTAATGACTATCAAGACCTTTATGAGTGGAGCATCTCAGATTCTGAAAGTTTCTGGCGGCGGGTTTGGTCTTTTTGCACTATTGTGGGTGAGGGGCCGGGCAACTGCTTTACGAATGGGGAGGCTCTCCTTGAGAAGATCCACTTTTTCCCCGATGCGCATCTTAATTACGCAGAAAACCTGTTGAAAGAACGAACGACGGAGACCACGCTCATTTTCCGAAATGAGCGCAGCACTGACCGCACTTTGACTTTTTCCGAACTTAAAAACCAGGTCGCATCTGTCGCAGCCTTCTTGAAAGCACAAGGTGTTGAAAAAGGAGATCGAGTCGCGGCTATCATGCCGAATGTACCTGAGACGATCGTCGCAATGCTGGCGACAACCTCCATCGGAGCTGTTTGGTCCTCTGCCTCACCCGATTTCGGGGAACAGGGGATTTTGGATCGTTTCGGCCAAATTGCTCCGAAGATATTGATTGCTACAGACGGATATTTCTACGGCGGGAAAACATTCGATACCTGTGAAAAACTGCAAGGTATTGTAAACAAGCTTTCTTCTCTTAAAGCAGTAATTCTGGTGCCTTATGTGGCAGACTTATCCCCTTGCGACCTGTCTCTTGAAACGGTCTTATACCCTCATATCTTAGAGCACCATCAGAGAGCTCCTCTAACCTTCGAGCGTGTGCCCTTCAATCACCCCCTCTTTATTCTTTTTTCCTCAGGTACCACAGGAGCACCCAAGTGTATCGTTCACGGGCATGGTGGAACGCTTCTTCAGCACTTGAAAGAGCACCAACTCCACTCGGATATAAGGCCGGGAGACCGTGTCTTTTATTTTACGACCTGCGGTTGGATGATGTGGAATTGGCTTGTTTCGGTTTTAGCCAGCGATGGAACTATTCTCCTTTATGATGGGTCCCCCTTTTGGCCGGGGCCGGAGATTCTGTTTAAATATGCTGAAGAAAAAAAAATGACTCATTTTGGGATTTCCGCCAAATATATTGATGCCCTTCAAAAGACGGACCTGCGACCTCGAAAGATGTTTGATCTGAGCACAATCCGAATGATGATGTCGACAGGCTCTCCGCTTGCACCTGAAAGCTTTGACTATGCCTATAGAGAGATTTCGGAGGATCTTTGTCTGGCTTCCATTTCAGGCGGAACAGATATCATCTCCTGCTTTGCCCTCGGCAATCCGATCGGACCCGTGTGGCGGGGGCAGCTTCAAACCCGGGGACTCGGGATGAAGGTAGACGTCTTTGATGAACAAGGAAAATCCCTCAAAGGAGAGAAAGGAGAGCTTGTCTGTCTGGCGCCCTTCCCCTCCATGCCCGTCTGTTTTTGGAATGATCCTACAGGAGAAAAGTATCATAATGCTTATTTTGCTAAATATGAGAATGTATGGGCTCACGGCGATTATGTATCCTTAACCCCTGAAGACGGCCTCATTATCTACGGCCGGTCTGACGCAGTCTTAAACCCGGGTGGGGTCCGTATTGGTACAGGTGAAATCTACCGCCAAGTCGAACAGGTGTCGGAAGTTCTAGAAAGTCTTGCAGTCGGCCAGGAATGGGAGGGCGATACTCGCATTGTCCTCTTCGTAAAATTAAAACCCGACATCATTCTGACCGATGCTCTCAAAGACAAGATACGACAGCAGATTCGAACAAATACGACGCCACGACATGTCCCGTCAAAAGTCATTCAGGTCCCCGATATTCCAAGAACCGTAAGTGGGAAGATTACGGAGCTTGCCGTCACAGACATCATCCACGGACGCGAAGTTAAAAATAAGGAAGCGCTTGCAAACCCGCAAGCACTTGAGTTGTACCGGAACCTGCCTGATCTCCTGACTTGAAATTGTATGCTCGTTTTTCTTTTTATCCTCTCTAAAGTCGTCTAAGGTCAAAAATTTATTTTCCAAAGAGGACTTTTTAACGCTTTACAGCTTAGAAAAATGCCTCTATGACTGCACTTTGAAAAGGAGATATTATTATGAAATTCAAACATTTACTGATCGCAACAACTCTCACGCCTTTAGCACTCCAGGCAAATTTCACAGGATTTTACGGCGGCCTTCACGCAGGGCTTCAAACCGGCAAGGCCAGAATTAATTCAAACTATGATGCCCCTTTTGGTGCTGTGGGCGCCCATCATTCCTCTCGTCATTCTTTAGAAGGATTCATCGGCGGCGCTCACCTCGGATATGGACAGCAATTTGAGAGCAATCTTTATTTGGGCCTTGAGCTTGGAGGGCGTTTTCATGGAACCCAAAATCATGAAGATCGAGTTATTAACGCCGGTGCTTTTGGTATTGGAACAACGCAAAAAATAACGGTTAAGAATCAAGGATCTCTTGACTTGAGCGTTAAGGCGGGATACGTTTTTGATCGTTTTCTCCCTTACATAAAAGCTGGATTCGAAGTTTCAAGATATAAAGTGGATTTTGGGGGTGTAAGCGGAAGTTTGCAGCCATCATCATCATCAAAAGTATTGAAAGGATTCAAGACCGGTCTCGGCTTTGACTACAAAATGACAGAGAACTGGATTTTCGGGTTTGAATACGCTCATACCTTTTACGGAAGTTTTTCAGGCTCTCAAGGGGATAATAACGGCATAAACCCGGCAATCCATAACGTAAAACCTAACTCAGGGTCAGCCCTTTTAAAGATCAGCTATAAATTTTAAGATCTGATAAGAACAAGGGAAAGAGGGGGCTCAATAGCCCCTTTTTTTACAACGATTTTAATCCTTTAAACTTTTCCGAAGGAAGGAAGAAAGAGTTCGGGGATCTTACTGAAAAAACCCTTCTCCTGAATTGGAGCGGATTTCGAGGAGGACCACCACAAAAGAAGCACCCCGACGCCGACACTGACCCCGACGCCCGCAACGATGTAAGAGAATCGAGTGTCCGCTTTTGATGCTTCAAGCTGTTTTTCCAGAGACTCTTTCTCATTTCTTAACCCTCTTATTTCTTCTTGTCTAAGCTTTTCCAAAACGTCTTTTTCTTGTTGCATTCTCAAGATCTCTTCTTGCTTTTGTCGAAAGATCTCCTCAAGTTCCCTAAGCCAAGGAGAAAGAATCACTTCAAGGGGCTTTTCTCCGGAAGGCTTCAGGGTTTCAAGCAGCGTGCTTATCGCGCTCCGAGATGTCCCCGGCAATGAAGAGCCTCTAAGTTCCATTGCCATCAAAAGCAAGTATTTCTGATGACCCTGAATCAACAGACGCGCCTCTTCAACTGCTATTTTAATAAATCCTTCTCTCATGAGGGTCTCATTCAGCCGTTCTTCAAGGTCCCGATTCATTGCTGCCGCACTTTTCAATCTCTCAAAGACGCGCCCGAAGGCGACATTAGTTTTTTCATCCTCTATTCTTTCAAACTTAATACAGTTCGAGTCTCCAAGGCTTGTAAGGGCTTCCAAAATATCTTCATTTAAAAGGGAAAGAGTTTCATTTTGTTGTCTCAGATCTCGGACAAGGTCTTTCAATTTTTGCAACTCTTCACTGAGTTCTTTGCGTTTTGCTTCTAATTCTTCATTTTCAAGAGCAAGTTTTCTGAGCTCATCCTTTTTCATAGCCAATTCTTCTTCATGAGCTTCTCTAGCCCTATGAAGCTCAACATCGTGTTCCCTTCGTACTTTATCAAGATCTTCTTGATGCAGGCGACCGAGCTCCTGCTCTCTCAGACGCAGTGCTTCCTCATAGTGTCTTTGAAGCTCTTCCTCCTGTCTGCGAAGCTCTTCTTGATGATTTTTCTGTTCCTGCTCAAGTACCTCCCGATAGTGGTTTTGTAGCTCTTGTTCTTTTTTAAAAAGCTCTTTTCTATGATCTTCTTGCATTTGAAAGAACAACATTTCCTGCTCTTTTCTCTGCTTTTCAAGAGCCTCCTGCCGAAGTCGCTCAAGTTCCTCTTTCATCGCGTGCGTTTCTTTTTCATGTCGTTGTCGCAGCTTTTCAAGTTCCAGCTGCTGCCTCTTCTCTTGTTCCTCAAGATCCGCTTGATGTTGCTTCTGCAAAAGAGCTTTCTCATGGCCTTCTTGAAGCTGAAGACGCGAAGCTTCTTGTTCTTTCTTTTGTCTTTCTATGATTTCTTTATTAAGCTGATCGAGCTCCTCCTCTTTTTGAAGGAGCGCTTTTCGATGTTGTTCTTGAAGTTGCAACCGGAGAGCTTCGTATTCTTGACGCGCCTTATCAAGAACTTCTTGGCGCTGCCTCTCGTACTCATGCTATTTTTCTATGAGAGCTTGCTTATGCTGCTCCTGAATCTGGAGATGTAATGCCTCCCCCTCTTTTAGTCGTTTTTCGAGTGCTTCTTTTTGTAAGGTTGATTGACGAAGCTGTTGCTCAATAACTCCGTTTGCTTGAGTTAATTGCGTAACCTGCAAAGAGAGGCTGTCCAGTCGTTGTTGGAGATGAGTCGGGACGTATCCGCCTCTGTATATATTGGTTCCAAGCTCCACAAGTGCTTTCTGCTTCTTAGGAGATAAAACTCCATTCTGCACATAATTTTCTTTGTCTACCAAAGAAGCAAATGACTGTGAGGCTAAAAGAAGCGTGACAAGGCTGGCTGTCGTCTTTCGAAAAAAATTATTTTTCATAAGGAGTTACTTTCAAAAAATTTAATGATGGCATCATTTGAGACTTATAGGAATAATTTTATTAAATGTCAATGGAAGGGGCTCAGCGCTTTTGGGTTTATTTTGAGTGTTCGATTGCAAGAAAAAAATGATTTGCAGAAGCTGGGGGAAAAGGGTGAGCCTGCTTTTTATGAGACTTTTACTTCTTGATCAATCGATCTTTGAGAGAAAGTGAAGTAAGAAGCATCCACCTCGGTCAAATACCACAAAAGAGTTTCCGACAAGCCTTTGTCAAAATCCGTTTCTCTCGTCCAGTTAAGGGTGCCCCGGATCTTTGAAGCGTCAATTGCATATCGTAAATCATGGCCCGGCCGATCCTGAACAAACACGATGAGGGACTCCGAGGGGCTTCCTTGCCAAGCAAGGGCATGAGGATAAGATGCTTGAAGGCTTGGATTTTTTTGAAGGATGATGTCTGTGAGAGCGCATAACTGTCGAATCAAATCAAGGTTTGAGAGTTCCTCTCCTCCTCCAATACAATATGTCTCGCCAACCCTTCCCTTGCAGAGGATCTTTTCAACGGCAACACAGTGGTCCTTGACATAAAGCCATTCACGCCGATTTTCGCCTGTGCCGTAAATGGGTATTTTGTCACCGTTCATAATTCTAGAAAGAGCGAGCGGAATGAGTTTCTCGGGGAACTGATACGGGCCGTAATTATTAGAGCAATAGCTTAACGTCACAGGCAAACCATATGTTACATGATACGCACGAACCAAATGATCCGCGGCAGCTTTGCTGGCCGAATAGGGCGAATTCGGAGCATAAGGAGAAGCTTCATGAAAAGGAGGATCCTCTATTTTAAGAGAGCCGAACACTTCGTCCGTTGAAATATGATGAAATCGAACGGGCGGAGTGTCCTGAGATAGATGTGAATTCCACGTTTCTCTCGCGGCTTCCAAAAGCGTATGGGTCCCGAGAACATTTGTCTCAACAAAAAGACGAGACTGATGGATGGACCGATCTACGTGAGACTCGGCCGCAAAGTGAACGACATGAGTAATCTGAAACTTTTGAAAAAGAGTTCGAACGAGGGACGAATCACGAACATCTCCTTGCACAAAAGTGAATTTTTTATTCTGCTCGAGAGGAGTCAGGTTTTCGCGTCTTCCTGCATATGTTAGCTTGTCTAGAACGATCACTTGGTCTCCGGGATATCTTTGAATCCAGTGATAAACAAAATTCGTTCCGATAAACCCGGCCCCGCCCGTGACAAGAAGGCGTCTCATGCAACCTTTCCTTTAGAAAAGCGCACTTCATAATCGAGCAGAGACTTGAGATAATCTTTATAATCGCTTTCAGGCAAAGGATGTATCAAGGCTTCGAATTGAGCAGCATCGATAAATCTTTGGCGGTAAGCAACTTCTTCAGGACACGCTATTTTGTAGACTTGGCGTTGATCAAGGGAGTGAACATACTCGTTCACAGCAAGCAAAGACTCCGGCGTTCCTGCATCAAACCAGGTATGCCCCCGATCCATCGTCTTAAGCGTCAATTTTTTTTCCTTAAGATATTGAAGGTTGAGATCCGTAATCTCATATTCACCTCGATAAGACGGTTTCAGTGCTTTAGCACGTTCAATGACGGTACCATCGTAGTAATATAGTCCCGTAATGGCGATGTTGCTTTGAGGCTCTTTCGGTTTTTCTTCAAGTCCGCAAAGATCACCTCTCTCGTCGAGACCGGCAACCGCATAGCGCTCGGGATCATGCACCCGATAACCGAAGAGTGTTGCTCCTTTTGTCTGATGCATGGCTTTTTGTAGGAACCCTGAAAGAGCGTGACCATGAAAGACATTGTCTCCTAAAATAAGAGCACAGGGATCTGTGTCTAAATATCGTTCGGCAGCAAGAAGAGCATGGGCAAGCCCTTTAGGCTCCCCTTGAATTTCATAGTGAATTTCCATACCCCAGGGACGACCATCTTTCAAAAGACGATGAAAGAGCTCGACATCCCCTGCATTAGTGACGATAAGCACATCTCGAATCCCCGCAAGCATCAGGGTCGTGAGAGGATAAAAGATCATCGGTTTATCAAAGATCGGGAAAAGATGCTTGTTGACGGCTCGGCTGGTCGGATAAAGTCGTGTTCCCGAACCACCCGCCAGAATAATGCCCTTTTTGATGTCCATGGGGCCCCCTGTTTTATTTATTTTATCTATACGAAAATAGTTTATCGAAATTGACGGTCCTTGTTAAGGCCCCTAAAATAATCTTATTCAAGTAAAGGAAAGAAAAATGATAATTTTTTTTGAAACCCTTGTTTTTGCAAGCGACCATGCAGGGTATACGTTGAAAAAGCTTCTCATGAAGGAAGCGGAAGCGCTTCATCTCAACATCATTGATGTGGGTGCTTACTCGGAGCAGTCTTCCGATTATCCTGATTTTGCAGCCCACGGCGTTAAGGAAATTTTGGAGGGGCGCGCTCAAGGGGGGGTTTTTGTGTGCGG
>CAYUCY010000007.1:0-33154 GCA_964443525.1 uncultured Thiotrichales bacterium
AACAGAGTCAGCAAGTGCAAAGGAAACTTAACGATTTGACGAAAACAATAAGAAAATCAAGGACATAAAGATGACTGGCAGACGACTGATCATTCTTCCCAAAACAATCGCACTGGTTGGGATGATGGGCGTTGGGAAAACGAGTGTAGGTCGACGTCTAGCAAAACAATTAGGCGTCGCCTTTAAGGATTCGGACATCGAGGTGGAACAAGCTGCAGGGAGGTCCGTTGCCGAAATTTACGACTGGTATGGAGAGCAAGCCTTCAGAGATACGGAAAAGCGTGTTATTCAACGCCTTTTGAGTGAGAAACCCCATATCCTCTCAACGGGAGTCGAGGCGTTTATTACCCCCGAAACACGGGATCTCATTAAGCAAAATGCTTACTCGGTTTGGCTTAAAGCTTCTTTGAATACGATTCTGCCGCGCGTAGAACGCCGCAGCCATAGGCCTCAGCTAGAAAAAGGAGATAAAGGAGAGATCCTCGAGGAGCTCATCGAAGAGTATTATCCCATCTATGAGGAGGCCGACATTCACATTGACTGCGATAACCAGTCGCCGGATTTAACCGTTGAAAAGATCATCGATGAATTGGAGACTCGTTTTTGGAAGTAAGGGATGCTCCCTGTAAAGTTGCCGACCTCGTGGATACGCTGACTTTTCTCAGTGAGATCGGCGCAACGGAGGCGCATTCTCCCGCAGCTCTCTCAAAACTTAATTTGATTCCCATCCCCTTCAAGCGTCGCCGCAAAAACGAAGCGTTTCCAAAAGAAGCGCTTCTCGTTCCTGCACCCCTTCCTCCGCGCAAGGAAGTTTTCACAATGACACAGCCTCTAGCCCAAGGGGTATCCACACTTGAAGAATTAAGGGTTGCTCTTGAATCTTTCGACGGCTGTGCGCTAAAGAAAACGGCGCTCCATACGGTTTTTGCGAGAGGAAATCCCAAAGCCGATGTGATGCTGATCGGAGAAGCTCCTGGGGCAGATGAGGATCGGTTGGGTAAACCTTTCGTGGGCCTTTCGGGGCAGCTTCTTGATCGAATTCTGGCAACTGTCGGACTCGGTGAGGAGACCGTTTATATTTCAAATATCGTGAATTGGCGTCCTCCCGGCAACCGGCAGCCGACCTCGGATGAAATCGCTTTGTGTCTACCCTTTATCTTAAGGCATATCGAGCTGGTTGCGCCGAAAGTCATCGTTCTTTTAGGCGGGACGGCCGTGAAGGCTCTTTTAAATACTGTTGACGGAATTATCAAGATGCGGGGAAAGTGGCTTTCGAGTCCTCTTCTCCCTGGCACTCTGGATATCAAAATTTTAGCAACCTTCCACCCTGCTTATCTTCTCAGATCTCCGGGTCAAAAGCGCCTTGTCTGGCTAGATTTTCTCAAACTCAAAAAGTATCTCGAAACAGTTTAATTTTCTCTTGAATTTACCTTACACGTTGAATAAGCTTTAACTTCAGCTGCTCAGTCGTAAGGCCCTGTTGTTTCCTGCCGAGTCTTCGGTGTCGGTTTTTCATATTTTAAAATTAACGAAGAGGATGCTTACGCATCTTCAAGAGACTTAGAATGTTAAACAAATTTATAATTGTATTTTTTATTGCGGTGAGTATGGCTTTTACGATCGGGGCGATTGACATTTATGCACCATGTTTGCCGGATATGATTCAAGATTTTCAAGGATGTAACCCCTCCGATCTGCAGCTGACTTTTTCGTTTAATGCGTTGGGCTCTTGCCTTGCGAGCCTTTTCGTGGGAGGCCTCTCGGATGCTTTCGGCCGGCGGCAAGTTTTTTTGCTTTCCTTGTTCGGGCTTGCTTTGACAGCTCTCGTTGCGGCGTTTAGCGAGAGCTTACCCCTTTTTTACACGGCTCGACTCGGGCAAGGACTTTTTGGAGCTGCAATGCCCGTCGTGGGTCTTGCGATCGTCTCGGATTTAATGAAGGGGCCGCGTCTCTCTCAGGTCATGTCCTGGCTCGGGTGCATGATTACAGCCTCCGTCGCTCTTGCGCCAATGCTCGGCGGGTACATTGGCCACAATCACGGATGGCGGTCGATCTTTTATTTTATTGCTCTCGGTGTTTTTATTTTGTGGCTTTTCGGTGCAAAGTTTCTTAAAGAGACGATCACCCCGCATTTTCAGTTTTCTCCCAAAAGGTTTTGGAATGATTTCAGAACGCTTATCAAAGAGCCGGTCATTCTCGGTATTGCTCTGATTAACGGGTTACTGCTGGCGGGGTATATCAGCTTTATTACGACAAGCGCTTATTACTATATCTCAGTCAAAGGCCTTTCAAGTGCCGAATTCGGTCTTTTTACAGGTCTCTGCATTTCATTCAGCGTCTTGAGCCACCTGCTGGTTTCTTATCTTACAAAAATTCTTTCAAGGATCCGGATTTTTCAAACGGGCATCGCCCTTGCAGCGGGCGGGTCTTTTTTGATGGTCCTTCTGGTTCTTTTTTCTCTGGAAGATTTTAGGCTTCTAGCTCTTCCGACCATTTTAATGGCGATGTCCTTCGGGTTTATCTTTGCCCCCACAACAGCCCTGATTCTGGAGAGATTCCATTCGATTGCAGGATCAGCCTCTTCCTTTTTGGCCTTCGTGCGGATGATCTTGTTAGGTTTGATCATCTATTTTGCAGGCGTCTTTTATCAGGAAACTTTGGGCACGACCGTCTTGATGTTTCTCTTAAGTGCTTTCAGCGCGTTGACTCTCTTTTGGAGACTCAGGAAAAAAATTTGTCATTTCTAGATTGATCTCGACGGGGTTATGATGTTTCATAATTCTTATGCACGGAGATTTGGAATTAACCCTTATTGCGCTTGTGGTTTTGGCCGCCCTTGGGTGCGGCTTGCTTCTTGAGCGCTTTCGTCAGCCCGCTATCCTCGGATATATCATGGCGGGTGTTTTGTTGGGGCCCTCTCTTCTAGGATTCGTTGAAAATCGGGCCATTGTCGCAGAACTAGCGGAGCTTGGGGTTCTGATGCTCCTTTTCCTGATCGGAATGGAGTTAAATCTAACTTCCTTCAAGTCAGTCCTTTTTTTAAGCGTAGGGACGGTCCTTCTTCAAATTGGTGTGATGCTCGCGGTGATGGGTGCTCTTGGTTACCTTTTTAATTTAGGGGTCGGGCTTACGCTCGTCCTTGCCTTCTCAATCGCACTTTCTAGCACGGCAGTTGCCGTCAAAATGCTTTCGGGAATCGAGGAAGCGCAAACGGCTACGGGCAAGATCACCATCGGCGTCCTGATCGCACAAGACTTGGCTGTTGTACCCATCATTCTCTTTTTGCGCGGCATGGGCGTAGGGGGCATGGCCCTCATAATCTTCTTTAAAATCGCCCTTTCAATCGGAATTTTAGTAGGCCTTATCTGGTATTTATCCCGGCGTGAAAAGCTGTCCCTTCCCTTCTCGAAAATCGTCTCAGGTCATGAGGACTTAATGCCTCTCGCGGCTCTTCTTTTTTGCTTTGGATGCGCTTCTCTTTCGGGTTTGATCGGCCTCTCGGCGCCCTATGGGGCTTTTTTGGGAGGACTCATCATCGGAAATACGGTCCAAAGCAAGTTGATGATCGAGACAACAAAACCTATTCAGGCTGTCCTGATGATGGTCTTTTTTCTGTCGGTTGGTTTGTTGATGGACTTGAGATATGTTTGGGATCACCTCTTTAAGGTTTTTGTTCTTTTGGTCGTTATTACGCTCGGAAAAACTTTTTTGAATATTTTTATTCTGAGGCTTTTTAAAAAATCCTGGCAAAAGTCCTTTCTTGCCGGTCTTCTTCTTTCTCAAATGGGAGAATTTGCCTTTTTACTGGCAACGATTGGTGCAGACAGTAAATTAATCGGAGAGGACGGGAAAAGCCTGATTATTTCTCTTGCTGCGATTTCTCTTGCCTTTAGCCCTCTTTGGCTTTCCGCAGCCCGTAGGCTTCATGATTTTGCGACCAATCACTCTACCTTCCAACAACTGCTCACTATGACTTATGGAACGGAAATCAAATATTTGGGCCAAACCTGGCAGGGCGCGAAAACCTTGTGGCAGAAGGTTGTTGCACAACTTTCCAAATCAACGTCTTCAAATCCTCCTTCAAAAAAGCAGCCAGATTCCGATGCCTAATTTTTCTCTCGAAGACCAATTTAAAGGGTATGTGGCCGGCCTTGATGAAGCGGGGTGTGGTCCGTGGGCGGGTCCCGTTACAGCGGCAGCCTTAGTGTTTGATAGATCTCTGATTCCCGAGCGCCTTCTAAACGAGCTCAGGGACTCAAAGAAGTTAAGCGAAAGCAAACGTCTCGAACTTTATGGGATTCTGCTGAAAGAGAAAAATAAATCTTGTTGGTGGGCGATTTCCGAAGCGAGTGTTTGCGAGATAGATCGTCTGAATATCCGGGCTGCGGCCCTTCTTGCCATGCACCGTGCTTTCGAAGAACTCGGCATTCAAGTCAGTGCCGCCCTTGTGGACGGGATCGTAAAGCCCACCCTCGCTTGCCCTACGTTGACCGTAAAGAAAGGAGATGACAAAAGTCTCTCCATCGCCGCCGCCTCTATTCTTGCAAAAGTGACGCGGGATCGAACCATGAAGGAGCTCGCTCTCGATTTTCCCGGATACGGCTGGGAGAGGAATGCAGGCTACGGAACGAAAGAACATTCGGAAGCCCTTGTTGAATTAGGTGTTACACCCCATCACAGGCGATCTTTTTCACCGATAAAAATGCTGCTAGCTGCCTGAACAGATCAACGGTAGACGTCTCTTAAAAGAAAATCTATACTTCGGATCAATTTGGAAAAAGAGGAAAAATGACCCGACGGTTCTTTTGGTTTTGTGCCTCTCTCACCTTGCCCTTTTCTTGGGCCTTAGGTCTTATTTTGTTTTACCTAAGTCCTCCCACTGCGACGCTGCCTGCCGATCCAGCGGACGCCATCATCGTTCTGACGGGCGGGCGGGACCGGATTAAGGCGGGTCTGGATCTTTACCGAGATGGAAAAGGGCATGCTCTTTTTATTTCGGGCGTTCATAAGGATGTCCGTTTTGAAGATCTTTTTAAAGAATCTTCTCCTCAAGAACGAGAACAGCTCAAAAAATCAATATTTTTGGATTATAACGCAAGCAATACGATCGAAAATGCTCAAAGGGCCCGCGAATGGGTAAAACATCATCAGATTCGTTCTTTAATTTTGGTTACGGCCGACTTCCATATGAGACGTAGCCTTCTTGAATTCCATCAACGTCTTGACGATGTTGTCATTTATCCCTATCCCGTTGCAGACGTCATTTTTGCAAGAGGGGAGACGGGAGATAAAGAATCCTTTCCTTCTATGCAGGATCGGAAGGTTTTCCTCGTCTTGAAAGAATATCATAAGTACTTGGGTGCCTTAGCAAGAGCTCTTGCTCGCAAGACCGTTTTACTATGGAGACCAACCTCATGATTTATCTCAGATCCTTTCTCTTTAACGTATTCTTTTTTCTTTGGACTTTTACAATCGTGATGGGAGCAACCCCCGGCCTTCTTTTGGGCGGGTGGTATATTCGCTTTTGGGCGGATATGTGGGGACGAGGAGTGAATCGCCTTCTTGGACTTGTCGGAATTACCGTTGAAATCAGGGGGCGGGAGCATGTTCCGTCGGAACCCGTTATTTTTGCTTCAAAGCATCAGTCTACTTGGGAGACAGCTATGGTTGAGACGCTTTTCAGGAACTCAGCCATCATTTTGAAAAGAGAGCTTATGTACATTCCTTTCTTCGGATGGTTGCTCTGGCGGATCGGATCTATTCACGTAAACCGTAAGAAGGGCTGCAAAGTCTTGCCCCAGTTAATAAAAGGTGCCAAGGATGCCGTCGGGCAAAGACGGTCCATCTTAATCTTTCCGGAGGGGACTAGAACAAAACCGGGAACTCATGTACCTTACAAGCAAGGGGTCTTGGCTCTTTATCAGGCAACGGGCGTCAAGGTTATCCCGGCGGCCCACAATGCGGGATACCTTTGGCCGAGGCGAGGATTTCTCAAAAAACCGGGGAGGCTCATTTTTGAGTTTTTACCCCCGATAGAACCTGGGTTGACGGGGGAGGCGTTTATGGCAAAGCTGCAATCAACGATAGAAGAGGCTTGTGATCGCATTGCAACGGAGGCACCCAATCTTCGGAAAGATGCCTCGAAGGATCGTCGGCGGGGTCTTTTCAAAAATCCCTTTTCTCTTCTTGCCATTACCTTCTTAGGGGCTGTCACCAGTTATATTCTTTTATGGTTGAGTGCGGCTCAAAAGCTGGAAGATTTTATAAAATCCTCTGCACAGGAGCTCAGGAAATCAGAAATCGAAGTTAATTATGATAGCTTTAAAGTTACGGGCTTTCCGTTTCACGTGCTTGCAAAAGTCAAGCATCCGACAATTACGGTTCCTTATCTCGGAAAAACGGAACTGAAGGTAAACGGAAAGATCGAGATTTACTCGGGTGTTTGGCACCCAAAGACATTGAGTTTTGATATCAAGGGAGATACCTCCTTGACGTATCGTCCGAAAAAAGACGGGCACCCTTATGCGGTGATGTTAGAAGACCTCGAGGGCACCTTTACTTACGGGCCTCAAGGGATCGAGAGGCTCACAAGCATTGATCTGAAGAGCTTGAAAGTTAAAGGAAAGAAGTCCTCGGTTGAGCTCGGGGGGTTGAAATTACTCATTGAACCTACGCCAACCGAAAAGACGCCGTCTGCAAAAGAAATTGTAATTGATCTTGAAAATTTAAGGCTGGGCCTTGAAACTCATTCTCCATTGGATGAAAAAATTGAAAGCTTAAAAATGAAAGGTATTCTACACGGAAATTTGCCTCTGACTTCCCTTCGTGAAGGCCTCGTTGCATGGGCCCAAGCAGGAGGAATGATCGAAATGGCGCGACTCTCCTTTAATTGGGGAAAGGCCAAATTTAAGGGAGAAGGAGCTTTTGTTTTAGATACGTCTCTCCAGCCGATGGTTACCCTTGCAGGCGAAGCAGAAGAGGTTAGAGAAACCCTCGCCGACTTTGTGAAAGCGGGCCTTATTAAATCACAGGCAGCTCACCTAAGCCAGGCGATTACAGAGTTCAAAGAAAACACCAAGTCTCAACAGGTTTCCCTCAGTCTTCAAAACGGAGAACTCTCCCTGGGCCCCGTCGTGATCGCGCACCTGCCCCTCCTCGAATGGTAATCCTCCCTCTTTGTTGAGGACTTGAGGCATGCTATACTTATTCTAAAGCAAGATAAAGTCTTGCAGGGAAAGGCATGAACGAACGCACTTTTGAACCCGCTTGGGAATATTTCATCCGTGATCTTCTAAGTTGGTTCAGAATCAATTTTTTAAGTATGGATGCCTTAATCCAAGGTTCTGTCATTCTCGGTCTTTATATTTCAGGTAAATTTCTAACACGCCTTCTTGTGAGGAAGATCCAGCATCCTGAAGCGGAAAACGGATCTCACTGGATTCCCACTATCTTGGCTCAAAACTTCAAAGAAACTCTCTTCTTTTCTTTCTTTTTGATTGTTTTGTGGGGATTCTCTTACGGAACCCAAAAGATGGGATATCCTCATACCCTTTTTGAAATTTTTGCAAAACTCACAACGGCTTGGGTTCTGATTCGCGTGTCGTCCTACTTTTTGGAGAATTCCGCCTTTACGCGTTTTGTGGCAGGGCTCGTTTGGACGGTCACGGCCCTTGCGATCGTCGATCTTTTACGTCCCACGATTAAATTTCTAAAGGAGCTCCTTTTTAAAATCGGCGAAATTGAATTTACAGCGTTTGCGATTGTTAAAGGGATTTTCGTCTTTACCTTTTTATTTTGGACTTTGCGCATTTTATTCTCTTTCTTTGAGGCTAAGCTTAAAGGGGCAAAAACTCTCACTCCGTCTCAGCAGGTCCTCTTCGTTAAACTCATCAAAATTCTTCTGGTCACCCTCGCTGTTTTTATCGGACTTAACTATACGGGGATTGATTTGATGGCTTTTGCTGTCTTTTCGGGAGGCATCGGGCTCGGAGTCGGGTTTGGGTTGCAGAAAGTCTTCTCAAATCTCATCAGCGGAATTATCCTGCTTCTTGATAAATCTATTAAGCCCGGGGACGTGATTGCAATCGGCAATTCTTACGGATGGGTGAATAATCTTGATGCTCGCTATGTCTCTGTCTTAACGCGAGACGGTAAAGAGTACCTGATTCCGAACGAGAATCTGATCACTCAAAACGTGGAGAACTGGTCTCACAGCTCAAACAAGGTCCGACTCCATATCTCTCTCGGAATTTCTTACGATTCGGATCTGCACAAAGCCATGCAACTTATGATAGAGGCGGCTGCAGAGACGCCTCGCGTGCTCCAATATCCAAAGCCTATATGCAATCTGATCAGCTTTGATGAAAACAGCATTCATCTGGAATTAAGGGTGTGGATTGAAGACCCCGTAAATGGTATGGCCAATATCAAGAGTGCCGTCCAAATTCTTATCTGGGCCAAATTTAAGGAAGAGGGGATCCATTTCCCCTACCCCCAAAGAGACATTCATATCAAGTCCATGCCTAAAGAAACATTTTCCGTGTAAGAAAATCCCGTATATGATGGAATTTTTCAAACGAGACCTTTTACAAGGATTATCCGAAGAAATCAGATCTTTAATCAAAACTTTTTAACATAATCTTAACACCTTTCCGTTAAGATAAACTTAGAAAAGAGGAATGAGATCTCGATGAAAAGACCGCTCTTACTTATAGTCTCTCCCCTCGACGATGGTCTTTCAGGACTTCTCAGAAACGTAACATAACCGTGTGAGGAGAGTAAGATGCACAAGATTCTTCCCCAAATTCAGAAATTTTTGGATGACTATAACGAGCTTATGAAGACTATGCCCAAGGAAATTTCGGTTGAGGAAGGACGTTGGGCTTACGAGGTCTTTGCCATGACTCATGCGGGTGTTCCTTTAAAAATGAGACGAGTTGAAGACAGGACGGCTCCGAGCTCGGATGGCACTTTTCAAATCCCTTTACGCCTCTATTATCCGGAGATCGACCGAACATTGCCGTGTCTTGTCTATTATCATGGCGGTGGGTGGCAGAGAGGGAGTATCAACTCCCATGATTCCATCTGCAGAAATATCTCTCTTAAGGCCGGGTGCGTCGTAGTTTCCGTCGAATGGCGCTTGGCGCCCGAACACAAGTTCCCGACCGGGCCTAATGATTGCCATGATGCCTGGCTTTGGATTCAGAAGAATGCAGCGGGGCTCGGCATCGACCCCAAGCGAATCGCCATGGGTGGAGACAGTGCCGGCGGTAACATGACGGCCTCAACCATTCGGAGACTTTTAGATGAGAAGGGTTCTTTGCCTTGTTTTCAGCTCTTGTTTTATCCCGCCCTCGATTTGACCGCTTCTACCAAATCCTATCAGATTTTTGAAACGGGATTTTTTCTGGAAACCCAGCGAGTGATTTATTACGTGGATCACTACATCAATTCGCCCGAGGATCTGAAGAACCCTCTCGTCAATCCGAAAGTTCAAAAGGATCTTAAAGGGATCCCCCCAACTCATATCGTCAATGCGGCTTTGGATCCTCTTCTTTATGAAGGCGTTGATTATGCAAAACGTCTTCGGGAGGCAGGCATTGATGCAACTCACAGCACGGTCGACGGCGTGATCCATGCGTTTTTGCATATGACCCGCACGGCTCCTTCCATCAACAAGGTTTTTGACGAGGTCGCCGAAGTCCTTAAGGCACGAGCCTTTAAATAGAAACAAACAAGGACTTTATATCCTGTTTTTTGAGGATATGTCCTATATTATTGTTCTTATCTTCGCGCGACCCTTTCGATATACTGAAGGTAGAAAGAGAGTCAAATAATGCGCATTATTTCAGGTCAGTTCCGAGGTAAGAAGTTGATCTCCCCCCTTAAGAAAGAAACCCGGCCAACCAGTGATCGTACGCGTGAGTCCGTTTTTAACTGGCTCTCGTCTTATCTCGAGCGAGAGGAGATGACTTTTGAAGATCTCACCGTTCTCGATATCTTTGCAGGCACGGGCGCTTTGGGTCTTGAAGCCTTGTCTCGAGGAGCGGCACGAGGAGTCTTTTTGGATGCAAGTCGAGCCGCCTGTCAAGTGATCCAGGAAAATGTGGATGCCATGAAGTTGAGGGATCGAGCAAAGGTCTATTGTGCCGATATTCGAGAGATCGATCGGTGCAAGGAACCCTTTTCTCTCGTTTTTCTCGACCCTCCTTACGGAAGAGGTCTTATCGAAAAGGGGCTTCGATCTCTTTTCGAAAAAGGCTGGATTGCGGATCAGGCTCTTGTCGTTCTCGAGATGGGAAGTGATGAGCGATTCCACCTCCCCGATAAGTTAAGTCTTTTGGAGGAAAGAATTTACGGAATTGCGAAAATCATCTTTGCGAAAGCGCTGCTTTAGAAGCTTTAGAAAAAATCAAAGAAAGTTTTTTGAAGCGCCCGATCGACTTCTTCCAAAGAAGCGCGGACCCCCAACGCATGAAGGGATGTCACACCGTATTCTTTAAGGCCGCAAGGCACGATGCCTTTAAAATGATCCAGATCAGGATGAACATTGAGCGCAATTCCGTGAAGAGTGATCCATTTTTGAACGCGAACCCCGATGGCTGCAATTTTCTCTTCACCCCGCGCTGTGACAACCCAAAGACCGATACGTCCCGGTCGAGGCGTTGCTTCAACTCCGAAAGTCTTGAACGTTTCTGTCAGCCATTTTTCAAGGGTTGAAACATAAAGCCTTAAATCCTTAACCCTGTTCTGAAGATTGAGCATTAGGTAAATAACTCTCTGGCCGGGGCCGTGGTAGGTCATTTGCCCTCCTCGACCCGTCTGAAAGAGGGGAAGCTCGGAGCTTAACAGATCGCATACTTTAGAACTTGTCCCGGCCGTATAAAGAGGTGGGTGTTCGAGGGACCACACAAGCTCTCCCGACTGCTCCCTCAGGATCTGTGCCGTACGATCCTCCATTTCCCGAAGGGCATCGGGATAGAGAACAGGGGCGCGGGAAACGAGCCATTCTAAGGGATAAAAAGGGGCTTCACGTTGACGCATTGCTTGAGAACCAACTGCTTTTCTCAAATATTCTTAGCAAAAAAGGCGGGCTTTGCCAAAAAAATCCTCTTGCAATTTCCCCCATACTCGCCTAAGACAACTACATACTAGACATATGCGGTCGTGGCGGAACTGGTAGACGCGCAGCGTTGAGGTCGCTGTGGGAGAGATCCCGTGGAAGTTCGAGTCTTCTCGACCGCACCATTCTTCATTCTTTTACAAGTCGAATCTCGATTCTTTCCTTCGAACTGCCCAAGCTGGCTCATTTTAGCAGAACGTCACCTACTTCGGCCATCGATTTTACATGGGTTCCACCACAGGGGACTTTTGCAAAGCCTTCGATCTCCCAATAGCGGCGTTGGGTCTTTTCATCCAAATATCCCGTTCGGATAGAAAGATCCTTATGAATGATCTCCCTATAATCCTTAAGAACTTCGTCAAAAAAAGAAGATATATTCTGGCTATAGATAAAATCGATCCTCGCCTTTATTTCCGAGATGTGGGCACCTATTTTTTCAAGCTTGTGTTTTTGAGTGAGGATTTCTAGGCAAGCCAACCGCCGTCGGATGCGATGCACTGACCCGTCATAAAGGTGGCTCCGGTGCACAACCAAACGACGACTTGAGCAATTTCCTCAGGCTGACTGCCTCTGCCCATCGGGATGACATCCAACAATTTTTCCTTAAAATAAGAGGGATGCTCTTCAGACATTCGGAGGGCCATCTCTGTCATGACTAAACCGGGGCAAAGGGCATTGATGCGAATCTTGTCTTTTGCATATTCTCTAGCAGCCGTGCGCGTCATCATAACAACACCCGACTTGGTGGCATTATAAACGCCGATTTCGTCAACGGCCTTTAATGCCGAAACAGAAGCGTTATTTACGATAACGCCGCCTCTCTGCTTTATCATGAGAGGTATCTGGCTTTTCATGCTGAGCCAAACCCCTTTTAAATTGATATTGATGAGTCTTTCCCATGTTTCTTCGTCCACGTCAGCTATTTTTGAAGGTTTCTGCTCAATCCCCGCATTATTAAAGGTGTAATCCAGTCGGCCGTATGTTTGGAGTGTTTTGGAGAGCAAACTTTGATGATCGGAATGTCTGGTCACATCACACTTGAAGTAAGATGCAGCTCCTCCGCTTTTAAGAATGAAGTCCCGCGTTTCTTCACCTTTTTCCGAAATATCGGCTATAACGACAGCAATGTCGTTTTTAGAAAATTCGATTGCGGTTGCTCTTCCGATCCCTGAGGCAGCTCCCGTAATTAAAGCTACTTTCTGAGAAATCATATTGCCATCCTTTCATGATCAAAGTTTTTCGGTTAATCATCTATGAGATGAGAGCTTGCTCATCTTATTTCAGAAAATTATTTTTAGATCAACGCCTTTATCTTTTCTTAACTCTCTTGTCTTTAAGGTAGGTCAATAACTGTTGCCTTGATACTCGCTGAGGTGTATCTCCTGTGCTAGAATAAGGCCGAACAAATTATTAAGGATAGGTGAATGAGCAAGGAAATTTATGAATCAGCTCTCGATTATCATCGTAACCCCAAGCCCGGGAAATTGACCATTCATGCAACAAAACCTCTTGCAAACCAAAGGGATCTCTCCCTCGCTTATTCACCCGGCGTCGCAGCCGCCTGTCAGGAAATTGTGAAAAACCCGGGAGAAGTGGCAAGCCTTACGTCTCGGGGGAATCTAGTTGCGGTCATTACGAACGGAACGGCGGTTTTGGGGCTCGGGAATATCGGTCCGCTGGCTGCAAAGCCCGTCATGGAAGGCAAGGCCGTTCTTTTTAAAAAATTTGCTGGCATCGATGTTTTCGATATTGAAATTAAGGAATCTGATCCGGATAAATTCGTTGAGATCATCGCCAGTCTGGAGCCGACCTTCGGTGCGATCAATTTGGAAGATATTAAAGCGCCTGAATGTTTTTATATCGAGCAGGCCCTGAAAGAGCGTCTCAATATCCCGGTCTTTCATGATGATCAGCATGGCACGGCCATCATCGTCGGAGCAGCTGTTTTAAATGCCCTCGAGCTTGTCGGAAAGAAAATCGGAGAAGTCAAATTGGTGACGTCTGGGGCGGGAGCGGCTGCCTTATCCTGTTTGAAGCTGTTGATGAACTTGGGTCTTAAGAAAGAGAATATCTTTGTGACCGATCAAGAAGGCGTGATTTATAAGGGGCGCATCAAGAAGATGGATCCGCTTAAGGAAGAGTTTCAGCAGGATACAAAAGCCCGAACATTGGAAAATATTATTGAAGACGCCGACATTTTCTTGGGGCTTTCGGCAGGAGGTGTTCTGAAGGCTGATTATTTGAAGAAAATGTCTAAGAAGCCCATTGTTCTTGCTCTTGCAAATCCAACGCCTGAAATTGATCCTGGTCTTGCGAAAAAGACGAGGCCTGATGCTATTATCGCAACGGGTCGGTCCGATTTCCCCAATCAGGTAAATAACGTTCTTTGCTTCCCCTTTATTTTCCGGGGTGCTCTTGATGTGGGGGCAACTCGGATCAATGATGAAATGAAATTAGCCTGCGTGAGAGCTCTTGCGCACCTTGCAAAAGCCGAAATATCGGACATTGTCGAGCGCGCTTATGAGGGAGAACATCCGGGATTCGGGCCCGAGTACCTGATTCCGAAGCCCTTTGATCCTCGTCTGATGATTGAAATCGCGCCGGCTGTTGCTCAAGCTGCTATTGAGACCGGTGTGGCGACACGTCCTCTTGAGAGCATGGAACTTTACAGACAACAGCTGACACAGTATGTATTCCGATCCGGTCTTGCGATGAAGCCTCTTTTTACTCGCGCAAAGAAAGATCCGCGACGGGTCGTTTATGCGGAAGGAGAAGAGGAAAGGGTTTTGAGAGCTGCCCAGGTTGTGGTAGACGAAGGACTTGCAAAACCAATCATTGTCGGTCGCAAGAGAGTTATTTCCATGCGGCTTGCAAAGCTGGGCCTTCGAATGGCCCAAGATCGAGATTTTGATCTGGTGGATCCGGAGAAAGACCCTCGCTACCACGATTATTGGACTCATTATCATTCCTTGATGGAGCGCAAGGGCGTATCCCCCGACTTTGCAAAGCTTGTTTTGAGGACAAATCCTACCGTAATAGCGGCCCTTATGGTTCTTCGGGGCGAGGCGGATGCTATGCTTTGCGGGACGCTCGGGCGTTATCAAAAGCATCTCGAGAACATCTGTAATATTATCGGTCTTCGAGAAGGTGTCAGTGTGGCGGCGGCTCTTTCTGTTCTTGTCTTAGAAAAAGGGATTTTTTTCATCACCGATCCTTATGTGAATGAAGCGCCGACGGCTGAAAATCTGGCGGAGATCGCTTTGATGGCCTCGGAACAAGTTAAGGAATTCGGCGTTGAGCCCAAGATTGCCTTTATCTCTCACTCAAGTTTCGGTTCTCACGGTGAAGAGTGTGCCCGAAAACTTCAAAAGGCTTTGGAACTTTTGCGAGAACGTGCGCCCGAGCTCGAGGCCGAAGGAGAAATGCATGCGGACGCGGCCCTTAACGAGGAAATCAGATCCAGAATTTTTCCGAATTCACGATTGAAAGGGATGGCAAATCTATTGGTTATGCCGGGGATCGATGCAGCCAACATCTCCTTTAATATCCTGAAGATTTTAGGAGAAGGACAGCCTATCGGGCCCATATTGCTGGGGATGAAGAAGGCTGCTCATATTTTAACGCCGTCCGTTACCGTTCGGGGGATTCTAAATATGACGGCTGTTGCCGTCGTGGATGCGATCAAACGAGAGCAGTCCGCAGGAGAGCTTTTGATTCTCCACCGAAAAGAGGGAGCTTAAGAGTGGAGAATGAGCCGATTCTTCAAGACGAGGAGAAGAAAGAAGAGACCCTCTTCGGTGCCTCGGAAGAATTACTGGCTCAAATTAAGGATGATTTGGATGCCGAGAACGTAGCCTCTATCAGAACTCGAGTCCGGTTTTTGCAACCGGCAGACGTAGCCGACCTCATCAATCGACTCTCAGGTGATCAAAGACGCTCTTTCGTAGGGGCGATCCGCCCCGTTCTCGATCCTGAAGTTGTAACCTACATTGAAGAGAATATTCGGGAAGAAATCCTCGATATTTTAGGCGTGCAGGGATTTGCAAAGGCCGTTTCCAAGCTAGATTCGGATGATGCCCTTGACTTGATCGCCGACCTTGATGAAGATCAGATGCGTGCGGTTTTGCGGGCTATTCCGGCTGGGGAACGAGCATTTTTGGAAGAAGTTCTGACCTATCCCGAGGATAGTGCAGGACGTCTAATGCAAAGGGAGATCGTCACGGTCCCTCCCTTCTGGACCATCGGCGAGACTATTCATTTCGTACATGAAACGGCTGATTTGCCTGACACTTTTTACACAATTTATGTGGTTGACCCCAGGCATCATCCGATCGGCCAGATTTCTTTAAGTAACCTCTTGAGAGAAGAAGAGATGACTCTTGTCTCGGAGGTGATGGATAAAACCTTGAATTTGATTCCCGCCGTGACAGATCAGGAAGAGGTGGCGGGCATGTTCCGCCACTATGCGCTTGTGTCGGCACCCGTTGTGGACCCCTCTGGCAGAATTGTAGGGATGATTACCGTTGACGATATCGTCACTGTTATCGACGAAGAAGCGGAAGAAGATATTCTAAAACTGGCAAAAGCGGCCGAATCCGATTTTACGACGCCCGTTGCTAAAACGGCTTATTGGCGCATTCGCTGGTTGATTATTACGCTTGTCAACACCTTGATGGCTTCCTATGTGATTTCGACCTTTGAAACTTCCATCCAGAAAATGACGGCACTTTCTTTTTTGATGACCATCAATGCAGCCATGGGAGGGAACTCGGGTATGCAAGTGGTTACGGTTGTCGTGCGAGCGCTTGCAATGAAAGATATCAAAGAAACGGACGCCTGGAAGGCCGTACGAAAGGAAATTCTGGTTGGCTTGATGACAGGCACTTTCTTTGCTTTTATCTTGGGAGGGGTTGCCGCTCTGTGGGTACAGGATCTCCAGCTGGGAATCGTCTTGTCCGTTGCTCTTCTTTTGAATATGTTGTGGGCGGCATGTGCAGGAACATTATTCCCGATTGTGATCCAGCGTTTAAAACTGGATCCCGCAATCAGCGCGGGACCCATTTTGACGACGACGACGGACGTGCTCGGGTATTTTATTTTTCTGGGGCTTGCAACCTGGTTTTTACTTTAGAGGGGGTCGTATGAAAAAACTCGGGTTAAGCATAACGGCGCTTCTAAGCCTTTCGAGTGTCGGAGATGCTTCTTATCAAAGAGCAGGGAAGGAAATATATAATTTATTTGATAATAACATGGACGAGGTTTTTCCGAAACTAGTTGCGCAAGAGTCCGTTTCTTTTCCTCCGAAGCACGTCCCTCAAGAGAGGGGATACCCCCAAACTCCTTTAGATCCAAAAGTTCAAATGGGAGAGGATTCCCAAGAGAAAACTGCTATATTGGAAAAAGATGAAACCGATATATTCGGGAATAGCTGGGACGATCTTTTAAAAGAGTTAAAGACTAAAAATTAATAAAACCGAAAAAACAGGGAGCAAACACGTGACGCCTGAGAAGTATTGCCGGGAGGAAACGCTAAAAAGTATCCGCGCCATGGCGAAACATTTTGCGCATGTGGAAATCGCACCTTTGGCTGATCGAATTGATCGGGAAAACCTCTTCCCCGGATCTCTTTGGCGGAAGATGGGCGAGGCGGGCCTTCTCGGCATTACCGCAGAAGAGGAGTACGGAGGCGCAGGCCTCGGATATCTCGAGCATGTAGTCGTGATGGAGGAAATCTCTCGAGCCTCGGGGGCCGTGGGGCTTAGCTATGGAGCACACTCGAATTTGTGCCTTAATCAAATACGTTTAAACGGGACACCCAAACAAAAAAAGAAATATCTTCCGAAACTTGTTTCCGGCGAATGGGTGGGGGCGCTTGCAATGAGCGAGACCGCTGCGGGATCGGATATCATCTCTATGCGCCTTAGGGCTGAAGAAACGAAAGACGGTTTCTACCTAACCGGCTCCAAAATGTGGATTACAAATGGCCCCGATGCCGATGTGATCGTCGTTTATGCAAAGACGCATCCCGAGGCGGGTGCCAAAGGAATTACCGCGTTTATCGTTGAAAAAGGGTTCTCAGGTTTTTCATCGGGGCCCAAACTGGACAAGCTCGGAATGAGAGGCTCCAACACCTCCGAGCTTTTTTTCGAAAAATGCTTCGTTCCTCGAAAAAACATACTCGGAGAGATTAACGGCGGGGTGGCCGTTCTCATGTCGGGTTTGAATTATGAACGAGTTGTGCTTGCAGGAGGTCCCTTGGGAATCATGAGAGCTTGCCTTGATCAGGTACACCCCTATCTTCACGATCGGGAGCAGTTCGGTCAGAAAATAGGAACTTTCGAGCTGATGCAGGGAAAACTCGCCGATATGTATACGGCTTATAGAGCAAGCACTGCTTTCGTTTATGATGTGGCGGCCGCTTGCGATCGAGGAGAGAACACGAGGGAAGATGCGGCCGCGTGTATTCTGTTTGCCTCAGAGCAAGCAACGCAGACAGCCCTTCAGGCGATCCAAGCCTTCGGCGGAAACGGATATACCAATGATTATCCCTTGGGACGCTATTTAAGAGATGCTAAACTTTATGAAATCGGAGCCGGTACAAGTGAGATCCGTCGCATGTTGATCGGTCGTGAACTTTTTGAGAAAACAAAACCGTAAGAAATAAGGGAGAAAAATATGTCAGATCCGATCGTCATCGTTGCTGCCAAAAGAACGCCCATGGGTGCCTTTCAAGGAGTTCTAAGCAATCAAAGTGCAACAGATTTAGGAGCCCATGCCATCCGAGCCGTTCTTAAAGAAAGCGGCCTTAAAGGGGAAGAGATAAGTGAAGTTTTGATGGGGTGCGTCCTACCGGCAGGCCTCGGCCAAGCCCCCGCTCGTCAGGCTATGCTTAAGGCGGGTCTTCCGACCTCAACAGGAGCAACCACTCTCAACAAGGTCTGCGGTTCGGGGATGAAAGCAGTGATGCTTGCGCGCGATCTGATCACCTCGGGATCAGCCGACATCGTGATTGCGGGGGGGATGGAAAGCATGACGAATGCGCCCTATCTTCTTCAAAAGGCCCGAGGCGGATACCGCATGGGACACGATCAAATCTTTGACCATATGATTCTCGACGGGCTTCAAGATGCTTATGAGACTTGTTTGATGGGCATTTATGCTGAAAACACGGTTGAAAAATGTGGTTTTTCACGAGAAGACCAGGATTCTTTTGCCATCGAATCTGCGGACAGAGCCATAAAGGCCCAAGAGGTCGGTCACCTTAAGAAAGAAATTGCTCCAATGAAAGTCAAAAATGTCAAGGAAGAGAGTGAGGTTGCGGTTGACGAGCCGCCCTCGAAAGTGAAAAAGGAGAAGATTCCAGGTCTCAAGCCCGCCTTTAAAAAGGATGGAACTGTAACTGCCGCCAACTCGAGCTCTATCTCGGACGGAGCGGCTGCCCTTCTTTTGATGCGCGAAAGCGAAGCCCGAAAAAGAGGTCTTTCTATCCGAGCTCGCCTCATCGCACAGGCAACCCATTCCCAAGCACCCGAATGGTTTACTTTGGCCCCCGTTGGTGCTCTCAATAAGGTTCTGAAAAAATCAGGGTGGACGAAAGATGAAGTCGATTTCTATGAGATTAACGAGGCCTTTGCCGTCGTGACCCTTGCCGCCATGAAAGAGGTCGGTCTTGATCCGAAGCGAGTCAATGTTCACGGAGGGGCTTGCGCCTTAGGTCATCCCATCGGCTGTAGCGGGGCTCGGATTATTGTAACCCTTTTAAATGCTCTTGAAACCCACAACAGGAAAAAAGGCGTGGCCTCTCTTTGCATCGGCGGCGGAGAAGCAACAGCCGTTTCCCTTGAGCTCGTTTCTTAGTGTTCTTTAAGGTCTCTTAAAAGAGCTTCTATAAAGAAAGCATAGCCTCCCTTGCTCGACATCATGCTAACGCCGCGGGTGATGGTTTGACTATAGATTTTCATCAGGTCACTATACCGCGGGATCAGTTTGCATCCGTGCTCTTTTTCGTATATCAGCTGAAGCTTAAGCGCCTCGTCTCCGATATAGGGATCATCACTGATGGGAAGGAACCAGCTTTTTTCTGAAAAGAGATTTTCTATGAGGCCGTTTATAGTAGTCTTACTTGTTGTAAATGAGCTCCAGGGGCGATCGAGGACCCATGCAAATTTACTCCAGTCTTCCGCCTGAGCATGCCTGGTTTCTTTATCTTCATTTTTCCAAAGGCCGTGTCCGCCGCCTTCAATCGGAATCCATGTGGCACCGATTCTTTTTGCGTAATTGAAAGTTGCTTGGGGACGGACGTATCCGTCATCCGTACCGTGCATATAGGTGATCGGAAAGGGAGGCTTTTGATAATTCTCATCCGTCATCTGGATAACCGGTTGAGAAGCCACTAAAATAAGGCTTCGAATCAAAGCTCCTTCAGGTGCTCCCCGCATCATGTGATCAACGATCTGTCCGTGAGTTAAGAAATGAGCAACGACCGCCCCTCGGGACATCCCAAGGATATGAAAGCCGTCGAAATAATCTTCGTACACACCGAACACTTTCATGGTTTCAATCAGATCGGTACACGTCGAGAGGATACTTTGGCTATTTTGGCGTTGCCCTACTTTTTGCGCGCCTCTTGCCTCTTCACTGTGAGGACATAAAACATGATATCCGTGTTTTTTTAAAATTTCAGAGAGGGCGTTTAAATGCTCATGATCTCCTCCCGTGGGATGGGCCATCAGGACGGCGGGAGCCTTTTTCACACCTTCTGCCGGATAAAAGCTCACCCGAACGAAAAGAGTCTTTGGTTCATGATCAAACGAGTCGGAACTTAGTTTTTCAACCGAGAGATCGCTCATAAATGCAATCCACTCAGATAAAGCATCTACGGATTTCGGGAATACTTTGCTCGTGATGGATACATCGAAAGGGATTTGTCTCTCGAGCATCGGGGCCAAATCGGCGCCGAGTTCGAGATGTGTGACCTCAACCTGTGTTGAGGTAAAAGCAGGAGTAACAGAGGTGAAGCCCAGAAAACCAATCCATAGCAGAGTCTTTTTTATCATAACAATTCTCCTTCTTACTAGGGTCAGAGAGATGCAGCATAGTTGCAAATCAAACATCCATCAATTGTCAAATAAATTTGACATAAAATGGAGCTTTCCTTTTGATTAAAATAAAATTAGGGTAAAGAAAGGGTTAATAAGGTAATTCAAGATCTCAAGAGACGGGCGATGAAAAAAAATAAAAAAGGAGTCTCTCTATGATTCGCATGAAAAAAATATTTTTTGCATTGGCGATCTTTCTGAACCCTGTAGTGTCGTGGGCTTCTCAACCTCAGCCTTGGCAAATGGGATTTCAGGAAGCCGCCACCCCCGTCATGGAGAAAATTCACTCTCTTCATAATCTGCTTCTTTTGATTATTTTTTCAATTGCAGTTCTTGTGGGTGCGCTGCTTCTTTTCGTGATTTTCAGGTTTCGGGCTTCTCGAAATCCGACGCCCTCCAAGACGACCCATAATACGGCCGTTGAGATCATCTGGACCCTTATTCCGGCCCTTATTTTGGTTGTGATCGCGGTGCCTTCTTTTCGCCTTCTCTTCTTTATGGATAAGACGATAGATGCTGAAATGACGCTCAAGATTACGGGGCGCCAGTGGTACTGGAGTTATGAATATCCCGACGAAAAAATCGGCTTTGATAGCACCATGATCCCGCTTAAGGAAGTCAGAGGCGAACAATTGCCCCTTTTGGATGTGGATCATCCTATTGTGGTGCCTGTCGGGACCAATATTCGCCTCCTCTTTACATCGGGTGACGTTCTCCATGCCTGGGCGGTTCCCGCATTCGGCATTAAACAGGATACGATCCCGGGGCGCTTGCGCGAGACTTGGGTCAGAGTTAATAAAGAAGGCACCTACTATGGTCAATGTTCCGAACTCTGCGGCGTTGGCCACGGATTTATGCCGATTGTCGTGAAAATCGTCTCTCGGGACGCTTACAAAAAATGGCTTGGAGAGGCAAAAGAAAAGTTTGCGTTATAAGAATTGAAAGAGATGAGACGAGGACCCTATGGCTTATTCAACCACCCATGATACATCACATCACGATACCCCAACGGGATTTCGCAGGTGGCTTTTTTCGACGAATCATAAAGACATCGGAACTCTCTATTTGATCTTTGCTATTTTCGGGGGAATTTTCGGCGGTGTCTTGTCCGTCATCATGCGTTTGCATCTGTCCGAGCCGATCGGCGGTATCCTGGGCGAAAACTATCAGCTTTATAACGTCATCATCGGATCTCATGGCCTTTTGATGATCTTTTTTATGGTTATGCCCGCTCTCATTGGTGGATTCGGAAACTATTTCATTCCTCTTATGATCGGTGCCCCCGATATGGCTTTCCCTCGTCTAAACAACATCAGTTTTTGGCTTCTTGTCCCCTCTCTTATTCTTTTGATTCTCTCGATGGTTGTGGGGTCGGGGGCGGGTACGGGGTGGACGTTTTATCCTCCTTTAAGCGCCCTTATCGGCCATCCGGATGCGGCCGTCGACTTTTTACTTTTTAGTCTTCACCTGGCGGGAGCCTCCTCCATTTTGGGAGCAATTAACTTTATCACGACCATCTTTAATATGAGGGCTCCCGGGATGACCCTTCATAAAATGCCGTTGTTTGTGTGGGCGATGTTGGTGACCGCTTTTCTCTTGCTTCTTTCTGTTCCCGTGCTTGCAGGCGGCATCACCATGTTGATCACAGATCGAAACTTCGGGACCACTTTCTTTGATCCTGCCGGAGGCGGAGATCCGGTGCTCTTTCAGCATCTTTTTTGGTTTTTCGGACACCCCGAGGTTTATATCATGATTCTGCCGGCCTTCGGGATCATCAGCCAGGTGATTTCAACGTTTTCGAAAAAACCCGTTTTCGGCTATCTCGGCATGGTTTACGCCATGGTCGGCATCGGTTTCATCGGCTTTATCGTTTGGGCTCACCATATGTTTACGGTAGGACTCGACGTTGAAACCCGCGCCTACTTTACAGCGGCTACCATGATCATTGCTGTACCGACGGGAATCAAAGTCTTCAGCTGGATTGCCACCATGTGGGGTGGGTCATTGACGTTTAGGACGCCTATGCTTTTTGCAATTGGCTTTATTTTCGTCTTTACCCTCGGTGGTTTGACGGGAGTCGTTCTCTCGAACGGCAGCATCGATATTGCGATGCATGATACCTATTACGTCGTTGCTCACTTCCATTATGTTCTTTCCATGGGGGCTCTCTTCGGTCTTTTTGCGGGGTGGTATTATTGGTTTTCGAAAATGACGGGGTATGAATATTCTGAATGGATGGGCAAGGTTCATTTCACCACTACGATGATCGGAGTCAATCTCTTGTTTTTTCCAATGCACTTTTTAGGGCTTGCGGGAATGCCGCGACGGATTCCGGACTATCCCGAGGCCTTCGCCGGCTGGAACAAGATTGCCTCTTACGGTGCTTATTTGACAGCGGCTTCCACTCTTTTCTTCCTCTTTTCCATGGCCTATGCTTTTATGAGAAAGAAAAAAGCAGTGGCAAACCCTTGGGGAGAAAATGCCGAAACCCTCGAATGGACTCTTCCTTCACCCCCGCCTTTCCATACTTTTGAAGAGCAACCTCGGATTCGATAAGAGGATTAAACGATTCCATGTCTTCCTTGACATTTCCTCTCGAGAAAACTCCTTATGCTTCCGATTCGGGGCTCGCCACAGTGCAAGATTTTATAGAGCTGACCAAACCCGGTGTTCTTCTGCTCGTAGTCTTCTCATCTTTGACGGGAATGGTGCTTGCTCCCGGATCCATCCATCCTTACTTCGCCTTTTGCACCCTTCTTGCGATTAGCTTGGGAGCGGCGGCAGCGGCTGTCTTTAATATGTGGTATGATCGAGATATTGATGTGGTGATGAAACGCACCCAGGGAAGACCGATTCCGGCAGGGCGTATGGCGCCTCAAGATGCCTTGACTTTCGGGATTCTTTTAACAATTGCCTCTCTCACTCTTATGGCTTTTTCAAGCAATTTAAGGGCGACACTTCTGCTTGCCTTTTCCATTTTCTTTTATGCGGTGGTCTATACAATAGGCCTTAAGCGCTATACTCCCCAAAATATTGTGATCGGGGGAGCTGCGGGTGCTTTCCCTCCGATGATCGGATGGGTGGCTGTTACGGGTGAAGGATCAGTTACCGCATGGATTCTTTTTCTGATTATTTTTTTGTGGACACCTCCCCACTTCTGGACACTGGCTCTTCATAAAAATGAAGATTACCGGGTTGCGAAAGTTCCTATGCTGCCTCTTGTCGCAGGATCTGAGGCTACCCGTTGGCAGATTGTACTCTATTCAATTTTAATGGTCCTTGCGACAGCCCTTCCTTATCTTCTGGGAGGATTAGGAGAGATTTACGGGGGTTCGGCTCTTCTTCTCGGAAGTCTCTTTCTGATTTTAAGTCTGAGAGTTTGGTTCTATCCCTCGCCTCGAGCCAATGTAGGGCTTTTTTTATATTCAATTCTTTATCTCTTTCTGCTCTTTGCGAGTATGATCGTGGATCATCAACTATAGGAGAAGAGATGTCTTCAGACCTTAAAAAAATCCAAAAGAGCCGAAACAGAGCGACTCTCTGGCTTCTTTTGTTTTTTGTTGTCCTTTTCTACGGAATGAGCCTCGTCAAGATGGCCTCTTCTTAAAGGAAGCTGTGTGAAAGCTCAAAAAAATAAGCGGGTTCTTCTCTTAGCCCTTTCTCTTTTGGGGGCCATGCTTGCGCTCAGTTTCGCTTCCGTTCCTCTCTATCGTCTTTTTTGTCAGAGGACGGGGTACGGCGGCACCCCCAAAATCGTCTTGAAGGGAGCAAACAGAATTGAAAACCGCACGTTTAAGATTCGCTTTAATGCAGATGTTCATCGGGATCTGCCCTGGTCTTTTTCGCCTCTTCAAACGGAAATGACTTTAAAGGCGGGAGAGTTAGGCCTTGCCTTTTATCGTGTTAAAAATGACTCTCCTCAGTCAATTCAAGGAATTGCCACTTATAATGTGACCCCGGACAAAGCGGGCCCTTATTTCCACAAAGTGGAATGCTTTTGTTTTGAAGAACAGATTTTCGAAGGTAATGAAACGCTTGATATGCCCGTTCAATTTTATATCGACCCCGATATCGTGAAAGATCCTTCTTTAAATGATGTTAAAACCATTACCCTTTCTTATACTTTTTTTCATGCAAAACACCCGAACGTTTTACAATATCTGGGCCTTCCGGATACCCATTAGACGCAGATTTAATTGCGAAAACTAAAATGCTCTGATATAATTTTATTAAATTAACAAAGGAGAAAATGATGGCAGACAATCGTACCGTTATTCAAAGCCGTGCAAGAGGGCTCATCGACGAGGGTCTACGCGCCTATATGCTCGGTATTTATAATTATATGACGATCGGGTTGATCCTGACGGGAGCACTTGCTTACTTTACAGCAAATAGCCCATCCATGCTTCAGGCGATCTTCGGAACACCTTTAAAGTGGGTCGTGATGTTGGCTCCTCTTGGGTTTGTTCTTTTCCTGAGTATTCGGATTCATCAGATTCAGTCTTCGACGGCACAGCTTCTCTTTTGGCTGTATTCCGCTTCCATGGGACTTTCTCTTTCAACAATCTTCATCGCTTATACGGGCATGAGTATCGCAAAGGTTTTCTTCATTACAGCAGGTACTTTTGCAGCAATGAGCCTTTATGGTTACACGACAAAGAAAGACCTAACGGGGTGGGGGAGCTTCCTCTTCATGGGACTCATCGGCCTTGTGATTGCAAGTTTAGTGAATCTCTTTATGGCCAGCTCTGCCATGAGCTTCGTAATATCCTTTGTTGGTGTACTGGTGTTTACAGGCTTGACGGCTTACGACACTCAAGTGATCAAGTCAGAATACAATCTTGCCGTTGATGCGGAAACAGCGCGCAAGATTTCTATTATCGGAGCCTTGCGCCTTTACCTTGACTTCATCAACTTGTTCCTGAGCCTGCTCCGCTTGATGGGCGATCGCAGATAGTCGGGGTTACTAACCGAATTCAAAAGCCGCCTAAGGGCGGCTTTTTTATGCACTTAAGGCAAGGGGGGATTGAAAGATCAAAGGCTGAAAAGTTTTCATGGGCCCTATGGCGCATAAAGTCGGCTGAGATGCCAGGATTTTTCCGGCAATCATAATCAAATGCTCAGGACTCAAGGCGTCGATCCGATCTATAATCTCGTACGGGTCCAAGGGGCGGCCGTAGACCAACATATGTTGGGCAATTTGTTCTATACGAGTTGAAGGATTTTCAAGGGCCGTCATGAGGGATGACTTAAGCTGATTTTTCCCTCTCGAAATTTCCTCAGGAGTCAAAGTTTCTGGAAGCAACAAGAGTTGATCCCGCATCAAGGCCAGAAGGTCAGACAGTGTTTCTTCTGTCGTTCCCGCATAAACTCCGAGAAGTCCACTATCCGTAAAGCAGCTTGTGAACGCTTGTATCGAATAAACAAGCCCTTTATTTTCTCGGGCTTCTTGAAAGAGGCGGGAGGACATGCCCCCTCCGAGAATCATGGTGAGTAAAGACTGGGCATAATAAAGGTCGTGTGTCAGGGGTACACCTTCAAAGCCTAGGATCAGGTGAACCTGTTCGAGAGGCTTTTGAAGGCGAACAAATCCGCCTTCATATTTGGCCTTCTCGAAGAGAAGGCGACTCTCCTGATCCGATTTCGTAAAGGCGTGTTCGAGGTCCGTGGTCAAAGTTTGATGATCGATCGGTCCACTTGCGATAAAAATCATGTGAGCTGGCTGGTACTGTTTCTTGAGATACCTGAGGAGATCTTCCCGATCAAGATTTCTAATCGAATCAAGGGTCCCCGTAATAGGGCGCCCCAAGGCGTGATGAGGGAATGCTCTTTCTTGAAAGCGGTCGAAGAGTACCTCATCCGGCGTATCGTGACTTTGACCTATTTCCTGAAGAATGACGTTTTTCTCTCTCTCTAACTCTTTCTCCAACAAGAGAGGCTCTTGAACCATTTCCGCAATCATATGAACAGCAAGGTGCACATCTTGCTTTAAAACGCGGGCATAATAACCCGTAGCTTCTCGTGAGGTGTATGCATTCAGGTAACCGCCTACGGCCTCAATCGTTCTTGAAAAAACGGAGGCTGTATAGCTTGGTGTTCCCCGAAAAGCCATGTGCTCCAGGAGGTGACTGATGCCGTTTTGATCCGTAGATTCATGGCGTGACCCGACCTTAATCCAAAGGCCGAGATTAACGGTTTCTCGTTGAGGAAGAAAATCGGTCAGAACGCGCATCCCATTGGAAAGAGTCGAAATCGTGATCATCTGCTTCAAAGGAGTCTGTTTCCATGAAGCTCGTAATAGCATGCCAACGGTTTATAAACCGTTAATAAGGATAGACTAAAAGCTCATAAAAAGTGGAAGAGCGGCCCACTCAAGAAACAGGATTTATTTATGAACAAAATCAATGACATTCATTGATGTTTGCTATACGGTTTTGAAAAATCGATGCAATTTTTCAGCTTTTGAATTGCCGTTTGAATAGTTTCGGGAAGATCGGTTTCTTGAGGATCCGCTTCCCAGGAATTTTCACGTGTTTCCCAGTCCGGCCATCTGGAATAAGCAATGTATTCATTGTCTTCCGTTTTATGGAGAGACGACCCTAAAGCACCGCAAGAGTTTACGAAATAATCGGCGATCTGCCCCCAGCTTTTGAGGTAGAGCTGTCGCACTCAGGTTTCACGAATTCTCTATAAATAACAGCATGCATTTTTCGTGTGACTCTCCTCATAACCTTTTGCCTAGCGGCGTATCTCTCGGATCGCTTTCATATCCATCGGGATCGTCAAAAGGCATTTCTACATATCCGCATTTTTTGTAAAAAGGCAGAGCTTCGGGAGATGCTTCAGTTTGAAGGAGCCTGCACCTTTGTGTCGTGAGCCATTTTTCAATCATCTCCAAAAATCTCCGTCCAACTCCATTATTCCTATGAAGCACATCAATAACGATGATGCGGAGGGCAAACCGTTCTTCAGACCACCTTTGGAGATGAGCATAGCCGATAATCTCAACTCCTTTATAAAAGACGAGATGCACGTGACACGGATGATCAAAAGTCCAAGTATACGGATCTTGAATTTCATGTTTATCAAAGAATTCTTTTTGCCTTAAAGTTTTTACAGATTCCCATTCTGCATGATGCGTACATTTCAGCATTCTAAGGTGCTGAAACCCAGCTTGTTTAAGAACCTCTTTTATAAACGTATCTTTCCCTAAATTATACCCGGAAAAAGAAGAATTTTTGACTTCAAACGAGGATTTTTTCGTGAGGAGACCTTCTTTCAACGCCGCGTATGCTTCTCTAACTTTTGAGCTTTGTCGTAAAAAGTTACGAAATGTCAGGTTAAGCTCGACTTCGGGATGGTTCTCTTCATAAACGTGGAGATTTACTCCTTTTTTATTAAAATAGAAACGTCCTGGGATATTGTACTCACCTTTATATCGATAACCCAAAGACGCGAGGGAAGAGATAGACTCCTCAGGCTTTTTAAGGACGGCAATGATATCAATGACGGGTTTGGCGACAAGTCCGGGAACGGAGGTAGATCCGATATGATGTATTTCAAGACAATTCTCTTCCACAGCCTTTTTAATTTTTGCAGCCTCCGTTTCAAACATCTTGGGCCATTCAAGAGAATAAGGGATAACTTTGATGTGTTTTATCTTAGGCGACTTCATGGGGTCTCTCCGCGTCAATTCAAAATCGGCATAACTTCTTTTGACTTTTGAAGTCAAACTCAACTTATTTCTGAAAATGTTTTTTGCGGAAAACGATATAAAGGGCGAGAACCGTTAACGCGAGACTGAACCAGGTGATGGCATAGCCGAGGTGGGGGTTCTTGATCTCTGGTAACGAAGTCAACACATAGGGTGGCTCTCTACTTGCAGGCTCCGTTTGTTGAAGATAAAAGGGAAGGAGTGGTAAAGGAGTCTCTTTCCCGATCTTGAGGGGGGCAATGCGGTAGATCTCTCCTTTTTTGTAATCATTTTCAGGCGTGAAAAAAGAAGAGGGCGCCTCAAGACGGATAATGCCTTCGAGCGTGAGAGGTTCAAGGGGCTGGTCAAGAGAACCCTTTTCCAGTTGCGAAACCCACCCCCTGTTTACAAGAAGGAGAGGCCCTTGTTCCGTTTGAAAGGGAGTTATGATATGAACCCCCGCGGATCCTCCTCTGGGGCGCGCTTGAAGAAAGTATTGGTGTTCATGGAAAAATTTTCCAGTCACGCGAAGCTTCCGAAATTCGAGTCCTTCAAGCGTTTCAGGCGTTACATCATGGATGTCAGACATCGTTAAGTTTTGTTGGACCACCCTTTCGGACACGTTAGAGAGAAGTTTCTCTTTCCAAGAAAGCCGATAAAGCTGCCACGTGCCTAATGACAAAAATAAGAGAAGGAAAAATCCCGTAAAAAGATTCGGCCAAAAGAGAGAGCGTTTTGTCGTCCCTCTCATCTTACCAGCTTGATCCCCACCAGTAGATGCTGACGAAAAGGAAAAGCCAAACAACGTCGACGAAGTGCCAGTACCAAGCAGCCGCCTCAAAACCGAAATGATCCTTGGGAGTAAAATGTCCCGCCCTTCCCCTGAACCAGCAAACAAGGAGGAAGAGGGCTCCGATGCAGACATGGGCACCGTGAAATCCCGTTGCCATAAAGAAGGTGGACGGGTAAATACCTCCTTTGAAGGCAAAGGGGGCGTGGATGTATTCGAAAACCTGAACGCCGAGAAAAAGAAACCCGAGCAAAACGGTAATCAGCGTTTTATCCAGAAAGTCTTTTATTTTGCCCTCAAGAAGGGAATGATGGGCCCAAGTGATCGTGGTGCCAGAGAGGAGAAGAAGAAGGGTATTGAAATAAGGAAGCTCAAAGGCCGGAATAGTTCTGACCCCCTTGGGCGGCCAGATCATCCCTATTTGCTCTGTAGGCATCAAAGCCGAGTTGAAATAGGCCCAAAAGAAAGCAACGAAAAACATGACCTCGGAGGCGATAAAAAGAGCCATGCCGTACCTGAACCCGACACGAACTTCGGTCGTATGTTGGGTTTTAGCTTCTAAAATAATGTCTCGAAACCAACCGATCGTGGTCAAGATTAAAAGAGCTAAGCCTGCGAGAAGGAGCAAGGCACTCTGCTGACGTACATAAAGAATTGTCCCGAGGACGGTGAGAAGGGCCGCAAGAGACCCTATAAACGGCCAAGGACTCGGGTCGACAAGGTGGAAAGGGTGCTTCTTTTGGGATGCGGCCATAGGAATGCCTCATTCTTTTATGATTCTTTCTTCTCATTTTGCTCTAAAGCCCACCACGATGTAAAGTGAATACCCACGGTCGGATCGTATTTCGGTTTCCCGAATCCTTTCCAATACGCAAGGTGAGCTTGATTTTCATGGAAAAGGGGGATCACGTAGTGTCCCCACAAGAGAACCCGATCGAGGGCATGGCAAGCGGATTCAAGCTCCTCTCTATTTTTCGCGTGAGCAATTTTATGACAGAGATAATCGACACTTTTAGATTTAATCCCGGCATAGTTTCGAGAACCGTCCTGATCTGCAGCTGCCGAGCTCCAATAATAAGTTTGTTCGAGACCGGGGCTCCGTGTGTGGCCCCAGAGCCATAAGGTCATATCAAAATCAAAATTAGTATGCCGACGCTCATATTGGGCCGGATCTACCGTGCGAATTGTCACTTGAATGCCTAAAGGTTGCAGGTTTTTGGCTAGAGCCAAAGCCAGCTTTTCATCCTTTGGGTTGTAGAGAAGAATCTCAAACCGAAACGGTTTTCCGGTTTTAACATTAACCAGAGTGTTTCCTTTAATTCTCCAGCCTGCTTCCCGAAGGAGGCCCTTGGCACGGGAAAGGGCTTCTCTTAGTTGAGACCTGTTTGAATAGGAGGGTACAGAGAACGTCTCTTCAAACATTTTTTTCAGATGCTTTTCAGAGAGTTCGTTCAGATAATCTTTCTCAAGCCCCTCTGGGATCCCTTGATGGCGCAATTCCGTATTATCAAAGAAACTCGTCGTACGCTTGTAAGCTCCGTGAAAAAGATTCTTGTTCATCCATTCAAAGTCGAAGACAAGATTGATAGCCTC
This sequence comes from uncultured Thiotrichales bacterium, assembly GCA_964443525.1. Classification (GTDB taxonomy): domain Bacteria; phylum Pseudomonadota; class Alphaproteobacteria; order Caedimonadales; family Caedimonadaceae; genus CAYUCY01. Next base: position 30,297 of record CAYUCY010000007.1, read on the forward strand.
CCGAACCCTCGGATCCTTAAAGATATCTCGTCGCGTATTAAAGACGAAAGCACGCATGCCTACAGGACCTACAATCGGCAGATCTTCTTTTAAGACGTCGCCTGCTGCGACCGCTTTAAAATTAAAATCGTGGATCCACTCTTTTGGATCGTTGGGGGCTCTCACATCATATTCATGTCGCTTAAAAGCCTCGTGAGCCACCGTGTTATCCCGATAATACTCAAATTGAACAAGATCAAAATTATAGCGACCCCGATTGATCGACAGGTCCTTTCCCCAATAATCAGAGCGGCGTTCATAAACAATCGACTTACCGAGACTAAACTCTTTAATTCTATAGGGTCCGCTTGAGGGAATCGGCTCGAGCGTCAGCTTTTCAAAGTCTTTTCCTTCAAGAGCATGCTTGGGGAGCACACGTAAAAGGGCCATTAACATAGGCGCTTCAGGATTATAATCTTTCAGCTCCGGGTCGACTTTGAAGGTAAATTTAACTTCCCGTTCTCCGATTTTTTCTGCTTTTTCGACTTTTTTATAAAAGAGTCTTAAGTTGGGGCGACCTTGTTCCTTTAAAAGATTGAAAGAGAATAAAACGTCATCCGCCGTAATCGGGTTGCCATCCGACCATTGAGCCTTCGGATTCAGCGTGAAGATAACCCAGGAGCGATCGGGTGCAACTTCAATAAACTCAGCGATTCGGCCGTAGACTGTAAAAGGCTCGTCATCAGTTCTGTCCATGAGGCCTTCAAAGACGAGCTGTTCCGTTAAAAGGCTCAGCCCTGCAGGAGGATTTCCCTTAATAACAAAGGGATTTAAGCTGTCGAAGGTACCGATAACGGCAAATCGCATTCGTCCGCCTTTGGGCGCATCCGGATTGACGTAATCCGTGTGTTGAAATCCAGCTTCATACTTCGGCGTGCCGTGCATACTGAAGGCATGCTTTTTCTCAGCCGAAAGAGGAAGGGAAAAGACAAGACAAGAAATTAGGAAAAGAAAGAAACGCATGAAATATTCTCCGACGTTTATTTCTTGAAGACATAGCCTTCTTGATTCGTTAGTGTCAAGAGGAGAGAGTTATTCTAAGAGGTTGATATGAAAGCATATGATGTGATGATCATCGGCGGCGGCCCCGCAGGTGGAACACTCTCCCTTCTGCTCGCGCAAGTAGGTATAAGCGTTGCAGTCATCGACCATTTGGCGCCTGAGGAGATTTTAAAAGACACATTTGACGGGAGAACGACGGCACTGTCTGCGGGTTCTATGGAAATTTTGAAGAAATCGGGAGCTTGGGAGGCTCTCTCTCTCCATACCGAGCCGATCAAGCGCATTTTTGTCTCTCAAAAAGGGGGGAGGTCTCATCTTGAATATGGTCCTAAGGAAAGCGGACGGGAGGCAATGGGATATATCGTCGAAAATCGACTCTTTCGTAAAGCTTTCTTTGATCAATTTAAATATTTTAAAAACATTAAATTCCATGCACCTGCAAAGGTTAGCGATTTGCGTGTAGAATCCGGCAAAGTTCTTCTTTCTCTTAAAAATGAAAAACTCTCGGCACCTCTTTGCGTGGGTGCGGATGGCAGGCATTCTTTTGTACAGGGGGTGATGAAAACAAAGGTGAGAGAGATTCCCTATCGGCAATCAGCCATCGTCTTTAACGTAAGTATTTCAAAACCACATGACGGTATCGCCTTTGAACACTTTCTCCCCTCGGGTCCTTTGGCTTTTCTGCCCATGTCAGGTCACAGATGTTCGGTCGTTTGGTCCGTCAAAGACGACTTATGCAAGATTTTGATGTCCCTTGATGACGATGATTTTTCGAAGGAGCTGCAACATCATTTCGGTGACGGTCTAGGGGATTTAAAAATTCTGACAAAAAGATGGATTTACCCGATGTCGTTACGTTTGGCTGATTCTCTCATATCTCCGCGTCTTGCCCTTGTGGGGGATGCGGCGCATGTTATTCATCCCGTGGCAGGGCAAGGTCTTAATCTCGGATTTCGAGATGTGGAACGTCTTGCGGATTTGATCACCACATCTCACCAGCTCGGTCTTGATCTCGGATCGATGACCGTTTTGAATGAATATCAAAAGGACAGACAGCTTGACATCCTTTCCATGTCGGCTATCACTCACTCTCTCGTCAGACTTTTTAGTAATAATCTTATCCCGCTTAAACAACTCCGGGGGATCGGTATGGCAGTCACCAACAAGATTCCTCCCTTAAAGCGTCTCTTAACGCGTCATGCAATGGGGCTTCTCGGGCGATGAAAAATTATTTTCTGGGAGCTTTTCCGGAAGATAAAGATAAGGATGAACTGAGACGGGTTGAAGCCTGCGCCTGAACGTCAGCTCTAGAAATTCTTCCTCCATCTCTTTAAGAGCTTATCTTTGTCTTGTTACTCTATAAGAAACTTCCCCTTCAATGCTCTATGATGCACTACAATTTTTCCCGTTTTCTGAGGCCACTCCCGGAAGAAAAGTCGTGAAGTGAGGTGAAGTAGCTCAGAGAGAAGTGAAATAAAAAGAACAAGATCGATTTTAATTTTATTCAAATAACAATTTTGTTTAAGTGTCTACCTATTCCTTAAGTATTACCGTGAAAGCTCCTTGGGGTTTTTGAGCCCTCGCCATTATTGGATCAATTTTTTTAACGAAGCTTTTGAGGGGGCCTTCCGTCAACCAGCGTGGGACCTTTTCAAAAAGAGTTTGAGTGTAAGATACATCCCTCGATATTGATCCTTTTCCCGTAATGATTTTAACTTTGCGAATTTTGAGACGACGAGCGACTTTAAGGTAATCTTCCAATAGATAGTACGATTCCTCTAGTGTTAATCCGTGCAGATCAAGGGTTTTGATAAACT
>CAYUCY010000007.1:33164-38911 GCA_964443525.1 uncultured Thiotrichales bacterium
CCCTCCCCTTTTTGGCGACCTTTAAGAAGTTGTTTATTAAGAGGGTTTTTCCGGCTCTTTCTTTCAAAAGGCCTCTCTTTTTTCTTGAGAGGTGTGACCTCTTTTAAAAAAGCCCGCCACGCGTCCTGCTCGTCCTCTTTCTTCGTCATTTTCGATCTAGACTTGCCGATTTCGGGAGAATCAAAAAAAGCTCTCCTGTCGTTTTTGTAAGCCCCGCTATCTGGCCTGCGTCTTGACCTGTCCCCCAATAGATGTCACCCCTCGCAGGCCCCTTAATCGCTCCCCCCACATCATGAGCAAACATCACTTGAGAGAACGCCGGCACACCCCGATGCGCGGGCGTCTTTAAGAAAAGAGGGCAACCTAAAGGGGTAAAACGAGAATCAACGGCAAGACTTCTTTTAGCCCGCAAAAGTACACCGAAACTTCCAACGGGCCCTCCCCTCTTATTTTCTTTAAAGAAAACATATGATTTATTCTGCCTTAAAAGATGGGGGGCTTCCTCGGGGTGAGTGCTGAGCCATGCTAAAACCGTCTCCATGGAACACACGGTCTCCGGGATTTCTCCTCGATCTATCAAAAGTCGACCGATAGAGGTATACGGATACCCGTTTGTCCCATTGTAAGAAAGACGTAATTCTCCTCCCTCTTCTAACCGAATAAGGCCACTTCCCTGAACGTGCATGAAATAAAGTCGGAAAGGATCATCCGTATAACAAAGAATATCTCCCTCAAGTCCTCCGACCTCGATCTCTTCCCGTGTCAGATAAGGATGAAGGGTTCCTTCTTGCAGGGTTCCGGCAATCCGGATCCCGGCACATCGTTCGTGAAAGATTCCTAAATCTTCAATCACGATCAGATCTTTGGGACGCGCATAAACGGGGTAGCGGTAGATTTCGGAAGGAGACCGAGAACCCTTCAAAACGGGCTCAAAATAACCTGTGAAAAGGCTTGTCCCGGATGAAACCCGAAAGAGGTCACATGTCTCGACGAGAATTTGATAAACAGCCTCAGGATTCTGATTTATTTTTTGAACAATCCGTTGAATCTCTTCTCTACTCCCATAGCTTACCTGCCAGGAAGATGACTGAATTTTTTCCAATGTTTCAACGAAGAGGGACGCAAGGTCACTCCCCTCAAAAAAACTTGGATTCAGAATGGTTACCGGAAACCGCTCATAGAGGGGGTCAGTTTGTTCAGAGGAGAGGAGATAATGGGGCTTAGCTTTCAATTTTGATCAAAGTCCAATTGGGATCGGAAGAGATTAAGTCCTTCTCAAACGTCCACAAATCAGTGATTTGTTCTGTTTGTTTCGGGTCACCTTCAATAATTTTTCCCGCCTCGTTCCGTCGGATATGTTGTTGTTCGGATGTAATTTTAACCCGAATTTGAGCTTTCTTTTGATGGACCATCGCATTGGTCGGAATTGGAAGATCAAGAGAGATTATCTTTGTTTCGAGGGTCTCTTTGCGGACCTCCCTATCCCGAATTGCTTCTTCAAAATCCCGATAAAGCTCCAGGTTTAAGAGCGACTTCAGGGTTTTCAAATCCTCTTTGGCATATGCTTCAACAATCATTCGGAAAGCAGCCCGCGCTCCTTCTAAAAAGTCATCGAGGCGAAAACGAGGATCATAAGTTTTAATATGAGTAACAGGCTCGCGCAGTCTCGGGTCTACGTATTCATCGCCCGGCTTGGATGCAGGCTCGAATGAAATTTCCTCTTCCTCAAAGGGGCCTTCTTCCCGCTCGAATCCTTCCCGCCGACCCAACGCCGAGAACAGGCGGTAAATCAAAAATCCCGCAAGAATCGCAAAAAAGAGAACTTGAAGCAGATCACCACGCATTTCTTAACGTCTTGTTCATTAATTTAACGGACCCTATATCGGGAGAGGTCAGTTTATGATACTTTTGTTTAAGTTAACATTTCTTTAAAAAGAGAGGAAAAGGAAAATGGCAAAAAAATCAGAATCATCAGCACCCAAAGAAACTCAGCAAAAAACAAACGGAGTAACACAAGGAGAAATGCCGACGGCCCCCCTTATGGTCAATGCTCAGTATGTTAAGGACCTTTCCTTTGAAAACCCCAATCCGATCGAATCCTTACAACAAACGGAAGCTCCCGAAATAACCCTAAACGTGGATGTGAATGCAAAGCCTGTCGGAGAAAAATCCTTTGAGGTCATGCTTCATTTAAGTGCGGATGCCAAAAACAAGAAGGGACGCCTTTTCCTTGTCGAACTTCAGTACGCGGGGGTGTTTACGATCGGCGATATCCCGAAAGAATCCGTTCATCCACTCCTTTTGATCGAATGTCCGCGCATCCTATTCCCGTATGCACGCCAAATTATCGCCAACGCAACACGGGAAGGCGGCTTCCCCTCTCTAGCACTCCAACCCATTGACTTCGTCGAGCTTTATCGCCGTCAATATATGAGCGGTGAGAACAAAGAGGCTAAGAAGGCTGCCAAATAGGATTTTTGAGCTTCTTCAGAAAGTCCCGGTGAAGCGCTTTTTCTTTTTCGGAAACCTTGAAAACTCGAGGTTGAACGTTGAGAGAAGGAGTGCTTTTTTTTTGGTCCGTGCTCTCATGTGTTGTCTGGGGCAAGACAAACCCCAGAGCCGTTTGACGGCCGCCTGAAAGCTCAAGATAAACCTCCGCCAAGAGCTCAGCGTCCAAAAGAGCCCCGTGTTTCGTGCGTCCTGTGTTATCCACGTTAAACCGGCGACACAAGGCATCCAGGTTTGCAGGGCTTCCCGGAAATTGCTGTCGAGCCATCAAAAGAGTGTCTATGGCACGCGAAAAGGGTATTTTCGGACCCCCCGCCCATTCGAGCTCCGCATTTAAAAATCTCATATCAAAGCGAGCATTATGAATCACAAGAGGTGCATCTTCGATAAAATCCAAAAAAGCGCCGTAAATTTCACGAAAGAGAGGGTAATTCTTTAAAAATTCCTCCGAAAGGCCGTGAACGTTAAAGGCTGCCTCCGGCATATCCCGTTCGGGGTTTATATATTGATGATAAATTCTGCCTGTCGGCATTTTATTGATAAGTTCAAGGCATCCGATTTCAACAAGGCGATGCCCCTCAGCAGGCTCAAATCCCGTTGATTCTGTATCGAGGATGATCTCACGCATGTTTTTGTCTCCGGAAAAGAGCGCACTCTTTCTCAAGTAGATTAATCAGTGATCTAAAGGTATGCACCCGACTCCGCCCCGTATCAAGAATAAAATGGGCACGTCTCTTTTTCTCCTCTTGAGGGAGTTGTCTTGACCTGATCTTCTCGAAAAGTTCAAGGGTCATATAAGAACGTTCCATGATCCGCTCTCTCGCAAGATCTGCGGGACAATCAACCACCAGAACACCATTGCAAAGTCCGTCCATTCCCGTCTCAAAAAGGAGAGGAATATCAAGCACCACAAGCGGACTCCCCTGATTTTGATGCTCATTTAAAAATGCTTTATGATTTTTCAAAACTTCTGGGTGAATTAATTCTTCGAGTTTTCTTAGGATTGCTTGATCATGAAAAGCTGCCTCAGAAAGCCTGCGCCGATCAAGAGAACCTAAGTGAAAAAATGAAGGCAAAAGCGCCTCTATTTTTTTTAAAAAGACGGGATCCCGATAGAGATTGTGAACAATTTCATCGGCTTCGCTTACGGGAATCCCGAGGCGCCTAAACATTCGAGCGGTTGTTGACTTCCCACATCCGATCGAGCCCGTCAAACCCAATACATAAGTTCCTCCACGCTTCATTTAAGTTTCCTTAAAGAAGTGGGGAAAACTGTGGATAACAGAATGAAAAAAACATGTCGGTTTTTCTCCCCCACAACAAGACCTTCTTCAGCCGAGTTTTCCACATGTTAACAAAGAGCGAACATTCTGTGGATATAGAAAAAACAAAGAGCTGAAAGAGGTTTGTTTCTTATGATTTTTTCTTGATAGATTACCCCCGAGTTTTCTTCGGGTTTGATTCACAATCTGTGAATCACAGTTATCCCCCGACCAATAACAAAAATAACCTTATTTAATATAATAATTCTTATTTTTTTTGAGGAATGCGTAAACTTTTTACCATTTCCCGACGATGAAGAATGATCGAAATACGTCTATTTTGGGAGGCCGTAGGGTCTTCCTTAAGGAGAGGTTCCGTTTCAGCTTTTCCTGAAACGTAGACCATACGTTCGGGAGAAAGACCGAGCTCAAGCATGACCCTTCGGGTGGCATTGGCCCTGTCGGATGAAAGCTCCCAGTTCGTATATTTGGAGCCGTTTGCATATTGTTTGGCATCCGTATGACCTGTAATTGAAATCTTGTTAGGCATTTTGTGGATTACCTTGTTAACTAACTCCAAAAGTTTTCGAGTATGCGGAAACATCTCGGACGATCCGTTCGGGAACATTTCTTTTTTATCTCGATCCACGATTTGGATGCGGAGACCCTCGGGAGTCTGATCGATGATCAAATGTTGAGCAAGCTCATTCAATTCCGGGTTTTCTTGGATGGCTTTTTTCAGTTCTTCCTCGGCTTTTTTAAAGAGCTCTTCTTCCGCTTTTTCAATCGCTTTTTCGGCAGCGATATCCTCTTCGAAAGCCCCCAGACCATCATTGTCATCTGTATCTGTGTTTGATGCGCTCGCCTCGCTTTTGACATTTCCAGTCGTAATGGGAGAAGACGCACGAGCCTCTTTAAAGTTTCCTTCTGTTTCAACGGACTGTCCGCCGAGGATACCGCCGGTTCCCCCTGCTCCGAAGATATCCCCTGCGGGGCCAAAATAGTTGGAGAGGCCTCGTCGCTGCTCTTCCGATGTTGCGTTTAAAAGCCACATGAGGAGAAAAAAAGCCATCATGGCGGTCACAAAGTCCGCATAAGCAACTTTCCAGGCACCCCCGTGATGCCCGCTGCCGTTCACTTTCTTGACTTTTTTAATAATGGGGGTGCCTTTAGGATCGGACATCAAGAAACCTGTAAGTGATTATGTGGGGTTCGGGAGAGTGGCCACGGTTTCCTCCACGTCCGTGAAGCTGGGGCGATGATTGCTCATAATCGTCTTACGTGCAAATTCGAGTGCGATCGCAGGGGCATATCCCTGAAGGTAGGCAAGGAGACCTGCTTTCATGCACTGATAGTACTTGGCTTCTTCTTCATAAAGAGCATTTAAAATGGTGCCGATGGGGCTCACGATCCCATAGGCTAAAAAGACGCCCAGAAAGGTTCCGACGAGAGCGCCACCGATCATCTTTCCTAAGATGTCTGGCGGTTGATCGATTGCTGCCATGGTTTTAATGACCCCTAATACGGCTGCTACAATACCGAGAGCGGGCAGGGCATCACCGACGTTTGTAAAGGCGTGAGCTAACCGATGTCGCTCCTGATGATGGGTTTCAAGCTCTTCATTGATAATATCCTCCATTTGATGGGGATTTTCAGAGCCCATGGTCATCATGCGAAGATAGTCACACAAAAACTCAACCGCATGGTGATTATTGAGAAACTTGGGAAAACGGGTAAAGAGGGGACTTTCTTCCGGATTTTCAATGTGTTTTTCAACAGCCAGCATTCCCTTGCTTTTTGCAAGTTTGAAGATCGAATACATGACGCTCAGGAGCTCCAAATAGTCCTCGCGGCTAAAAGGGGATCCTTTAAGCATGTCCGAGAACGCAGATCCGATCTTTCCGATAACATCTTTGGGATTAGCAATTAAAAAAGCGCCTGCTGCTGCGCCTGCGATGATAACCATTTCCATCGGCG
>CAYUCY010000008.1:0-16285 GCA_964443525.1 uncultured Thiotrichales bacterium
ATCCTGTGCTCTATCCGGCTGAGCTACGAGCGCAACGGCATCAATCTAGTATAGATCGTGGCGAAAACCAAGGGGCTTCTCTCAAAAACGATTAAGAGAGATCCAATCGAATGACTTTTTTTCCCGGAAGATGATTATCAAGAATCTTAAAGCCCAAAGATTTTGCCAAGACCAACATGGCTTGATTTTGAGCGGATACACTGCCCGAGAGGACTTTTGTTCCCAAGTCCCGGTGATAGGAGGTCAATGCTTTTACAAGGATTTTTCCAATTCCCTTGCCTTTGGCTTCTTCCGAGATGATGACGGCAAACTCGGCCTCGGCAATGCGAGAGCTGAGGAGGGATCGAGCAAAGCCACAGATTTTTCCTTCCATTTCTTGTGCAATAAAAGACATCTCACGATCATAGTCAATTTGAGTTAGTCTGTTCAATTGGCTTGGGTGAAGACAATGCACGGGAGGAATGAAGCGATGGTCGATCTCGCTTTCTCTAATTTGGCAGAGAAAGTCTTGCAAGGCTTTTGTGTCAGAAGGTTCGATGGGCCTCAAGGTCAGAGAAGATCCGTCCTCAAATCGAACCTTGGATACTTGATCCTCAGGATACGGCCGGATGGCGAGATGGAATTTTTTTTGCGTGGCGCGGGGATCTAATTTAATTCTGGCATCGAGCGCCAAAAGGCCGCTTTCGGTTGCAAGGAGAGGGTTAATATCAAGGTCAACCACTTCTGCAAGATCGATGACAAGTTGAGAGAGATTTAAGAGGGCCTGATTCAAAGCATCCAGCGGCATGGGCTTTTGATCCCGAAAGCCTTTCAGAAGCTTATAAATGCGGGTGCTTTCGATCATATGGCGGGCGAGGGTTTGGTTCAGAGGAGGAAGAGCAACTGCTTTATCTTTCAAAACTTCAACGGCCTTACCACCCGCTCCGAATAGAAGCGTAGGCCCGAAGATAGGGTCGCTCGTCAGTCCCAAAATCAGCTCATAGGCTCCCAAAAGAGAAACCATTTTCTCAAGAGTAAAGCCTTCAATCGTCGCATCCGGTCTCTTTTTCCGAACGGTTCGGAGCATTTTTTTGGCAGCCGCTTCCACCTCATCCGGGGAGGTAAGATTCAGGACGACCCCCTCCACATCCGATTTATGGAGGAGCTGAGGAGAAAAAATTTTAAGAGCAACAGGGCTTTTCAATTCTTGTGCTTTTTGACGTGCTTCTTTCGGTGTCTTGATGAAATAAGAGTCGTTGACGGGAAAGTCGTAACATTTCAAGATTTCTTTTGAGCGAACAATATCAAGAACACCTCCGTTCGGCTCTTCTTTCAGGAAAGCATCGATCAGCCCCCGAGCCTTATCTTTTGATACTCGGCTTTTGATTTGCTTTACGAAAGCTGTCTCAAGAAGAATCTTCTGATTCTTTTGATATAGCCGGTAATAAGTAAAAGCAGAGATAGCTTGTTCAGGGGTCGTAAAGGTCGGGATGCCTCTGTCTGTAAAGAGCTTTCGGGCATCGGAGGCAACGTGATCTCCCGCCCAGACCGTTAAAATTCTCTCTTTGTGTTTTTGAGAGACTTCAATGACCTCTTGGGCCGCTTCAACGGCATTGACTGTTCCGACGGGGGCATGCATCACAAGAAGGGTCTCGATTTCTGGTGCGTTTAGGAGGATGTTAAGAGCTTCCGCGTAACGCTGGCCCGTGGCGTCACCGATAATGTCGACGGGGTTTCCCTTAGACCAAGAGGCGGGTAAGACCTGATCCAGCTTCTTCAAGGTTGATTCTGAGAGAACGCAGGGATTCTGCCCCAGCTTTTCGTAGAGCTCATCAGCCGCGAGGACGCCGAGACCACCCCCATTTGTCATGATTGCAAGATTCTCTCCCCAACGGGGACGCGTCCTCCCCAGAACCTCTACGGCGGCAAACAAGTCCTCGATATGGTAAACACGTAAAGCGCCCGCTCTTTTAAGAGCCTCGTCAAAAACATCATCAGATCCCGAGAGCGCGCCTGTATGCGTTGCCGCTGCTTGAGCTCCTGCTTGAAAGCGCCCCGCTTTCATTGCAACAACAGGTTTGTTTCGAGAGGCTGCGCGCACCGCCGACATGAACTTTCTGGCATCTCCCACCGATTCGATATAAAGGAGGATTGCATCGGTCTTGGGATCGTTCGCAACGTAATCGACCACGTCGCTGAGGTCTACATCGAGACTGTCACCCAAAGAGACAAAATAAGAAAATCCAACCTCACGATCATAGGACCAATCAAGAACGGACGTGCACATGGCGCCTGATTGAGAGATAAACGCCAAGTTTCCGGGACGCGCCTTCAGGTGGGCAAAAGAAGCATTCATCCAGGCATTAGGTGCCATCACTCCTAGACAATTAGGTCCTACGACACGCATCAGATAGGATTGAGCTTTCTCTAGGACATAAGACTCATAAGCGATACGCTCGACGGGTGTCGTTTTATCGCTGGCTGTGATGATGATAACGGCTTTAACACCTTTTTTGCCCAGTTTCTCTATGGTAGCGGGAATTGAGAGGGGTGGAATTGCAACGACGGCAAGATCGGGAGTAAGAGGCAAATCTTCCAAAGAGGGATAACAAAAAATGCCGGCAATGCTGGACTCATGAGGGTTTATGGGGAAAATAGGGCCTTTAAATTCCCCCTCCAAAAGATTATGAATTAAGAGATTTCCAACTGTTCTGCGTTTATTCGATGCTCCCAGAACAGCAATCGATTCAGGCTCAAAAAGATGATGTAAATTTCGTGTGCTCATAAAGCCTCCGTTCTTCCTATGGTCTCCCAAAAAGACCAATTCGTAAAGACGACTCTGAGTGTTTCTTAGAAACATTGAGCTGTCATGTTTGTAAAATTTCTCCTCTTGCATTCTTGGGAGAGATTGGGGAAACTCGGCTCAAGAAATGAAGGAGTGCTCAGATGATAAAAGTTAGAAAAGGTTTTGCTTTGACTGTCCTGCTCGGCCTTACGGGTTGTGCCTCGGACCAGGTTGTAGATGAGCTTCATATCGATCAAGTCTCACCCTCGACCCCGCCTTTGGCGTCGGATGTTTTGCAGCAGTTGGTGTCAAGCTGTAGAGCGCAAGTCGACGATTTATGGAGTAAGCGTACCTTGGTCTCTCAAGCGGGACAAAAAGATTTTTCGATTGCCATGGGACGGGCTTCCCGTCTTTGTGATTTGTTCCAAGACTATATCAATGAACTCCGCAAAGCGACGGAGCACGAACATCGCTACCAAGAAGCCCTTCAACAGGCTCAAGCAATTTTGGGTGGCCAACGAGGAGGACCCTCCGTTCCTTATGAGCCGGCACCCGCTGTTGAGACTGAAAGCTCGATTCAAACGGTTCCTCTGGATTAGGTCTTGGGATCCGATACTCTTCCGGCTCACGTTATTCTGAGGCGAAATCCTCGTTGCATCCGGCTTCGGCTGGCAATCGATTACCGCTTGAGGAAAGCAGTTCTGTCCGCTCCTCCCGCGACAGGAATTGCTGACATCCGGGGCTTCCTCGACCGATCTCGGTCCTGGATCGAAGCAAGGCTTAAGGAACTTCCCCCCAAGGGAGAAGAATTAAAGGAGGTTTCGGTTGAAGGGCTTATCTACAAAGTCGTCCCGGGTGCGAGGGTTCATATTTCGGACGAGAGACGGGAAGTGACACTCCCCCTTGAAGAACCCCATGCAAAAGACCTTCTTTTAAGGGCTCTTAAAAAGCGGGCAGGGGAGAAGGTTCTCGCACACTGTGAAATTTTTTCTCAGCTCTTAGAGGTACCTTTTCGGAAAATCAGCTTAAGGGAAACTAAGAGTCGTTGGGGGAGTTGTTCGAGCGAAGGAAATCTGAATTTCTCCTGGCGACTGATTTTGGCTCCCCCTGACGTATTGGCTTATGTGTGCGCGCATGAAGTTGCTCACCTGAAGGAGATGAATCACAGTCGTCGTTTTTGGAGCCTCGTTGCGGAGCTCAAGCCCGGCTATAGGCAACAGATCCTCTGGCTCAAGAAAAACGGGAAACTCTTGCAAGCTTCTCTATAAGGCTAGAGATCTCTCCTGAAAATCCGAATCTTTCAAGGGTTTGACACCGACAATATATCATCCTCAAAAATCAGGAGGGACTCAGCTGGGATACGAGAAGCGTGAAGTTTCTTTTGAGGTCACCCTTTTGTAAAAAAGAGAATGATCCCTTTAACCCTCAGGTAATCTAAGGTATGCTGAATTGAAAAAGTCGGGAGTACCTAAATGAAAAATAATTTTTGTTGGATGCAGCTTCAAACCGTCAGCTCAAAAGATGCCGTCGATTTCTATTCGCACCTGTTTGATTGGGAGATGACACAAAATGACGAACCCGATCATCCCTATATCGAGATCGATGCGGGGGAGGGACCCATGGGCGGCGTGCTTGAGGTCGGGGAAGAGGGTTCCGGGTGGCTTCCTTTCGTTCAGGTGGAGGATATTAAAGCCAGCACGAAAAAGGCTAAGTTTTTAGGGGCGGATATCATCGTCGATTCCCACTCGATTAGTAACGGAGGGATTTATAGTGTTCTTGTGGACCCTACGGGAGCGCCCATCGGACTATACCAGCCTCCGAAAAAATAAATGTCCAGAAAGCCGCCGCGCCTTTATGTCCGAAATCCTTTGAGCCATCGGGGACAACACGTTGCTTTGACACCCGAACAAGCACACTATTTGAGGAATGTTCTTCGTCTCGGAGAAGACAGTGGCCTCATCGTCTTTGACGGCGCTTCGGGAGCTTGGGAGGGTAAGCTTCAGTATCCTTCGAAAAAATCAGCCGAGATCTCTCTGGAGTCCAAAGTTCAACAGCAGCAGGGAAGTACCCCGATCGAACTTTTCTTTGCCCTCATTAAACCGTATCGTCTTTCTTTTCTGATTGAAAAAGCCGTCGAATTAAATGTTGGTGCCCTGCATCCTCTTTTGACTGAACATACGGTCATCCGAAAACTTAATCCTGAAAAAACGGAGGCTCAGATTATCGAGGCGTGCGAGCAATCGGAACGCCTGACGATTCCCGCCTTAAGGCCTCTTAAAACGCTTCAGGAAGCCGTTTTGAACTGGCAAAGTCGCGGTCCTCTTCTCTTGTGCGATGAAAGAGGTGAGGGGAAGTCTCTTTTTGAGTGGGTATCTAGCCGAGACAAGGAATCTCCTCTCGGGATTCTTGTCGGTCCCGAAGGAGGATTTTCTCCAAAGGAGTTCGAGTTTCTCGATCAAATAGAATCGGTTCAGCGTGTGTCGCTTGGCTCCACCATCTTAAGATCCGAAACTGCTGCAATCGCTGCTCTGGCCATTCTTGCTTTGCGTTAAATAAGATTCTCCGCTCGTAAGGAGACATGCTTTCCTTTGCCGATAATGACGTGATCGAAGAGAGAAACATTGATCGTATCAACGGCTTCTTTCACCTTTCGTGTCATGTCGATGTCGGCTCGAGAGGGTGTCGGGTCTCCGCTCGGGTGGTTATGAACAAGGATAAGGCTTGAAGCACCCACTTCAAGGCACCTTTTGACAATTTCTCGGACATAGATCGGGGCTTGATCAACGGTTCCCTGTTGCTGAATTTCATCCGTCAGCAATTTATTTTTTCGATCGAGAAAGAGAAGCCTCAGTTGCTCTACCTTGAGATGATCCATTTGAAGGTGACAATAATCAATCACATTTTGGTAGGTTGAAATTTTAATAGCTTCCTGAGAGAGCTTGCTTTTAGAAAGTAATGAGGAAATCACGAAGGTCGCACGGATAGCCGCCAGTACCGACGGTGTAACGCCCGGTTTCTTGGAAAGCTCTTTAAGGTCCGTCTTAAAAACGGCCTCCAAAGAGCCGCAGGATTGAATCAAACTTTTAGCCAGAGGTTTTACGTCTGCTCTGGGATTGGCTGAAAAAAGAACGAGCTCTAGAAGTTCGTAATCAGTGACAGCCTTCTCTTCGCCTTGAAGGAACCTGGAGCGGAGCCGGTTTCGGTGTCCTTGGGCATGTTTTTGAGGATCCATATTAGAATCTCTTGATCTTTTCAGCGTTCCCTGTTGATGGTATTTTATATAGACTGGATAAAAAAGAAAGAGTTGAAGTGAGGCTTTCCGACCTATCACGATCTTTGCTTTTTCCAAAGGGGACGGCCGTCTCCCTTTTCGTATTGCTTGCCGTATCCATAACGCTTCTAATTGCCCTTGTCGTTTACGTCACGGGAGGGACTCGGTTTTCCTACCTTCACCTCATGTATCTGCCGATCCTTTTTGCAGGTGTCAGTTTGAGACTATGGGGAGGTCTCGGAATCGCTCTTTTAGCAGGACTCCTATTAGGCCCCCTCATGCCCGAACATGTAGAATCACAAATTTATCAAAGCCCCACCATTTGGATTTTGAGAACTCTTTTCTTTACGCTCGTAGGGCTCGCAGCTGGACTGTCCGGATCCTTCTTTCGAGTCTATCTGAAGGATTTGGAGGACCGCCTGAAAATAAATTCTTTAACCCGTCTCCCCAACTTATTCGGATTTGAGGAAGACGTTAAAAAACGAAGAGAGGAAAATCCGCAAATCCTTTCGGGGGCGATCGCAGTGCAGTTAAAAAGACTTCGCACGATTGAAAAAGTGATTGGGCCAAAGGGTGTTGATCGATTGATTCAGGAAGTTGCGAAACGTATTGATCGATCCGCTTTTTCGCAAACACTTATCTGTCATGCCGATCCCGCCACCTTTATTCTTTATGTGGAGGATCAACGGGACCTGGAAAGGAATGCGGAAAGAATACGTCAAGGAATTGGCTCCATCTTTAACGTAGATCATATTCCTATCTTTGCCGAAGTTTACTACGGCCTTGTGAAAGCGAAAAGTGTTCACGAAACAACGGAAAGCCTTGTGCGTCGGGCAAAGGTAGCCGTTGACCGCGCGATGACCACGGGACGACAAAAGGCCTGGTTTGATGAAAGAGACGACGAGCTTGCAAAACGCAACGTTCGCCTTATTCATGATCTTCAATTAGCCCTTCAAGAAGACCAATTGCTTCTCTATTATCAGCCGAAAATGAATCTCAAAACCGAAAAGATGGAAGGTGCGGAAGCTTTGGTTCGTTGGATGCATCCGAAGCTCGGGATGATTTCACCTGCCGATTTTATTCCGCTTACCGAAAATACCTTGTTGATTAATCCTTTTACAAAATGGCTACTCACAAACTCTATAAAACACCTACGTTCTTGGTTGGATAAAGATTTAAGCCTTCTCCTTTCCATCAATTTTTCAATGAAAAATTTTCTGGATGCCGGTGTTCTTGAGCATTTAAGAGACCTGCTTCGAGAGTATGACATTCCTAAAAATGCCCTTGAAATAGAAGTCACGGAAACATCCGTTGCAGAAAATATCATGGCTGTTGGAGACGTTCTTCAAAACTTACGCTCCATGGGTATTAAAATTGCAGTGGATGATTATGGGACGGGTCAGTCTTCCCTTCAATATCTCTTCGAATTACCTTTAGATACGATTAAAATAGATCGGGTTTTTATTGACTCTCTTCTTACGAATTCTGCTGCCGAAGCCATTGTGCGCAGTGCTATTCACTTGGCTCATGAATTAAATCTATCCGTTGTTGCTGAAGGAGTTGAAACACAAGAACAGCTTTTTAAATTAAAAGATTTAAAATGTGATCAGGCACAGGGTTTCTATATAGCAAAACCTATGCCGTCAGAACTTGCAACGGAATGGATTATATCTAAAAACCAAGGAATCCAAGGTTCTAGGGAGTCTCGTAAAATTTAAAAGAAGGTAGGTTGATAACATAATTCTAAAAACATCTCGAGATTTTATTGAAGGGATAGGCATTATTTAAAAGCTAAGATTTGATTTATAGAAATTTAAATTTTTTCTTAACAAAACCTTGAGAGTATGTTCTAATAAAGGTGTGCCTAATAAAAATAATAATTTGAGGGGGAGGTAAGAATGCGTGTTTTGGTGATCGAAGATGATCAGGCAACCTCAAAAACCATCCAAGCGGCTCTAAAAACAGAGGGTTTCGTGTGTGACTCCACTGAAGTTGGAGAAGATGGCCTCGAAATCGCGCGTCATTATGATTATGATTTGATTGTTCTTGATTTGATGTTACCCGATATCGATGGGTACGAGATTCTAAGGCGTTTACGTGCCGTCCATGTGTCAACCCCCGTCTTAATCTTATCCGGTCTTTCCGAGATCGATGACAAAATCAAAGGACTCGGTTTCGGTGCCGACGATTATATTACAAAACCCTTTAACAAGGATGAGTTGGTGGCTCGTGTTCGAGCCGTGATCCGTCGTTCGAAGGGGCATCCGAATTCCGTGATTCAAGTCGGTCGTCTGACAATTGACCTTAATACGAAAACCGTGGATGCAAACGGGAAGAGCCTGAAGTTGACGGGGCGAGAGTACGCGATTCTTGAACTCCTTGCCATTCGTAAGGGTGCAACTCTTTCTAAAGAAATTTTCCTGAATCACCTTTACGGCGGAATGGAAGAGCCTGAATTTAAGATTATCGATGTTTTCGTGTGTAAACTTCGCAAGAAACTTGCCGATGCTCTGGATGGAGAAAACTATATCGAGACCGTCTGGGGACGCGGCTATGTTCTGCGGGAACCCTCCAACGAGGACACAGCGGATTTTTCCCTTGATAATCCCCGAGTGGGGACGGGAACTTACTTAAGTTAACCGCGTTTCACTAAGGGGCTCTTGAAAAGCCCCTTCCTGCGAAGTTTTTTACTTTTTGTACAGTCACACAGAAAGAGCAGGTTCTTGTCAAAGCCGGTTTAAAAATGATGATTTGATCAAAATTTTTTTCAGACAAAATAAACCAAGATCAAGTATAATATGCAGTTTTTGATCCAACAGGTGTTGTTAACATTTCCTAAAAAAAGCCTTAAAAAATAAAAAAATGAAATATCTGAACACGCTCGGAAGGGTGTGTTAACGCTTTGTTAATCTCTCTCTTATAGACTATGATCGTAAGCCAATGTGAGAGGTGTTAAATCCTCTAAAAATAACAAAAAAACGGGAGAATCTCATGTCAGATAAAACATTAACACGCTCCGATATATGTGAAGCTCTTTCCAATAAAATCGGTTTGCCGAAACAAAGAGCAAACGATATTCTCGAAAACGTTTTGGAAGAAATGATCCAGGGGCTTGTCAAGCAAGGAACCCTCAAGCTTTCCTCTTTTGGCAGCTTTAATGTACGTAAAAAATCAACGCGTGTGGGGCGAAATCCGAAGACAGGCAAAGAGGTTATGATCACTCCGAGGCAAACAGTTTCGTTTCGGGCTTCTCACATTCTTAAAAACAGGGTTTATAAAAACGGTCGCGGTTAGAGATAATCCTTTAGATTTCTGAAACGTTTAGCCAAGCATAGATGGAAAAGCATCTTGTTGCTAGGATCGAAAGGTTTGGAGAGCTAAAAGGCTGCAGAAACGGCCAAGGGAAAGAATGAACATTCTTGAAGGTCTGAGGCTTACTTGAGTCTTTCTCCTGGACCTTGCAAGATTGCGTCTTGTCCGAGCATTGTCGCTCTCGATCAAAAAGGTTAACTCTTTTCCCGTAAAGAATTGCTCTGTCCTTCAAATCTATATGTGAGAATAGCAAAATTTCAGATTCTTTGATTTCTTATTTAAAGCTTTTAGAAAATAAGAGATACCCATACAAACGGCTCAAGAAATCCAAAAAATGGTTGTTTGGTAGGAGGGCATTATAAACTTCCTGAAGAATATCTTTTCAGAGATGATTTCGCTCACGATTAACTTTAAAATATCTAGTTTTTAATTATAGGAATATTAAAACCCCCATTCAGGAGATCTTTTACGCGAAGTCGGGTTCCTTCTTGACTTCTGAGCGGAGTATCTTTAAAGAAAAAGGATCAAGCCCAGGTGGCGGAATTGGTAGACGCGCTAGGTTCAGGTCCTAGTGAGAGCAATCTCGTGGAAGTTCGAGTCTTCTCCTGGGCACCATTTCTTGATATTCTCATTCCTTGAGAGAAGGAAATAACGGAGCACTTATGAGCCCAATCATACATCTGCACCAGGGGGACCTCCCGGAGGCTATCCATTTTAGAGGAAGTGTTGCGGTGGACACTGAAACCATGGGCTTGAATCCCCATCGGGACCGCCTTTGTCTCGTTCAGCTTTCCGCAGGAGACGGCGTTTGCCATTTGGTTCAGCTTAATCAGTCCAGAACCTACGATTGCCCCAACTTGAAAAAAGTTTTATCCGATCTGGAGATTTTAAAAATATTCCACTTTGCCCGGTTTGATGTGGCAGTCCTTCAACATTTTTTAAAGATACGGGTTAAGCCTATTTACTGTACCAAAATTGCCTCAAAACTCGTCAGGACTTTCGGGGATCGTCACGGGTTGAGAGACCTCTGTAAAGAATTAATCGGTGTTGATATCTCAAAAGATCAGCAATCCTCCGATTGGGGGGCGAGGGATCTCAGCCCCGAGCAACGGCACTACGCGGCCACAGATGTTTTGTATCTTCATAAACTGAAAGAGGTTCTGGATGAAAAGCTGATTCGCGAGAATCGGATGGACGTGGCACAGGGTTGTTTTGACTTTATTCCTACCTGTGCCGATTTGGATCTTTTGGGGTATGATCAATTGAGTGTTCTAGAGCATTAAAATTGACAAATTGATATGAAATCGTTTACGAGTAGGGACACTCAAGGAGAAAGAATTATGACGGCGCTTAAAAAGGAGCTTTGCCAAGATCAGCTCGAGCTGTTAGAAGCCACACGGGTTCTAGCCCTTGAGGGGGATTCTTTACTCTTTCTTTCCCAAAATATACCGCCTAAGTTCATAGATGCCTTTAATTTAATTTTATCCTGTCACGGGCGTGTGGTTGTCTCCGGGATGGGGAAAAGTGGCCTTATCGCGAGAAAAATCGCCGCAACTCTTTCTTCAACGGGGACACCGTCTTTCTTTTTGCATCCTGCTGAGGCGAGCCACGGCGACTTGGGAATGATTCAGAAAGGGGACCTTTTGATAGCTCTCTCCACTTCCGGAGAAACTGCCGAGCTTTCCGATGTCATCGGGTATGCATCCCGCCGTCAGATTCCCTTGATCGGACTGACTTTTAATCCGAAGAGTGCTTTGGCAGAGATGTCTACCTGTCCTCTTATTCTCCCCCAGGTTGAGGAGGCCTGTCCCTTAGGACTTGCCCCCACCACTTCGACAACCGTCATGATGGCCCTCGGTGATGCGCTAGCCGTTTGTCTTTTGAAAAGAAGGGGTTTTACGTCGAGAGATTTCGGAGATCTGCATCCGCGGGGGATGCTTGGTCAGCGTTTAATGCGTGTGGAGCAACTGATGCATAAAGATGAGGCAATGCCCCTTTCTCGTGAAAATACCTTGATGCAGGATGTGCTATTAACCATGACGCGTTGTCGACTCGGGTGCGTGGGAATTATTAATGAAAAAGGGTTCTTAAAAGGTATTATTACAGATGGAGACTTAAGGCGTCACATGAGCGATCGTCTTTTAACGCTCCCTGCTCATGAAGTGATGACCAAGCAGCCTTTGACGATCAGTCCCTCCATCCTGGCGCAGGAAGCCCTGGCTTTGATGAACGAAAAAGCGATTACCAACCTTTTTGTTGTAGAATCAACCCAGGCGGGTGATAGACCACTGGGCATTGTTCATGTGCATGATATGCTGCGTGCAAATGTGAGTTAATAAGCATGACACCTTCTTTAGACAATCTCAAATTCCATCAATTTAAAATGAGGGAGAAGCCGATCACGCCGGAGCGTCTTCAGAGAAATCTCAAATATCTCGAAACTGTTCGGTTGCTTCGAAAACTTTTGCCGGGAATGGCAGCCGCCTTGATTCTTGCGATTGTCCTCTGGCCGAAGATTGATGAATACCTCAATGCTATACCTTCGGATCAGATACAGGTCGAAGAACACCTGAAAATGAAAAATAAGCTCTTCAATCCGAAAATGCGATCTCTTGATCAGCGCGGTAGACCCTATACGGTGACGGCAGTCACCGCGACTCAAGTGGATAATGAGACGGCAAAATTTGAAAAACCCGACAGTTCTCTCGAGCTTGAAGACGGGAGACAGCTCAAAATTACGGCTGAACAGGGACAGTTCAAGGAATCTTCAAACCATCTTGAATACCATCAAAATGTGAAATTACAGGATAATGAAGGATACGAGCTGCGTACCCAGAGTGCTGGTCTTGATTTGACTACTAAGGTGGCGGAGGGACATGTCCCTGTTGAAGGAGAAGGTCCTACCGGGACGATCTCGGCAGAAGGCTTCAAAGTAGATCAGGAAGGCAACAGAATTCATTTTACGGGTAAAAGTCACCTGGTTATTCTAACGACACCTGAAACCGGGGATAAAAAATAGCTCGAAAGGGAAGGGCCGTGATCAAGACTTTTTTATCGACAATGTCGGTTTTGTTGCTGACTTTTTCTCTTGCACGAGCGGCAGATGAACCTGCTGCTCCCGAAAAGGAAGCCCCTTCTGAGCAGCCTACCGAAGGAAAGGCTTTTTCTCCTATCAGTAAAGAGCTTCCCGTTCATATTGATGCGGAGCAGGGAATCTTATGCGAGCGGGATAAAAAAATCTGTACGGCAACCGGGAACGTTGTTGCGACGCATGGTGAGTTTGTGCTCACGGCTGATAAGCTTGAGGCCCACTTCAGGGAAGGCAAAAATCAGACGAATGAGCTCTATAAGTTGGAAGCTTTCGGAGCCGTCCTGCACGGCTACAATACGGAAAAGCACCAAGAGGTTTGGGGACAGCATGCAGTTTATACGCTGGATGACGAACTTGTTCGCGTTCAAGGAAGTAATTTGCGTCTTGAGGTGGGGGAAGGCCCACAAATGCTCGTTGTTAAGGCAAGAGAAGCCCTTGAATATTCTAATTTGACCTCGGAAGCGAAGGCAATCGGAAATGCCGTTGCAACGCGAGAGCAAAATCAGGTTGAGGCAGACCTCCTCCATGCCTTCTTTAAGAAAAATCAAGAGGATAAGTTTGAAATTGATCATGTTGAAGGGCACGGTCATGTGCGGGTAACAACACCTGCCGAACTGGCTCAAGGGGATCACGGCATTTATTATGACAAAGATCAATTTGTAACCTTGGAAGGTAATGTACAAATCATCAGATGTGATGGCCAAATTAACGGGAATTACGGCGAAGTAAAGCTGGACACCGGCATTAGCAAGGTGCTATCAGTATCTCCTCGGGAAGAAAAAAAGCTGGGTCAAAAGAGAGAGCGAGTACACGTCTTGATTCTTCCGAAGGAAAAGAAGCGAACTTAAAGAAATGCCGAAATCAAAGAAAAATAACGCTCAACATCCTCTCAAGGAAGGCCTTGAGGCCGTCGGTCTCGGAAAGAGCTATAATAATCGCCCCGTCGTTATCGACGTGAGCCTTCATGTCCAAAGAGGGGAAGCCGTCGGCCTTTTGGGGCCCAACGGTGCGGGAAAAACGACGACCTTTTCTATAATTACAGGTCTCGTTTCTGCTGATGAAGGAAATATCTATCTTGACGGACATGCTATTGACCGACTACCTATGTATCGGCGAGCACGTCTCGGGATTGGCTATTTACCGCAAGAAGCATCCATTTTCAGAGGTCTCACCGTTGAGCAAAATATAAAAGCGGTTTTAGAGATTTCGGAACCTGATCCCGTGAAGCGGGAAGATAATCTCGAAGCACTTCTCTCGGAGTTTATGATCGGCCATTTGAGAAAAGCCTCAGCCCTAACACTGTCAGGGGGAGAGAGGCGCCGCGTTGAGATCGCTCGTGCTCTTGCAAGTCATCCCCATTTTATCATGCTTGATGAACCTCTTGCCGGGATTGATCCCATTGCCGTCCATGATATTCGGGAGTTAATTTCCCACTTAAAGGAACGGAACATCGGGGTTTTGATCACCGACCATAATGTCAGAGAAACCCTCGATATTGTTGATCGCGCCTATATCATTAACGAAGGTCGTGTTCTCATGGAGGGGACTCCTTCCGAGATTATAGCTGACAAAAACGTTCGACGTGTCTACTTAGGCGAAACCTTCCGCCTCTAGGATTCCTCTCTTAGATCACCACAGTCGTTAACCATAAAGGGCTTGCTGGTGCCTTGAACTGTCCGCTATTCTATAAATAATAAGAGCTTAAAAAAGATGGCAGGATGGCGCTTTACCCGAGACTGGATCTGAGGCCTGAGCAAAATCTAACCCTGACGCCCCAATTGCGTCAGGCGATTAAGCTTTTGGAGCTCAGCAATCTCGAGTTGACGGATTATTTACAACAAGCAGCTCTTGATAACCCTTTCCTAACGTTAGAAGAACCGGAAAGCGACACGCCCGTCTCCTCGGAACCTTCTGAAATAACCCATGACACAGGTGACATTAGCGATTTGAAATCGGAAGACTATGACAATTTGTGGTCTGGGGAGAGCGAAGAAACATCCTGGAAGGACACGAATGCCCGAGACGGTCGTTGGGGGGACGATTTCGCGGGGTTCGCATCCATCGAAAGCGAGCCACTTACTTTAAGAGAGCACCTGCTTTCTCAACTTAATACGGACTTAACTGATTTTCGGGAAAAATTGGTTGGTCGCTATCTAATCGAATCCGTAGACGAGACAGGGTACTTGACGCTTGACCTAAAAGAGACAGCATTGCGATTCGGATGTTCGAGAGCGTTTTTGGAAGAAGTTCTCAAAAAACTACAAAGATTTGACCCATCCGGGGTTTGCGCAAGGTCCCTAGAGGAATGTCTTCGTCTGCAACTCTCGGATAAAGGAAAACTGGATTCATCGATGGAGAAACTCCTCTCAAACCTTGATCTATTGGCCCGGGGAAAGCTTGAAAAACTTACCAAAATCGTCGGTTGTGACCTTGAGACCTTGAGAGCAAAAATCTATGAGCTTCGTTCTCTTGACCCCAAACCCGGACTCAAATTTGAAAGGTCGACGATTGCACCCCTTATCCCTGACGTCTTTGTCCGAAAGAACATCGAGACAGGAGAATGGCGGGTGGCGCTTAATCAAGCAACTTTGCCGAGGCTTTTGATCGATCAGGATTACACCTTCACCCTCAAAAAGGGAGAGGCTGACAAAAAAACGAAGAGGTACCTTCAGGAGCGTTTTTCATCGGCTAATTGGTTGATTAGGGCCCTCGATCAAAGGGCACGAACCATCCTAAACGTTTCGATTGAAATCGTGAAGCACCAGCAAAAATTTTTCGAGCAGGGTATTGTGGGTCTCAGGCCCTTGGCTCTTAAAGACATCGCACTTGCCGTTGCGATGCACGAAAGCACCATTTCTCGAGTGACATCCCATAAATATGTGGGTACCCCCAGAGGCGTTTTTGAGCTGAAGTATTTTTTCACCAATGCCCTCTCCGGCATTATCGAGGGCGCCGAATTTGCAACAGAGGCTGTGCGGCACCGAATCAAAGAAATGGTGGACGCGGAAAATAAAGAAAAACCCCTCTCGGACGATCAAATCGTGGAGAAGTTGGAAATTGAAGGGATTCACGTGGCACGTCGCACGATTGCCAAATACCGGGAAGCCCTTGGCATTCCCTCCTCCTACCAACGTCGCCGCGATCACCTGAAGGCCGCGTCTTAGAAGGTGGATTAATTCTTATCCAGATCAATTAATGAAAAATAAATTAATAGAAAAATAAATAAAGAAACAAGAAGATAAAAAGGTAAATAATATCTTTAATGTAAAAGAAACGTTTGTTATTTTTTTTTAAAGTTTGTTTAAATCATTAAAAGAATATAAATACTTTGTGATTTTATTTTTTTCATGGTGTCTGAAAGCATGTCGATTTTCACAGTATCCAAAAAGTGATTGAGAGAAATCTAAAAACATACTTATTGTGGATAAGAATATTGCTATCTCTATAGAGATATTATTTTTGATTAAATTTTTTTCATAAAAGGCATAAAATGATATTATTATTCCATAATTTATATATCCGACCTTTTTGCTAATATCCTCAGAGTAATAATCCGAAGCTTCTTGTGTCTTTTTTAGCTTTTCTTTATTTGAATAAAGTCCTGCATTCTTCATTCACTATTCTTTCTTGGGTTTCTGAGTTTTAAAAGGAATGTATGAACGTGGGGAACCAAAGTTATCACCATTTCTTTTATGAATTTTATGTCTAACATACTTTTAATTTTGGATATTTTAAATGAGTAAATTGGTAAAAATGAGGAAATGTGCCTTAAAATTGAAATATTTCCGAAATATTTTAAATTTTTAATTTCTTTATGAAACAATTCTGAAATTTATAGAAATAAATG
>CAYUCY010000008.1:16295-36892 GCA_964443525.1 uncultured Thiotrichales bacterium
ATCGTGAGAAAGTTCTGCTCTTTTACCTTCTGTTTTTGTTAACTTAGAAAGAGGAATAGTTACACTTTTTCTGTTAAATTCGATAAATTCATTTTCCTTGTGAGAACTAATCGATTGTTGATGAATAAAATTTCTTTCTTCTTCTGTACCTTCAGCGCTAGATTCTTGGAGTTGGGGTAATAAAAGAAGAATAAATAAGTGCTTTAATTTCATTTTAAAATCTTATTTTATTATGTTATATTTCCGTTAGGAAGATAGTAAATATTCTAATTCACCTAATTATGATGATTGAAATTGAGCTTGATTGCAAGGTGGTTCTTTTATCTACCTTTAATGGGACATTCGTTAAATTAGAATTTCGGTAATTTCTTAGGTTATGCGTTCGGCTTTTCTATACAGACTCAGGCTCTAACGCCCGTATCAGACAATCGATGATTATCTGAAGGTATTGCTCCCTATTTTCTTTTGGGCTGGAGGGTAGAGCGAAAGAGACGCGGTCTTTGAAGGGCGCGGAGGCCGTCGACATCACGAAATAGCTTGCCATCTCGGGGTCGATGTCGGATCGAACCAGACCTTTTTCCTGGAGGGCTTTGAGTTGAGGGGCAATCGTGTTCAGGTGCCCCGTTGCAAGTCCCGTGATTGCTTAAGAGGAGGTCTACATGTATTGCCAACCCATCAGACGAACAATGTCGGGGTTCTTCTCATAAAAGCGAAATCTGAACGTTACAATTTGGGTAATGAGGGTTCTCAGATCCGTTTCATCCAATATAATAGAGTCTATGGGGCTGCCCGAAAAGTTTTCAACGAGGTGGCTTTTGACGGCGCGCCATAAATTTTCTTTAGAGCCGAAATGATGATAGATGAGGCTTTTATGAATGTCCGCATCAGCTGCAATATCATTAATTGAAGTCCCTGCAAACCCCTTCTTGAGGAACGACTTTCGGGCGCTCTTTAAGATTTTTGTAGCAGTCAGGCTTTCCGTATCTTTGGGTCGAGCCATGTTTTTTCCTTTCTTTTAAGGTTGATATCATAAGTTGAACGATTGTTCAATTTTTTTATTGACGAAGCGGAGAATGTCGTGTTAATAAATTGAACGTTCGTTCAATAAAGAACGATTTTAACCTCAACTTAGGAGTAGTAAGATGAAATATCCTCAAACACCAACTTTGAAGAGCCAATTAAAGAGAATTACTCTTACAGCCGCATTGATGCTCGGAACGATGACGTTCGCCGTCACGGCCTCGCAGACCCTGAATGCGGAAGTTCCCGATATCAGAACACTTGCTTACGGTCATATTTTGGCAAGATCGCTGCATGCGGTTGCTTACTTTAAGGTTGCCGACGCCTTGCAAGAGGGGCCCAAATCGACAGAAACTCTTGCCCAAGAATTGAACCTGAAGGAGGACCCTCTTAAAAGAATCCTTCGGGTCCTTGCAAATCACAACATTTTAGAGATGACGAAGAAAGGTATTTTCTCGCTTCCCTCTCATTCAAGATCTTTGATCAGTACGGAGAAGGGATCTCTTCAGCCTGCGTTTGCTAAGGAATTCGATCAAAGGCGCTGGTCATCTATAGGACATCTTGAAATTCCTCTTAAAACCGGGAAGAGTTCTTTCAATGAGCTTTACGGTGAAGGTTTTTACGAGTATCTCGAGCATGATTCCGAGGCAGCTGAGCTCTTTAACAAAGGAATGAAGAACTTTTCCGATCGAGAGGACGAAGAGGTAGGGCCTCTCTTGCCTCTTGGGAGCAGTCGGATTCATTGCGACGTTGGCGGCGGGGCAGGGGGCTTGGTTAGCCAGATTCTCATGGCTCATCCCCATCTTGAAAAGGGGATTTTAACGGATCTGAAAGATGCTGTTCAAAGAGCAAAGGAACAGTATGGGGGTCGCTTTGAGGGGCGATTTGAAGGAACACCCGGTAACTTCTTTGTCAAGCTGCCTTCGGCAGACACATACAGCATCAAGCGCGTTTTTCATAATTGGAGCGATGAAGAGTGTGTCGCGATCTTCCAAACCTGTTTGAAGGCCATGAATGACAAAAGCTTGGGACGGATCTTCATCATTGAAAAAGTCATCCCGGAAATCCTCGACGGAAGCCTACTCATTGATGCAGATCTTCTCGGGTTGACTTTGGGAGGGGGAGCGGAGAGAACACTTGCTGAGTTTATAAAAATAGGTCAAGAGGCAGGTTTTACCTTTGAAGATGAAATCAAAACTAAATCGGGTGTCTCGATCTTGAGCTTCAAACCGAGTAT
The DNA here is from genome assembly GCA_964443525.1 of uncultured Thiotrichales bacterium. Lineage (GTDB taxonomy): Bacteria > Pseudomonadota > Alphaproteobacteria > Caedimonadales > Caedimonadaceae > CAYUCY01. Next base: position 18,553 of record CAYUCY010000008.1, read on the forward strand.
CTAATCATCAAAAAGGTTTCACAAACTAAGGAGGCAGCCCATCGGCTGCCTCTCTTCTAAAAAACAAGAAGAAAAAATTTCTTATTGCCAAAGATACAATTTTGGGTGCTATAGTGATCGCTGTTAAAAAATTTAGCAGGCATTGTGGTGCTTGCGGTTAACCCTTTATTAAGAATTTTTGATGAAAGCTTAACGCCAATGGTATCGACGAGAGGTGAAGACAAAAAAATGCAGGCAAAAATGTCCTCGATGGACCCCCCCCTCCAAATGAGGGCATTTCCATGGATGATCTGGGCTTGCGGTGCTGTTTTTTATTTTTACCAATTTATTTTGCGGGTTTCCCCCAGCATCATGAATCAAGATTTGATGATGGCGTTTGGCGTGCACGGGTGTGCTTTGGGAGCTTTAGCTTCCGCATACTATAATGCTTATGCGGCCATGCAAATCCCCCTAGGAATTTCTCTTGATAAATACGGACCGCGTCGCGTCCTGATCTTTTCGTGCTTGCTATGCGTTTTAGGCAGCGTTCTTTTTGCGGCCGCGCCGACCTTAATGATGGCTGCTCTCGGGAGAACTTTGATGGGAATCGGTTCTGCCTGTGCGTTTATCGGGACTTTGAAACTTGCGACTTTATGGTTTCCACCTGCCAAAGTCGGCATGGTCGTAGGCTTGACCATGCTTTTGGGTACGGTCGGAGCGAGCTCAGGAAAAGCGCCCCTTGCGATGCTTATTGATTACCAGGGATGGAGAGGAGCGATCTTTACGACTGCCTTGATCGGCATCACTCTTTTGATTGCCATGGTATTTATTCTGAAGGATAGAAAAAAGAGTGTCTCGGAAAAATCCGCCGCTGGTGCCTCTTCTCATCCACAAGAACCTTGGAAGTTTTTCAAAGGGTTTCTTAATGTAATATCAACTCCTCAAATGTGGATTGTAGCTCTTTTCGGGTCTTTAATGTACGTGCCGCTTGCGGCTTTTGCGGATCTTTGGGGAGATCATTTTTTGATGGATCGCTACGGCATCGATCGAAAGATCGCCGGCTCTATCACCATGTGGATTTATTGGGGGATCGCAGCCGGAAGTCCTTTAACGACAATGCTCTCTGACTTTTTGAAAAGTCGGCGCATTCCGATGAGAATTGCAGGTATTTTCTCTTGCTTTGTTTACCTTGCGATCCTTTATCTTCCTGTCCCGATTGCCTTTATGCCGTTCTTAATGTTTGTGGCGGGGATCTCTTTTTGCGGGCAGATTTTGATCTTTGCCTCCGTTGTTGAGATCATGCCTGTTTGGGTGAGCGGAATTTCTCTTGCCTTTACAAACATGATCGTCATGATGAGCGGCGTGATCTTTCAGCCCGTCGTAGGTCAGCTTTTAGACCTTAGCTGGAATAACGGTCCTCTTAAAGACGGTGTTCCCGATTACAGCTTAACTGATTGGAGGTTCGCGTTTATAACGCTTCCTCTTTGCCTTCTCGTGGCTTTTTTCGTTACCTTTTTTATTCGAGAAACGTACCCGAGAGAGAAATAGAGCTTTCCCCATTCCTCTAATTTCTGCTAAAGTCCTTCAAGTTTTCCAAAGCAGGAGCGGCTCGAGCAGCCATGGGATCTGTTGCAGTTCCCTTTAGCTGATGTCGGTCAAAAACTGTCTTAAGGTTCGGACGACGACTGTTAAGACGGAGAGATCGATGGTGGCGCTGGCTTGAACTTCTGAGAGAAGTTGTTCGACTTTTTGGACATCAAAGTGATTTCCCTCTGTCCATTTTACATAAAGATCTTGAATGTCCGATCTCTTCGAAGAAGGAGCCGTTTCCAGGATGGAGCTTACGAGCTCTGCTTGAGTGCTATACAGATCCTCGGTCAAGCCCGAGAGAGCTATCCGGTGCCAAGACGTATTCGAGTGCAAGCTGGAGATTCTTTCCCGAAGACGATTGAAATAGAATCTCTCCCCCGCCAGATAATAGAGCTTTGCCACCTGATTAATCTGAAACCCCGTATTTGATGAAATAATAATGATGTCTGGAGAAGAGGTTGCAATCTTTAAAATAGCAAGTTCCCTTGCGAAAGCCTGGGGAAGCCCTAAGTTTTCATAAGCTGCTTTTAATTCTTCGTAAGATGCTTTGCTAGAAGGATCTAAAATCATGTCCAGATTTGTTACGAGCGCATCAAAGCCGATCTTAAGACTTGTAACTGCTTGAGTAATCGGGCCGGTTAAGGTGTAGTGATTTAAAAGCCAGTGGGTTACACGCTTTGTCATCTCCAGGAGGTCGAGATTAATTTTCGTGAAGTTTGCAGGCAAAAGAGTCGGATAAATCGCATCCAAATCCCGACGCAGCACTTTCAAGTTGAAAAGACCTCGAGTAACAAGATAGGCCTTCAAAACTGTTTCAAATTCGCAATGAACACGTTGCATCAGGCTGAATGTGTAATCGGGGCCGAGAGTATGAACGATTTCGTTAACGGCGAGCGTTGCAATAATTTCCTTCCTTAAGGGATGCTGTAAGATGGCTGGACGGTAGGCTTTACGAATCGGTTCAGGGAAATAATTTACGAGATCTTCTTCAAGTGCAAAATCTTCTAAAATCGAGGAGTTTAGTATTTTTTCGTAGAAATAGATCTTGGCGTAGGACTGAACGACCGCAAGTTCGGGACGTGTAAGGCCTTTTTGCAAAGCTTGATTCTCGGCAAGAGTCGCCTCATCGGGGAGGAATTCGAGAGATCGGTTCAACTTACCTTCGGTTTCAAGGGTCCGCATGAGCTTGCCCTGATAATCCAGAAGTTTTGGACTCTGAGATTCGATTTGACTGAGGGATAAAGCCAGCTTGAAGTTATCGCGTAAAACAAGGTAAGCAACCTCATCCGTCATCTTTTCAAGCAGTTTATTTCGTGTCTCAAACTCGAGCTCATCTTTAGCCATAATTTGAGAGAGAAGAATTTTAATATTCACCTCATGGTCGGAGCAATTGACGCCGCCTGAGTTGTCGATTGCATCGGTATTTAAGCGGCCTCCCCGTTGGGCATATTCAATGCGAGCTTGTTGCGTCATACCGAGGTTTGCACCTTCACCGATAACTCTGGCCTGAAGATCCCGTCCGTTTACTCTGACAGCATCATTCGACCGATCTCCAACATCACTGTGACTTTCATGTGAGGCTTTAACGAAAGTTCCGATACCGCCGAACCAGATCAGATCAACATTCATTTTTAGAAGAGATGAAACGATCTCATTAGGCGTCATCTCGATCCTATCTGTGGAGAGCAACTGACGGATTTCGGGGGAGAGGGGAATGAATTTTGCTTTTCTTTCAAAAACGCCGCCCCCCTTAGAGATATATTTTTCTTTATAATCAGCCCAGGTTGAACGAGGAAGTTCAAAAAGACGCTTGCGCTCCGCATAGCTTTTTTCAAGATTCGGGTTCGGATCGAGAAAAATGTGCATATGGTTGAACGCCGCAACGAGCCTAATCTTATCCGAGTATAACATGCCGTTCCCGAAGACATCTCCCGCCATATCGCCGACCCCCAAAACAGCGATAGAGTCACGCGCGGGGTCGACGCCTAACTCGTAAAAATGGCGTTTGACAGACTCCCAAGCACCTCTGGCGGTAATGCCCATTTTTTTGTGATCGTAGCCGGCTGAACCTCCTGAGGCGAACGCATCGTCCAGCCAGAATTGATATTTTTGCGCGATCTCATTTGCAATATCCGAGAATGTAGCTGTTCCTTTGTCCGCTGCAACAACGAGATAAGTATCATCATCATCCCATCGAACCACATTTTTAGGAGGAACGATTTTCCCTTTCACCAGGTTGTCTGTAATATCTAGAAGGCCGCGAATCATCGTTTGATAGCATTGAATGCCTTCTGCGAAAATTTCCTCGCGGGTCCCCCCTTCCGGGAGTTTTTTGGCAATAAATCCTCCCTTTGAGCCCACTGGAACAATGACAGTGTTTTTAACCATTTGGGCCTTCATGAGACTCAAAATCTCTGTTCTGTAGTCTTCAAATCGATCAGACCAGCGAATTCCGCCGCGCGCAACCTTTCCACCGCGCAAATGAACGGCTTCCATTCGTGCGGAATAGATAAAGATTTCATACATCGGTTTCGGCAGAGGAATTTCTCGAATCTTTTGACAATCAAATTTTAAAGAAAGATAAGGCTTAAATCGATTATCTTTCGTTTTTTGGAAATAATTGGTTCGAAGCGTTGATTCGATAAGATTGACATACCCTCTCAAAATGCGGTCCTCATCGGGGCTTTCAATGGCATCGAGAAGTTTATAGAGTTCCGTTAGAAGGCGCTTATCGGTCTTGGCGATTTCAGGGTTAAACTTTTTTTCAAAGAAGGAAATAATTTTATTTGTGATTGTTTCATGTTTTACGAGAGTTTGTTCTATATATTCGCGACTAAAGGGGAGCTGCAGTTGCCTCAGATATTTGCTGTAAGCGCGCAGCAAGTTACATTGACGCCAGTTCAGGCCTGCTCTTAAAATCAGACGGTTAAAACCGTCATCTTCAACTTCTTGATGATAAATGTAAATCAGGGCCTTAAGGAAATCCTCGCCGGATTCTTTAAGGTTAATGGGACAGCCGCCTCGACTTTCGAGTTCATAATCATGAATCCAGACAACTCTAGATTCTCCGGATGGTCTGACTTGAAAGGGAATTTCCGTAACTACACGTAAGTCAAGATTCTCAAGGATAGGCAAAATGTCTGAAAGAGGGATTGGTTTTTCAAGGTTGTAAATTTTTAGCCTAACATAATGCTCAGGAGTGGCTTCACCGATATACAGTCGAGCTCCGAATTCTCCCGTGGCAAGAGTTTTTTCAGCTTCTTCAATATCATGAAGAACATGAAGGTTCTTGAAGCGTTCTTGATACCCCTTGCCGAAGGCCCCTCGATACTTCTTCAAAAGTCGAGCTGCATTTAATTCATCATAAACATCCATCAAAACCGCCTTAAGGTCGTCTCGCCAAGAACGAGAAATATCAATAAGGCGTGCTTCAATCTTTTTGGTATCAGCGGGTTCTTGAGGACCATTATTGGCAACAATCGTGTAATTTACACGAGCAAAGGCTAATGAACCGTACTGAGCCTTGTAAACGGTGATATGACCATTGAGCTCTTCTTCAAGGACAAGACCAATTTGATCGCACAGTTCCGAATCAAAACGGTCCCGAGGGACATAAACAAGACAGGATAAGAAGCGATTGAACTGATCTCGACGAATAAAGAGAGCAACGCGATGCCGTTCTTGGAGATGCAGGATAGATAAGCCGATGTGGCTCAACTCTTCAACGGAGGCCTGAAAGAGATCGTCTCGTGGAAGAGAATCCAAAATATGAATAAGCGCTTTTCCATCATGCCATTGGGGGGATAGATGAGCGTGTTTTAAAACGAGATCCACTTTTCGTCGCAAGAGAGGGATATCTCTTGCACTGCTGTCATAAGCGATGGATGTGAAAAGGCCTAAGAAGAGATGAAGTCCGGTAACGTTGCCGTCTGAATCAACTCTTTTAATTCCAATGGCATCTAACGCTACACCGCGGTGAACGCGACTAAGCTGCGTTGCCTTATTGATAAGGAGGGTTTTGGGGTCATAAATATACTCAAGTGTCTTCTCATCCAACTTGACGCCTTTAAAGAGGTAGGACAGATCCTGCATTTCTTTTGCGTTCATGATGCCCAGAGTTTCACGGCATTTGGACTTTAGAGAGGCTGGATCCTTAGCGGGCATTAAGTCGTAGAACGCATACCCCAAGAAGGTGAAGTGATCTTCTTTCATCCATTGAAGAAATTTTTCGACCTCGGTCCGTTGTTCCTGGCTACGAGGAGAGTGCGGCGAGAGAAGATCGGCAAGAGCAACCTCTATTTTCTGCCTCATTTCTTGCCAGTCGGAAGTCGCTAGGAGAACGTCTCTCAACACAATAGCAAGTTCTCTTTCAATGTCTTTTACGAGATCCGGCGTTGCTCCCTCGACGATTTCACAATGAATCACAGACTCGAATGTTCCTTCTTCGGGCCCCCCTTTGTGTTCTAGGATTTGGTCCAAGTGACCCTTTTCATCTCGATGAAGTTTTAAAACGGGATGAATGATTCTTCGCGGTGTTAGCTCGAAACGGGCCAACATCTCGATCAAAGAGTCTACCAGGAAAGACATATCGTCGTTGACGATATTAATCACGATACGCTCGGAGAGGTGAGTTTTGAAGTCGGGGCGCCAATAATAAACCTTCATTTTCGGTTCCCCTGCCTTTCGATCTTGGATATACTCCCACATCTCTGAAAGACCTGAGGCAATCCGCTCGGTCGGAAGTTTTCGAATTTCTTCATAAGAAGGGTGTCGATAGAATTGCTTGATAAAACTTTTGATGTTTTCTTTGTGCTTCGGGTTGAAATTTCTTTGAACGAGTTTTGTGATTTCGTCAAGAAGCGCTTCTTTTTGTTTTTGATGTGGCACTTGATCCCCCACACATGGCTTATAAATACTCATATACGACATAGCGTATCTGAAAAAAATTTTCGAGCCCTAGTTTAGCAGAATAGGAAAAAAGTGAATTTTTCGTTAAAATTTTATGTAAAAATATTTTGAATAAAATAAGGGCTTTAAAGGAACATCTTTTGGAGCGGGCGAAGGGATTTGAACCCTCGACCCCAACCTTGGCAAGGTTGTGCTCTACCCCTGAGCTACGCCCGCTCATCAAGCGATGTAAGGGATAATAGCGAAGTCATCTGATTTTGCAAGAGGATATTTAAAAAAGTTATGAAGGTTTCGGCCAACGACGATGAAGCCAAAACCACTGCTCAGGCCTGGCACGAATCCAATCTTCGAGGTGTTGATTCATTTGATGCAAAAGGTCGAGGGTTTCGGAATGAATATCTCCCTTTTGCTGAGGGTTGAGAGGAGGGTAGTACGTGACCCGAAAGCGACTCCCTTCGAGTCGTTCAACACGAACGGGGACAAAGGGGACATCATACTTTAAGGCAAGACGCGCCCCTGCGGGAGCCGTCATCGCGGGGATCTCGAAAAATGGGACCGCTTCTCCTTCATTTAGCTTTTGATCGGAGAGCATCGAAATATGCTCGCCCTTTTTAAGGGCAGCGATCATCTGCTTTCCTCCTTCGGTTCCCTTCGTGATAACCTTTGTTGCCACTTGCCGATGGACAAGATTAATAAATTTATCCGTCAGGGGATAGTTGAGCTTCCGGTAAAGTTGTGTGAACTCCATTCCGCGCCTGAGGGCTGCGAGGGTTGCAAGCTCCCAGTTAGCAAGATGCGCTAAAAATAGAATGGCGCCTTTTCCGTCATCCCTTAGTTGGTCGATAATTTCTGTACCTAATACTTCGACTCGGCTGTCTGGTGTATAAAATTCAAGACGAGCCAAGTGAACATATTCGGCAATCGTTCGTCCCAAGTTTTCCCACATTCCTTGGATGATCAGAGTTTTTTCGGCTTCTGAAAGATCAGGTATGGCACGGTCCAGGTTTTTGAGGGCTCTTCGGGTCAAACCCAATCGAGGGCCGAGCGCGCGCGCTACCTTGCCTCCTAGATCGGAAGCGCTTTGAAACGAAAGCGGCCTGAGAATAGCATAGGTGATGCAAAGAAGGATGACTTGAAGGAGGTCAAGAGCCGTTCTTTTAAAGAGTTTAAGCATCAGTCCGTAAGCTCCAAATCCTTCAAAAGGGCCTCTGTGTTTTCAAAGACAAGTTTGACGGGGAGCGTATGAGTTAATTTTCTCATTTGAGGACTCAGGCGGACATGATCTTTTTCCGTCGTGAGAAGTTTTGCTTCCGAGAAACTTGCTTTTTTCAGCAAACGATCAAAATCTTTGAGGCTATAAAGATAATGATCGGGAAAAGGAACAGTTTCAACGATATTCAACTCAAGCTCTCGGAGCATGTCGAAGAATTTATCGGGATAAGCAATGCCTGCAAAGGCGAGAAATTTTTTTCCTTTGAGAGAAGCAAGGGCTTGAGCATTGGGCTCGATGGACGCTTTATGAAAGACTCTGCCGGATAATTTTTCAAGGACCTGAGGGGCAACATGCCCGATTACTAAAATAAGATTCGCTCTTCTCAATCCTTCCTCGACAGATTCTCTGAGGGGGCCTGCAGGTAAAACGCACCCGTTCCCAAAACCTCTTTTCCCGTCAATGACCAAAATACTCTTTGTTTTTTTGACCGAAAAATTTTGATACCCGTCATCAAGGATTAGAATTTCAGCACCGGCCGCTTCTGCTGCTTGCACCGCTTTCGGGCGACATTTTGCAATCCAGGTTGGAGCGAGTTGCGATAAGAGAAGGGGTTCATCACCAACATCTTGGGGAGTATGGTTTGCTGAAACCAAGGCGGGACCTTTCAGCGTCCCACTGTATCCTCGGGAAATGAAGTGGATGTGCTTCCGCCTTTCTTTTAAGAGCGAAGCCAAGGCAAGGGCTGTGGGTGTTTTACCGCTACCACCCAGAGTAAGATTTCCGATACAAAGAACGGGTACCTTGGGATCATAAGGCGTTTGCAGGCTTCGATGAAACAAACTGAGGCTCTGATACGCCAGACTGAAAGGCGTTAAAATCCGGGCTCCGAGAGTTTGTTGAGGGAGATTCCAGAAAGAGGGTGCTTTCATGCTGCCATCCTTCGGAGTTGAGCGAGCGCCGGGCTTAAAGCTCCCATAACTGCATCGAGGCTTGTCCGATGGTGCAGAATCACTTCAAAGGAACGCATTTGAAGGGCTCTTAATTTATTAGGGTCTTTCAAAAGGCTGGCAATATTTTCAGAGAGACCCGAAGGTGCCTCGACAAGAAGACTCGCACTATTTTCTTCAAAAAGGTGATAGACCTCACGAAAGTTATGGGTATGGGGTCCGTGAAAGAGGACGCAGTTTAACTGGGCGGGTTCAATGGGATTATGTCCCCCGCGAGGAACCCAAGATCCTCCCATAAAGACGATTGGACATAGTCTATAAAAAAGTCCGAGTTCGCCGATTCCATCTACAAGATAGAAGTCGCAAGAAGAGGAGGGCGGTTTTTTTGAAGAAAGCGTTTCAACTTTGCCGTGAAGACTTAAGAGCTCCATTAGCTCGGAAGCACGATGGGGATGGCGGGGCGCAATAATCGTCAAAAGGTTGGGGTGCTCGGAGACAAGGTAATTTCGGACCTCAACAGCTTTTTCTTCTTCTCCCGGGTGGGTGCTGGAAAAAAGAAGAACTTGTCTCCCTTCGCAGGCTTTCCGGAAGGCATCGAGGCGATCTTCCTCGGCGGGCAGGGTAGGAGCCGCGAATTTCAGGTTTCCCGTATAAACAACGTTCTTTCCAGCCAAATTTAAAAAACGCTCGGCACTTTCTTGAGATTGAGCCAGAATGACCGCAAAAGAGCTTAAAAGCTCTTTAGCGGTTGATTTCAAGTAAAGCCACCTCTTGTAGGATCGATCGGACATCCGTGCATTAATGAGGTAAAGAGGGATTTTCCTTTCTTGAATTACCTCGAGCGTATTGGGCCAGAGTTCGGATTCGACCCATAAAATTAAGTCGGGTCTCCAGTGGTCTAAAAAGCGGCGAATCCACATACCGACATCCAAGGGTAGAAATTGATGAAAGGCGTAAGAGGGGAGTTTTTGGGCCATAAGAGTTGCGCTTGTTATGGTTCCGGTTGTGACGAGGAAATGGATGTCAGGGTAAACCTGATGAATCCGATCGATTAAAACGAGAATGGAATTGGCTTCTCCGACGCTTGCGCAATGAACCCAGATTAAAGGACCACTAGGTTTTTGAAGAGAAGAGATCCCCTTTCTTTCTGGCAGACGATGCTCGATCTCCTTCTTCTTTTTCAAACGTTTTTGAAGATACAGATCGGCAACCAAAGGAAATAAAGTATTTGTGAGGATTTTATAGAGAGAGATCAGCATGACTCTGCCTCTGTTGAATCGCTTGTATTAAATATTTTATTCCCGCACAAAAGGTCTGCGTCCGCTGAAATTCGATTGAGTTCCTTTTCAACACGCCGGCGTGCATGCTCAAGGTCTTCTTTAGAAGCACGTTCTGGAAGGTGAATCGGGTTCCCCCAAATGAGGGTTCCTCGGCCGAAGGGAAAAGGGATGATAAAGCGATCCCATGTATTTAGAATTTTTCTGCGGGTCGTACTATAAGATGCGGGAAGGATGTCAAGTCCTGAGAGCTTTGCGATTTGGATAATTCCCTCGGATACGTTAAAGCGAGGTCCTCTCGGCCCATCCGGGGTGATCCCAATACAATTGCCCTCTTTCAGAACCTTTAGAATAGACCTAAGGGCCTCTGTTCCCCCTTTTGAAGAGGATCCAGCAATCGTTTCGATGCCGAAGTGCTTAATTGTTCGCGCAATAAGCTGTCCGTCTCTGTGGGCTGAGATGAGCATAAAGAAAGTTCCGGGGCCGGCCCAATTAAAGGTCGTCATCATGAGTCGGTTATGCCAAAAGCAACCGATGAAAGGCTTGTGTTCTTTCCAATACGCTTCAGGGATCTGCCAATTGACTTTTTCCCATCGGGTCGTTTTGTAAACAAGCCAAATATAGCGAGAGGCAATCCAAGCGATCACTGCTATCATAAAAGGGCTTTGGAGAAGCTTTTTTAAAAAGCGCGGCATCAGCTGGCCTTTCGGGTCGGGGGGTCTCTGTGAAGCTGAGCTTTGCAGAGCTGAGCATAGCGGCTGTTTTTTTGAATCAGCTCTACATGACGACCCGAGGCAATGACCGAGCCATCTTCAATTACGTAGATAATGTCTGCATCTATGACTGTTGCCAATCTGTGCGCAATGATCAGAGTTGTTCTGCCTTTCATAAGGGTATTCAGGGCCTCTTGGACTTTTTGCTCGGATTCACTGTCAAGGGCTGAGGTGGGCTCATCTAAAAGAAGGATAGGGGCATTTTTTAGCATGGCACGTGCAATGGAGATTCTTTGCCGCTGTCCGCCCGAAAGGCGAACACCGTTTTCTCCAACCACCGTTTCGTATCCTTGAGGAAGCTCCATGATGAAATCATGGGCTGCTGCTGCTTTTGCAGCTTCGATGATCTCAGATTCGGAAGCGCCGGGCTTCCCGAATTCGATATTCGCCCGAATGGTATCATCAAAAAGGGTCACCTCTTGGCTTACAAGGGCAGTTGCCTGCCTTAAGCTATGGAGAGGAAGATCTCGCAAGTCCCTCCCGTCGATGGTTATTTCACCCATGCCGACATCGTAAAAACGGGGAATCAGGTTCATGATTGTTGACTTTCCTGAACCGCTTGATCCCACAAGGGCAACAGTTTTTCCTGCAGGAACACTCAGAGAAACTTTGCGTAAAACTTGTTTACCATCTTCATAGGCGAATGAGACGTCTTTAAATTCAATCTCCCCCTTTTTAATCGGGTGTTCCTCCGGAGTCGTATTTTCGGTTTCCAGTAAGCCTTCGACCTTTGGTTGCATATCGAGAAGAGAAAAGACACGGGAGGCTGCTGCCAGCTGGTCCTGGAGATTGGCGTTCAGGTTCGCAAGACGCTTTAAAGGCTCATAGGTCATCAAAAGAGCCGTAATGAAGGAGAAGAAAGCACCGGGATTCTGAGTTCCCTTGATGACTTGACTTCCGCCGTAAACGACCACAACGGCAATCGCAATACCCCCCAAAAACTCCATAATCGGATGAGAGGCAGAGCGAACCCGAGCTGCCTTTAGGTTTCGCTTAAAAAGTTGTTCAACCGCCTCCTTAACGCGGCTTTTCTCATAAGCTTCCATACAATACGACTTAATCAGACGCATCCCTTGAAAGGCTTGCGTCAGAAGAATGGTCAACGCTGCGTTATCCTCTTGAATATTCGTTGAGGCTTTACGCATCCGTTTCCCGATCCGCACGACGGGAAAGATCGCAACGGGGAGAACAAAAAAGGCAATACTCGCCAAAAACCAGTCTTGATAAAACATAAAGCCGATGAAAAAAATCAGCATCAAAAAATCTTTTCCAATATTGGTTAAAGTGCCAGTGACAGCCGTATTTAACTTTCCGATATCATTCGTAAAGCGGGAGACGAGTTCGCCCGAGGGCGTATTATGGTAAAAAGCAAGGTCCGCATGGGCGAGGTGCGTAAAAAGACGATTTTGAATATCTGCAATGATTCGTTGACCTACGAAGGAAAGAGTCACGGATTCCACATAGGTGGCTATCCCCTTGATGAAAAAAACACCGAAGATTGCAAGAGTGATGGGCAAGAGCATTTCTGCTTTGCGGGAGACAAAAATATCATTGACGACAGGTTCAATGAGTTTTGCGGAGGCAACCGACATTGCCGCCACGACAGCCATTGCGATAAGAGCAAAAACCATGTGGGCGATGTAAGGCTTTGCAAAATCTTTCGTCAGGCGCCTGACGAGATTTTTTGTTTCGCCGCCTCTCAAAGAGGATCTTCCCATCTCTCGATCACTTTCTCTCATTTTGATATCACCTCCATCCTATAGCATATTTCTTCGCCGATTCCCTAGAAAAAGGTGAGGTCTTAGAGGCGAGAGAAAGGAGTGGGTTGGTGCGACTCGTTTCGACTTTGAAGAAAATCCTTTCAAATTTAGCGTTAGCACCTATACGATAAAGATCACTAAAAGGAGATGGTTCTGATGAATAAATGGGTTGCGGCATGGGTTTTTTCTTTGTTTCTTGTTGGGTTTACCAAAGCCGATTGCCACTTTGAAATCGTTTTATACCTTGACGAAGAGAGTTTTCATAAATCGCGAGTTCTTAGAGATATGGATGAATACATGTCTCTTGATCAGGAAATAATCCCGACATCGCTTGAACAAATTGGCTGCCTCAATCCTGATACCCTCCCGTCAACAATTGACCAGATAAAAGAGAGAAAAGCTGAAGCTATTCGTGCCCTATGGACCGAGAAAGCTATGAAGTCCATAACTAACATGAATGAACGGGGGATGCCCGTATCTCTGGAGATGGCGATTTCTATCATGATGGATTCTGCCTGTCTTCACAACCCGGACGAGATGCCCTTTGCCAAAACCTGGTCTATTTCTTTGTTCCAATCTGTTGTTGGGAATGAAAAAGCCGAATATGTCGGAATCGCTGAGATTCGAACGAATTCCAATGCAAGCTTGGTATGCGCAGGCCATGAAGGTGCAGCTTATCTCCTTAGGTTTATCAAGTTTGATAAAGCTGATCTGAGATTGGAAGAAGAATATCCTAAAGCATTAAATCAGCTCATTCGTTTTTTAAGGAATTACGTATCTTCCAAATTTCCGGGAATACAACAACATCTCTATTTTGAAGGCGATCTCCGATCCTTAAATCCGAGTATTTCCATCGAAGCTCAAAAACAATTTTATCTTAACGCCGGATTTGAACAGGTAGGGACGCTCTTGCATGCTCACTTGCAATAAGCTTGTCTACATTAAAAAAGGAGTCATTAATCTCCTTTCTGTCATAATTCTCTTAAGCTAGCTTATAATCGAGCTAAGCTTATTGGAGAATTAAATGGCTTGCAAAATTGACAAAAATGAATAGGCTATGCTCATACAATTATCAAATTTAAATTGTGATAATTAAGTTTTAACCTATTTTATGAGGAATGATGTAATGCGCAAAAAATCAATTGTCAGTTCTGCAGTTCTTATGTCTTTATTGTTCGGATTATCTCAATCAACATTTTCATCTCAAAAAAAAGAAAAAGAAGATTCCAGGGATAATACAAATAATACATCAATTAATATTCGCAGATACTTGATCACTCCTAGCATTGAGTATCACTCGGTTGGGGGACATGAGATGAGCTATCATTCGATCGGAGGACATTCCATGGGACACCATTCGGTTGGGGGACATGAGATGAGCCATCATTCGATCGGAGGACATTCCATGGGGTACCACTCGGTTGGCGGGCACGATATGGGTCACCATTCTATGTAACTTTATAATTGGGTCACCATTCTATGTAACTTTATAATAATGGCAGGTTCACATTAAAATATTGGAAAAAACGGTAAGGGGGGTGGTTGGGCGGAAAATTTAGGCACCAACAACCCCGAGTCGGATGGTTAGGCCGTTAACTTGACTTTAAGGAAGTAATTCCTTTGAGTGCCTATCAGGGAGAAGATACTTCTGACATTTCCCTTGAGAGATATTGTTCTTTTATATCTTGGGAAGATTTGTTTGAATGTGACACGTTACGTATACTCTGCTTGCTTCCTTCCGTAGGACATCGATGCGCTCTGATCTTCTTGGGCGGAGAGCGGGATGCTCTTTTGAGCAGTCATGGATGAGCAATTTCGGATATTAACAGGGCTGCGGGCGTTAGTTTTTTTCTTCTCTTCTCCCTTCTTCATTAACTTTTGAAATCTTTTCAATTGGCGTCAATGTAAATTAACGTATCGTCACATAATTAGAAGAAGAGACGGATCTAATCTTTTTGCTTGCTCCAGACGAGCCGTTCAGCGATTCTGAAGTCGGTTTTTAAATTCAAATTTGAGGATATTGTATGAATCCAAAAGAAGGCTATTATCGCCATCCGACCATCTATAAAAATTCAATCGTTTTTGTCTCTGAGGATGACCTATGGGTCGTTCAGAGAGAAGGCGGCATTGCCCGACGGTTAACGACAGGTTTGGGCGCGGTGACTACCCCCGTTTTTTCTCTTAATGGCGAAAAAATTGCCTTTGCGGGTACGGACGAGGGACATCAGGAACTTTATGTGATGCCCGCCGCAGGCGGCTCGGCGAAAAGGCTGACATATATGGGAGATAGTATTTCCGTTATCGGATGGGTTCAGGAGGGAATTCTCTTTGCTTGTTCTTATGGACAACCCTTTCTGAAGTGGAATGAGATCTGGCTCCAAAATCCCGAAGGGGGGGTACCTACAAAATTACCCGTTGGTCCTGCAAATTATTTTTCAGTTCAAAAAAATCTTAAGGGACCCGCCGCAATTCAGCGTCACGGTTATCGGGAATACGGATTTTGGAAACGATACCGAGGCGGGACGGCTGGTGAACTCTGGGTGGACCCCGAAGGAACAGGTGCTTTTGAAAAATTTTTAAATTTGAAAAGTGATCTGGCAAGACCCCTCTTTATCAGTCAAAGAATCTATTTCCTGTCGGACCATGAGGGAGTTGGTAATATCTACTCGGCTAGGCCTGATAGATCTGATTTAAAGAGGCATACCCATCATGTGGATTATTATGCCCGTAATATCGCAACAGATGGTGAGAGGATCGTTTATCATGCGGGGGGAGATCTTTTCGTCCTTGACCTAAAGACGGATAAAGTATCTCAAGTTGCTTTAGAGTATCATGGACCGCGAGCTCAAAGGCAGCGGAAATTTGTCTCAGCTGCAAGATATTTGGAAGATTTTTCCCTCCATCCTAAAGGGCATCATCTAAGTGTAACGGCTAGAGGAAAGCCGTTTTGCTTCGGCAACTGGGAAGGGCCTGTTCTTCAGCTTGGAGCAAGTGACGGCGTACGGTATCGTCTGTCTCGATGGTTGTCCGATGGGAAGAGGACTTTGCTGGTCCATGATAAAGATGGTGAGGAAAAGCTTGAAATTTATGATGCGGAAACAGGCAAGTGTCTGTCGACTTCTCCTGATTTGAAGTTAGGACGAGTCACCGAAATTAAGGCAAGCCCTCAAAAAGATGAGGCCGTTCTGACCAATCATCGCAATGAGC
Organism: uncultured Thiotrichales bacterium; assembly: GCA_964443525.1. Taxonomy (GTDB): domain Bacteria; phylum Pseudomonadota; class Alphaproteobacteria; order Caedimonadales; family Caedimonadaceae; genus CAYUCY01. The sequence continues at coordinate 34,207 of CAYUCY010000008.1, forward strand.
TTATCCTTGTCGATCTTAAAAAATGGAAGACCAAGCTGATTAATCGGAGTGGTTTTTCAGCGGTGAGAGGTTTTGATTGGAGCCCTTGTGGGGAGTGGATCGCTTATAGTGCCTCCCTCACAAGGCGTACGATGGCCATCAATCTTTATCATCTCAAGACGGAGAAAATAACCCAAGCGACAAAACCGATTTTAAGAGATGTGGAGCCTTCATTTGATCCTGAAGGGAAATATCTCTACTTTATTTCGTATCGAGATTTTGATCCTGTTTGGGATTCTATGCACTTTGAAATGGGTTTCCCAAGGGGGTGCCGGCCCTATCTCCTGACCCTTCAGAAGGATCTGCCGTCACCGTTTCTTCAAAAACCTGCCGACTTAAGTGAAAAAGAGGAAAAAGAAGAAGACAAAGACGAAGATAAAAAAGAAAAGAAAGCAAAGAAAAAAGAGATTTCGAAAACCCAAATTGACCTTGAGGGGATTCAGGATCGCATTTTGGCTTTTCCCGTGGATTTGGGCCTTTATTCCCAAGTGACTGGACTGAAAGGGAAAACGGCTTTTATCTGGTGGCCCGTTGAGGGGACGCTCGAGGCTGATTATGAGGAGGAAGAAGGCCCCAGTGATGGCACCCTGGAGATCTATGATTTTGAATCTCAGAAGGTAGATGATCTTGCTGACGGCGTTGCCGAGGTGATCACCTCCCATGATCGTCAGTGGCTCGGATATCGATCCGAGCAACGGCTGCGCATCTTAAAAACAGACGAAAAGGCTGATGACAGATCGGTAGGAGAAAAACCATCCCGAAAGAGCGGATGGATTGATTTGTCGCGGATTCGCCTTTCGGTTAACCCTGTTTTCGAGTGGGATCAGATGTATAAGGAAGCTTGGCGTCTTCAAAGAGATCACTTCTGGACCGAAGACATGGCAAAGGTTGACTGGAAAAAGGTCTACGATCGTTATTACCGACTGATCAGCCGTGTCTCTACAAGAGGAGAGTTCAGTGATGTTCTTTGGGAAATGCAGGGTGAGCTCGGCACCTCCCATGCCTATGTTATGGGAGGAGACTACCGTCATCCACCACGATATTCCGTGGGTCTTTTGGGGGCTGAATTTCGTTGGAACTCGAAAGAAAAGGCCTATGAGATTTACAATATAGCGAAAGGAGATCATTGGCGCGCTAAAAATGCATCTCCTTTTGTTCAACCCGGTGTCAATATTCACGAAGGAGATCTGATCTATAGCATTAATGGGAGAACCTTGAACCGTGAAAATCCGCCTGAGTATTTCCTTGTGTATCAAGCAGGGCAAGAAGTCTCTCTTGAGGTGAGCGATTCGAAAGGAAAAAACAGGCGCCGCGTCATTGTTAAAACAATGCAATATGATCTCAATGAGCGCTATCGCGATTGGGTGGAGAAAAACAGGACGTATGTTCATGAGAAAACAAAAGGCCGCGTTGGGTATGTCCATATTCCGAACATGGGACCTCAAGGATTTGCGGAATTTCACCGTTCTTATTTGCGAGAATGCGACTTTGAAGGCTTGATCATAGATGTGCGCTTTAACGGCGGGGGTAACGTATCACCTCTTCTTTTAGAAAAGCTGGCCCGTAAAAGGTTGGGGTATGACTGGACCCGCTGGTTCGGGACGGCGCCCTATCCCGATGATTCCCCCATGGGCCCTATGGTAGCCCTCACCAATGAGTATGCTGGTTCGGACGGAGATATGTTCTCTCATGCTTTTAAAATGATGAAACTCGGTCCTTTGTTAGGGAAGCGTACCTGGGGCGGCGTTATTGGTATTTGGCCTCGACATCCGCTTGTTGATGGAGGTATTACGACGCAACCCGAATTTTCATTCTGGTTTAAAGATGTCGGGTGGAATATTGAAAATTATGGTGTTGATCCGGACATAGAAGTTGAAATCACGCCCCAAGATTATGCGGCGGGGCGAGATCCTCAATTAGATCGCTCGATTGAAGAGGTGCTGAGGATTATGAAGGAAACACCTCCCGTTTTGCCGGACCTTAAGTCAAAGCCATCCCTGGCAATACCGAAGAAATTGGCTTAACAACGTAAGGAGGGATCAATGGCGATTACACCATCGACCATGAAACCGCTCGGATTTCTGGCACCCGACTTTGTCCTCAAGGATGTCCTTACCGGTGAACCAAGATCTCTTGCCCAACTCAAATCCGAACATGGGACCGTCGTCGTTTTTATGTGTAACCATTGCCCATTTGTAAGACATATTTTGGACAAGCTGGTTGAAGTAGCCAAAGATTATGAGGAGAAGGGGATTTCCTTCGTCGGTATTAATTCCAATGATATCCGAAAGTATCCCGATGACTCTCCTGAAAAAATGAAAGAATTGGCGAATGCAAAAGGGTTTTCATTCCCTTATCTTTTTGATGAGACTCAAGAAGTTGCCAAAGCTTACGATGCTGTTTGTACTCCTGATTTCTTTGTCTTTGACGGCGCCCGCAAATGTGTTTATCGCGGGCGCTTTGATGCCTCCCGACCCGGCCAAGAGATACCTGTCACAGGTCAGGATTTAAAGGATGCTTTAGACGCTCTTCTTTCAGGCAAGCTCATCTCGGAGGATCAGAAGCCGAGCCTCGGTTGCAATATCAAGTGGAAAGAATCCTAGGGCATAATCGTTAATGCGACTTTGATCCCGAAAAAGATAAGAGC
>CAYUCY010000009.1:0-35422 GCA_964443525.1 uncultured Thiotrichales bacterium
TACCTTGCAATCCTTCTGGTGGCTCTTATATCGCATAGATGGTTTCTTTCCAATTTTATATATTTGGTTACCTTGCAATCCTTCTGGTGGCTCTTATATCGCATAGATGGTTTCTTTCCAATTATTCTTCAAAGAAGTATATAATTTATCGTGATGGGACAGTAAAATCTGATCTGAAATTTTTGGCAACTTGGCTCCTTCTTGGCTTGATTTTTCACATCTTTTTTATGTTTCTTGGGTTTGATGGAAAAGCTTTTACAATGGTATCTAATTGGATTGTTTTAAATACGATTTTTTACACGCTACTCTATATAAAATGGTGCGGACATTCTCTAAAGAAACGCCCAAGAACACTAAAATCGTAAACCTTAATTCTTTTCAAGTCAGAGAGTTCACCAATAATCTCAGAAGACATAAGATCAAAGGAAGAGAAGTCTTGCCTCTATTATAAAGCTATATATAATAAAAAAATATACAAAAGGAGAAGAGGATGTGGACGCGAACCTTTAGTAAAATCTACCCGGCCCTTAAAAAAGAGGCAGTTTGGGCTCTTTGGACGGATATAAATAACTGGCCTAGGTGGCACGGGGATTTGGAATCTTGCGTGATGGAAGGAGCCTTTGAGGTCGGCAATCATTTTTATTTGAAACCGAAGGGGATGAAGGCTGTCAAAATCGTCCTGACAGCTATTAAGGAAGGGGTGGAGTTTACAGACTGCACTCGCTTCTTGGGGGCTAAAATGTATGATACTCACCGTCTTGAAGAGGTTGAGGGTGGTCTTCGGTTAACCAATATTTTGAGGGTGGAGGGGCCGCTCAAACGGCTTTGGATTAAGCTGGTTGCGCAACACGTGGCCGACAGCGTGGAAGAAGAGATGGAGGCTCTCGTGCGCCTTGCCCGGGGAGGTACATGAGTCGGGTCCCTTTCGGATTTAAAAAGGCTGAGGATAGTCACGGTTTTTTGCTTTGGCAGACGACGACTCTCTGGCAAAGAAAAATCAAACGCGCATTGGAGGACTATGATATCACCCACCCTCAATTTGTGATTTTGGCGACGCTTTTATGGTTTCAGTCGCATGGGATTGAGACGACCCAAATTCAGATTGCAATCTGGACGAAGCTTGACAAGATGACAGTCTCAAATGCCTTGAGAGGTCTTGCAGGAAAAGGGCTTGTGCACCGGAATGAGCACGAAAAGGATACACGGGCAAAAACCGTGCGCCTCACAAAAGAAGGAGAGAAGCTCGCACATCAACTTGTTCCTGTCGTCGAACGAGTCGATGAGATTTTCTTTGGAAAACTCTCCAATGCTCAAAAATCTCAATTGTTAGAATTCATGAGAAAACTGACAGGAGGTGATATTTTCTTGGATTTTAAATAACGGAATGAATTTAGATCTTTAAGAGAGAGCACAGGTTTTATGAGGTTAGCCTTCTTTTGAAAAGAATTTAAAAGGATAAGATTGATTTCAAGCAGTCCCGCTACGGAGAGCTCCCATCTCTTCGGGTGAGGGTTGGTTCCGATGTTTTTCTCATCTCCAAGTCTCCGTAGAGGCCAACCATACTTTTTTAGCAATCTTTCCATCATAGCAATCAAAAGTTCAAGAGTTAGAGGGTTCTTTTGATTTGGTGGAGGCTTAAGGCAAAGTTTTTTGTTGAAGCAAAACCGACTGCTTTCCCAGACTTAGGTGCTTTGAGGAATGAATTTCGGTGATTCAAAAAGATCTGAAAACACGTTCAAAATCATTGTATCAACAAGCGTCGGTCGAAGTCTAACACCTCCTATAGTGCCGATCTTAGGATCAATGGAAAGAAGATAAAGGGTATCCGCTCCATCAAATTGATCTTTATCAAGCCCATCTTCTGGCTTGAGGATCCACTTGAGCCGTTCTGCAAAAACCAAAGACCGAATCTTATAGTATTCAGTGAGTCGCCTTTGATATTCAGAATTATTATCTCTACTTGATGTAATTAGAATCATTTAAAGTTCGCCAGCCGGGAAACGAATAAGAAACATAGGGAATTGCAATCCTTTAATTTTTAAGAATTAATTTAAACAGAGGTTTCAGATAAAACTTTGTTGAAAAAATCGTATCTGTATGAAATCTTGGGGGCACTGCATAAAAAAGAGCAAGGAAATCCTTGCTCTTTTTCAATTTTTTGGAACAGAGCTCTTTTTTCATGTATCTTCCCCTTTCTATAGTAAGGTTTTTGTAAATTGTTGTATCAAGACCTTTTCAAAGAGATCTTTTCCTAAAACCTTCTCGCATACTTTCTCGATGCGAGTTTTCAAGTCTTTGAGATCAATAAAAATATCGGGATGCCAAACGACGCTTAAGAGGCCGTAGAGATCCGAGTAGACGGCATCGATCACTTTGGGACGCATCCGATAGACTTTTTTGGCAGCTTCTTCCGTGTCGCACTCGACATAAAATTCAATGAGATAATAGGTTTGGATTTGACGCCTTTGCACAACGGGGATCCGAAATTGAGGAAGCTTGACAATTTCTCTTAAGATGTCCGTCTTTTCATTATTTGTTTCTTTCTTCTTATCCTTAGCTATCGCAGAAAGACCGTAGGCACTAAAAATCGAGAGGAGCAGCCAAAGAAGTCCCCTTTGAAAAACCTTTATTTTTGATTTTCTCTCTTCCATGAGAATAATTGTATCAGGTCTCGGGGAAAAATAAATCCCGCCCTAGAATGATTTTCGCAAAAGGCTTTCTCCCGTCATGAGACTGGATGGGGGGAGGCCAAGCAGTTCCAGAATCGTCGGCGCAACGTCGGAAAGTTTCCCGTCTTTTAAGGAAAAGCTTTTCCCTTTATCTGAGGCAAGAAGAAATGGCACCAAATTCATCGTGTGTGCTGTGTGTGGGGATTTGCTTTCGGGATCGAGCATTAATTCGATATTGCCGTGATCGGCCGTGATCAAAAGGACACCTTCAACTTCTAAAACAATTTCTTCAAGACGTCCGAGACAGTGATCTACACATTCAACGGCTTTAATTGCCGCTTTCATGTCCCCGGTATGGCCCACCATATCGGCATTGGCATAGTTGACGACGACCAAGTCATAGTGGCCCTGACGAATTGCAACAATTAAGCGGTCGGTTACCTCGGGGGCCGACATTTCTGGTTGAAGATCATAGGTAGCAACTTTCGGAGAAGGGATGAGGATCCTATCCTCCCCCGGAAAAACCTCTTCTCGTCCACCATTGAAGAAAAAAGTTACATGGGCATATTTTTCCGTTTCGGCGATTCTGAGCTGCTTAAGTCCTGCCGTTGAGATGATTTCACCTAAGCCTTCCCGAATTGACTCGGGCGGGAAAAGAGGAGGGATAAAGGAGGTGAGTTCCTCCGAATACTCAACCATCCCGAGGGTGGCTGAAAATTTTATTTTTGAACCTCGTTCAAATCCTGAAAAGTCTGGAAGAAGAAGCGCCGACAAAATCTGTCGCATCCGGTCCGCACGGAAATTTGCAACAAGAAGGCCGTCATTTTTTTTGATACCGGGATAATCTTTAAGAACTGCGGGCGGAATAAATTCGTCTGTGACTTCATTATCGTAGTTTTGTTCGATGTAGACGAGTGGATCAGCAATGTGAGGGGCTTCTCCAAAGACGATGGCTTCATAAGCTTTTTGAATCCGATCCCATCTTTTATCCCGATCCATACCGAAATAACGCCCTCCCAAAGACCCGATCCTGATTTCAGAATGTTTGAGAACATCTTTTAAAAAGGTATAGGCGCTTTTTGGAGGGGTATCTCGCCCGTCCAGAAAGGCATGAAGGTAGGTCTGAATGCCTTCGTTCGCAAGAGTCTTTGCAAGAGCAACGATATGGTTTGTATGCGAGTGAACGCCTCCCGGGGAGAGGAGCCCCATGAGATGGCAAGCGCCCCCTGATATTTTCAGGGAGTTGATAAAGTTTTGGAGAAGAGGCATTTTTTGGAGGGTCCCGGATTCAACGGCTTGATCGATCCGGGGGAGATCTTGAAGGATTACTCTGCCCGCCCCTATGTTCATATGCCCCACTTCTGAATTTCCCATTTGTCCTTGAGGTAATCCAACAGCTAAAGCCGAAGCATCCAAAAAGCTGTGGGGGTATGTGCTCTGAAACCGGTTCCAATTGGGGGTATGGGCTTGTGCAATTGCATTATCTTCGACTTCTAAGCGATGACCCCATCCATCTAAAATACAAAGTACGACAGGTTTGACCACGAGAGACTTTCCTTTAGAGGATTCTAGAGGTTATTTATCATAGTTTCGAAGTGGATCCTAGGGGTGTGTTTCTGTTCATTTTTCTTAAAAGAGCCTCATATGCTTTGTGGAGAGATTCTCTCTCCGGTCCCTCAAACTGATGGGCTGTGTGTTCGGCTACGCCTTGCGAGGGGAGTATGAGAGGGAGTCCAACCTGCATAGCAGCGAGCTGAATCTGGCAAGATCTCTCCAAGTAGTAAGCACGTATAAAGGCATCAGCGATTGAAGTTCCGACCGTCAAAAGGCCATGGTGAGGGAGCAGCATAGCATTATTGTTTCCAAGGCTTGTCTGGAGTCTTCCCTTTTCATCCATGTCGAGAGAGATCCCTTCGAAAGGATGTGAACTTAAACGATTATAGAACATCATAGAGAACTGAGAAAAGGGAAGAAGGCCGTTCGGATGGCTTGCAACGGCAATCGAGGCGGGTGTGTGCAAATGAACGACGGCTTGGACGTCCTCTCGTGCTTCATAAAGGGACGAATGAATCATATAACCTGCGGGATTAATTCCTGCCTGTTTATTCTCTTCGTCTTTTAAAGACACACGAATGAGATTGCGGGGTGTAACTTCTTCAAATAAAAGGCCGAAAGGATTGATCAAAAAATAAAAAGGATTTTCGGCAGAACGAACGGAGAGGTGCGTAAAAATAACATCATCAAGCTTTAAATAGGAAGCGAGGCGATAGGCCTGCCAAAGGTCAAAGCGGCGAGCCTCATCACGACTTTTTTGAAATGGAATGATTCTCATACCAAAACCCTAGCGGAATGAATTGCTTTAGGCAACAGGGGAAAGGAAAAGAGGCATTAAGAATTTCTTAAACTTTTTTTGTCACGCTAAGAAGGGATAAGAAAAGGAGAGTTAGGTATGAAGGTTCAGGAAAACACATGGTCGAAGGAGACAGGGTGGTTAAAGCCTGCCGACGACTTTTCAAAATCACAGCTGGTTTTTTATTTCGGAAATCGTTCTATTATGGAGTCAAGTGATCATTTTGATGCAATTAGGGCGCACTATCCGCAAGCCCAAATCGTCGGATGTAGCTCGGGAGGAGAAATTCAAGGTCAAAGAATCTTTGATGGTTCAGTTGTAGTCACGGCCATCCAATTTGAAGGAACGCCGATCAAAACAGCGAAAGCACGTGTTAGTTCCTCTGCGGAATCCGCTTTGGCTGGTAAGGAGATCGGAGAACAGTTGAACGGAGACAAGTTGTCGGGGATCTTAGTGCTCTCGGACGGCTTAAACGTTAACGGCAGTGAACTCGTCAAGGGAATTATTTCCGTTGTAGGTCCTGATATTCCTGTCACAGGAGGCCTTGCAGGAGACGGAGACCGATTTAAAAAGACGCTTGTCTCGGCCAATGAAGCACCTCAAAGCAATACAGTGACCGCCGTCGGTTTTTACGGGGAAAGAATTGTTTTCGGCCACGGCTGTCTCGGAGGATGGGATTCCTTCGGACCGGAACGTCTGATCACAAAATCCAAAGGAAATGTGCTTTATGAGATGGATGGTCAGCCGGCTTTGAGCCTTTACAAGAAATATTTGGGGGAGGAAGCTGACAAGCTCCCGGGAAGTGCTCTTTTGTTTCCTCTGACTATTCGTCCTGCCAACGATAAAAACTACACAATCGTTCGAACCGTCTTGTCAGTGAATGAAGCGGATCAATCCATGACTTTCGCTGGAGATGTCCCCGAAGGATATGTTGCGCAATTGATGCGGGGGAACTTCGATCACTTGATTGACGGGGCTGCACAAGCAGCCAAATCAGCAAGGTTCTCGCAAGTCCAAGGGGATAAACTTGCCGTGCTCGTCAGTTGTATCGGACGAAAGCTTCTCATGGGACAACGGGTCGGTGATGAAGTGGAGGCTGTTTCAAAGGAACTGGGACAGGATTTCAAGCAGGTCGGATTTTATTCCTATGGTGAGATTTCGCCTCATGAGGATAGCGGTTTTTGTGAACTTCACAACCAGACGATGACGATTACCACCATTGGAGAAAAATAGGGATAAGGCGATGCACCCGCTCCTGGAACGTCAGCTTGGAAAAGTAAAAGGGGAAGGTCAGGACATCGACCTTCCGCACTTTTTGTCTCTCATTGAAGAAGCTTATACGGAAGCTGACAAAGAGAGGCGCATGACGGACAGGTCTGTTGAGCTCATGTCTCTTGAAATGATGGAGCTTAACACGTCTCTTCGTCATCAGGCACAGCGGATGGAAACCATTTTTGATGCGGTTGCAGATGGGATCATTGCCCTTGAGAAAAGCGGTAAAATTATCTCATTCAATAGGGCTGCCGAATTGATCTTTCTCTATAAAAGCGAAGAAATTGTCGGAAAATGTATTAATCTATTGCTGCCGGCCTTAAGCGATTGCGCCGAAGACGTCGGTGCCTCTTTTATTAATGCCAACGAGCTTAAAACACAAGTGCGACGAGAGATGCGTGGAATTAAAAATGGAAGAAAGGAATTTGCCGTTGAGGTCGTGATTTCACCTCTTTATCTTGAAAACCAAGAAGCATATACAATGGTCATTGCCGATATCGAGGAAAAGAAGCAGGCCGAACAAGAAAAAGAAAAACTGGAGGCCGAACTGTTCCAGGCTCAAAAACTTGAATCTTTGGGAACCCTTGCAGGCGGAATTGCCCATGAAATAAATACGCCTATCCAGTATGTCGGAGATAATATTCGGTTTTTGCAGGACTCTTTAAATGATTTACTTCAGCTTCTTGAAGAGGGGGACTCCTTCTTGACAAGTTTGGAAGAGGGAGCTGATGTAAAAGAAAAAGCAGCTGCACTCAGGAAATTTTTTGAAGCGGCTGACCTAGACTATCTTAAAAAAGAATTACCGAAATCAATCGAAGAGTCTCTGGACGGATTAAAAAATGTATCGGCAATCGTTCAGGCCATTAAAGAGTTCTCTCACCCCAGCATAAAAGAAAAAACTCCCACGGATATTAATAGAGCCATTGAGACAACTCTCACTGTCACAAGAAATCAGTGGAAGTACTTTGCAGACATCGAAAAAATTTTCGATGAGAATTTGCCGCTTGTACCGTGCTTGCCCGGTGAATTCAATCAGGTCATTTTAAATCTTATCGTGAATGCTGCCCATGCTATCGAAGATAAGTTTAAAGATTCGAATAAAAAGGGCAGTATTAAGATAAGGACTCTGAAAAAAGACAGGGATCTTATTCTGCAGGTTTCTGACAACGGCTGTGGAATTCCCTCAGATATTATCGATAACATTTTTGATCCCTTCTTTACGACGAAACCGGTCGGAAAAGGAACGGGACAAGGGCTTTCCATCGTCCGTAATATTATTGTTCAAAAGCACCAGGGATCCGTCAATGTAGAGTCCAAGCACGGTGAGGGAACGACCTTTACCATCAGAATACCGATGGAAGGGGTGCCGATGGAAGGGATTTTGCAGGAGACGGGGGAGCTTCATGAAGCCAAATATTCTGTTCGTTGACGATGAACCTCTTGTTCTGAAAGGTCTCGCACGTTCTTTGCGAAGCAAATATGATACGTGGGATATCCATTTCGCAAACAGTGGTCCGTTGGCTCTTGAATTTATAGCACAACAGGGAATCGATGTTATTGTAACGGACATGAGGATGCCTGAGATGGACGGGGCAGAACTCTTGTCAAAAGTGCAAGAAAAATATCCTCGTGTCATCCGTTTTGTTCTTTCTGGACAATGTGATAAGGAGACCGTTTTGAAATCAGTCGGCCCTAGCCACCAATATCTTTCAAAGCCGTGCGCTGTCGAAGATCTGATCGTAAAGGTTGATCGGGCCCTTGCTCTTAAGTCAAGACTTGCCTCGGACCATTTGCAGGAAATTGTCTCTCAGATGAAAGTTCTTCCGACGCGTCCTTCCATGTATAAGATTTTGACAGGATTGCTGACAAGTGAAAGTTTTTCTATCAAAATGATCAGTGACTGTATCGAACAAGAGCCAAGTCTTTCGGCTAAAATTCTTCAGTTGACGAATTCAAGTTTTTTCGGGATTTCAAAGAAATTTTCATGTGTGGAGGATGCTGTCGGTTTCATTGGTTTCGACACTTTGAAGTCTCTCCTTCTTAATTTCGGAATTCTTCAGAGATTTGAAGCGCCCAAATATCCTTGGTTTGATTTCGATCTCTTTGTCCGTCACTCTTTATCAACGGCAAAGATGTCACGCATGCTTGCTTTGCAAGAGGGGTTTTCAACGACTGAAACGAATGATACTTTTCTAGGGGGGCTTCTCCATAATCTGGGAATTTTGCTGATGGTCGAGGGGATGCCCGATGTGACCAAAAGGCTTCTCGAAGAATCAAAAGAAAAGGGAAAGAATCTTTTTGAGCTAGAACTCAATACGTTGCAGGCCACCCATGCGGATGTGGGGGCCTATTTGCTGGGGCTTTGGGGATTATCGGATTCGATTGTTGAGTGCGCAACATATTATCATCGGCCAAGTCTCTGTGCCGCAAAAAAACCGGGGGCATTAATGTGTGTTCACGCCGCTTGCATTATAAGGCAAGAAATAGAAGGTGGTGGTGAGTTTTCGGGCTCGGTTCCGAACCTGGATGAAGAATACTTGAAAGCAGTTTCAAGAAATGATCGGATATCGGATTGGCGTGGACTCTTGAAGAAGGAGTCCGAATATGACAAAAAAAGTGTTGTTCGTTGATGATGACCCGAACATCCTCTCAGCCGTTGTAAGGCACCTTCGAAAAAAATATGAGATTCACATCGCTCAAAGTGGTCGAGAGGCCCTTCGGGAGATTGAATCTGAAGGTCCTTTTGCCGTTGTAATTGCTGACTGGAATATGCCGGATATGAAGGGACCTGACCTCTTGAATAAAGTCAAGTCTCTTTATCCGAATACAGTGAGAGTCATTTTTTCAGGCCTCAGTGATCAAGCAGCTGTCGTTACCGCGATTAATTCAGGACAAATTTTCAGATTTATCGTCAAACCGTCTTCACCTCTTGAAATGGCTCGGATCATTGACGAATCTCTTGAACAACACGCCCTCCTGATGACCAAGGAACGTCTTTTGTCTGAAACGGTAAGCGGTACCGTTAATGCGCTTCTTGAGGTTTTATCCGTGGTGGCTCCACGCGCCTATAGTAAAACGCGACGTCTTCTTTCTTGGATTGAGAAAATGCGGGATCTGACATCAGACATTAATTACGTAGATTTGAAGTTAGCCGTCAAAATGTCTCAGATCGGCTACATGACGCTTCCGCCTACTGTTTTGTATAAGCTTGATCAAGAAAAAGATCTTACTCCCGATGAAGAACGGATGCTTCATAAAATATCCGAGGTAAGTTTCAAACTGCTTGAACAAATTCCCAACCTTGAGAACATAGCTCGCGCCGTTCGATATCAAAAGAAAACATATAGTGGAGAAGGGCTTCCGGAGGATGATCTTAAAGGGGATGATTTACCGAAGATAGCCAGAGTTCTTAAGATTTTTAATGATCTTTGGGATATTTCAAAGGGAGAAGAAATGAAAGCGGATCATTTCGATGTTCTCTTTAAACAGATTGATAATTATGATCGCGTCTATTTTGAGATCTGTCGTCTAGCCCTCCTTAAAGGACATGCGGTTGGTAAGATTATGCTTGTGACTCATAGTTTCTCGGTTAACCAGTTGGAGGTTGGTGATATCCTTGCTTGCGATGTGCGAGAGATTGCAGGAAGAATGCTTTTGGCCAAGGGGCATCTTCTCTCCGCCAGTCAAATCGATCGCCTTAAAAATATAGCTGAAATTACCAATATTACGAATCCGATTAAGGTTTTACGTCAGATGTCGACGGCCGTAGTAGATATAAATCAAGTTAAGGGTGCCTGATTTTATGGTTTCCAAAGCGGATGATTTTTTAAAAAAATATGTCATCAGGACTGTTCTGTTCTTGAGAAAATCTGTAAGATAAAGGCAATCGTTTTTCAGATAAGGAAGTATGTTGCTTTTATGTCGGGCATTATAAAAGAGTATCTGCCGGTCTTTCTCTTCATTGCAGTTGCTCTCGGGCTTTCTCTGTTCATTTTTCTGCTCTCTTTTTTACGCGCCCCTTATAAGCCCGATTCTGAAAAGCTATCTCCTTATGAGTGCGGGTTCGATGCTTTTTCGGATGCTCGGATTAAATTCGACGTCCGTTATTATCTGGTTGCGATCCTCTTCATCATCTTTGATTTGGAGATCGCCTTTCTGTTTCCATGGTCTATTACACTCGCCGAGATCGGTGGATTCGGATTTTGGTCTATGATGATCTTTTTAGGGGTTTTAACGGTCGGATTTATCTATGAATGGCGGAAAGGAGCCCTCGAATGGGAATAAAAAATCAAGGCGCTCTCCCCCTAAAGACGATCGACGATCCTTATTTGCCGCCTTCTCAGGATGATCTGGCAAAGGCCCTTTATCAGGACGTGAACGATAAGGGCTATCTTTTGACTAAATTAGATGATTTGGCAGCTTGGGCTCAGGCCGGTTCTCTCTGGCCCATGACGTTTGGTCTTGCGTGCTGTGCCGTTGAGATGATGCAAACGGCAGCGAGCCGATATGATATTGATCGATTCGGTCTTGTTTTTCGACCGAGCCCGCGTCAATCGGACGTGATGATCGTGGCGGGAACTCTCACCAATAAAATGGCTCCAGCTCTTCGAAAAGTTTATGACCAAATGCCCGAACCTCGTTGGGTCATCTCCATGGGATCCTGTGCAAATGGAGGAGGATATTATCATTATTCCTATTCGGTTGTGAGAGGATGCGATCGGATCGTACCGGTTGATATTTATGTGCCCGGATGTCCTCCGTCTGCGGAAGCTCTTCTCTACGGCATTATGCAGCTTCAGAGTAAAATCCGTGGCCGAAAAGTGTACGTGAGGAGCTAATGGACGATCTGCTTAAGCTTTCCAAAAGGTTGCAAGAAACCCTGAAGACCGATTTTCTGAATTCCCTGATTCGGCTGGGTGAGTTGACGGTGACTGTAAAAAGAGAGTCCGTTGAAAAAGTTCTCTCTTATTTGCGGGATCATAAAGACTACCTCTTCAAAGAGCTGATCGATCTTTGTGGAGTGGATTATCCGGACCGCCCGGAGCGTTTTGAGGTCGTGTATCATCTTCTAAGTCTGAAGTTCAATCGTCGGATTCGAATTAAAGTTTCAACGGATGAGGAGACGTCCGTTCCGACCGTGACATCCGTCTATAGCGCGGCTCATTGGTTTGAAAGAGAAACCTACGATATGTACGGCATCAAGTTTGACGGTCACCCCGATTTGAGGCGACTTTTGACGGATTACGGCTTTGAAGGCCATCCTTTGCGCAAAGATTTTCCTCTGACGGGATATGTCGAGGTGCGCTACGATGACGAGCAAAAAAGGGTTGTCTACGATAAGGTGAAATTGCCCCAGGCTTATCGCAACTTTGATTTCATGAGTCCGTGGGAGGGGATGACCTCCATCTTGCCCGGAGATGAAAAAGCAACCAAGACCGGGACGGGATAGGAGAGAGAAAGTAGTTCATTATGGCAGACTCGGAATTTGATAAGAAAACATATGCCATTAACTTCGGTCCTCAACACCCGGCTGCACACGGTGTATTGCGTTTGATTCTTGAGATGGACGGCGAAATTGTTGAGCGAGCAGATCCGCACATCGGTTTTTTGCACCGTGGGACGGAAAAGCTCATCGAACATAAAACCTATATGCAGGCTCTCCCTTATTTTGACCGCCTTGATTATGTGGCGCCGATGAATCAGGAGCATGCCTTTGCTCTTGCCATTGAGAAGCTTCTTCAAATCGAGGTTCCGATACGAGCCCAGTATATTCGGGTTCTCTTCTCGGAAGTATCTCGTATTTTAAATCACCTCTTGAATATCACGACGTTTGCTCTCGATTGCGGAGCTATGACGCCTTTTTTGTGGGGCTTTGAAGAGCGCGAGAAACTTATGGAGTTTTACGAGCGCGTTTGTGGTGCGCGGCTGCATTCAAATTACTTCAGGCCGGGCGGTGTTCATCAGGATATGCCGGCAGGCCTTGCGGAGGATATCTATCATTTTGCCGAGACCTTTCCCAAAGTGATCGATGATATGGAAGGTCTTTTGACGGAAAATCGAATTTTCAAACAAAGAACGGTTAATATCGGGGTTGTGACTGGTGAAGAGGCTCTGGATTGGAGTTTTACGGGCCCTATGTTGCGGGCGTCCGGCGTCCCTTGGGATTTGCGGCGTTCGCAACCTTATGAAGTTTATGCCAGAATGAACTTCGAGATTCCCGTCGGTAAGAATGGGGACTGCTACGATCGTTATCTTGTGCGTGTGGAAGAGATGCGCCAGTCCGTTAAAATCATCAAGCAGTGCTTGGCCGAAATGCCGAAAGGTCCTGTTATGACAGCGAACCGAAAGGTGGCACCTCCTCCAAGGGCCGAAATGAAAACATCTATGGAGTCACTCATTCATCATTTCAAACTTTATACGGAAGGGTATCATGTGCCTCAAGGGGAGACCTATACGGCGGTTGAGGCACCCAAGGGTGAATTCGGCGTCTATTTGGTTGCCGATGGTACGAATAAACCCTACCGCTGTAAAATTCGTCCGCCTAGTTACTGTTTTTTGCAGGGCACCGACTTTATGGCAAGAGGCCACATGTTGGCCGATGCTGTTGCCATTATCGGATCCATGGACATTGTATTCGGAGAGATAGACCGTTGAAAAGACGTATGATCCTTGAGGAAGAACCCTTTCAATTTGCCCCGAAGTTTCTCAAGCGGGCAGAAGAAATTCTGTCCCGATACCCTGCCGAGAGGAAGGCAAGTGCCTTAATTCCTCTTCTGGACTTAGCGCAAAGACAAAAGGGAGGATGGATCTCTCAGGAGGCCATCGAATATGTTGCGGACTTCATCGGTATTTCTAAAATGCAGGCTTATGAGGTTGCGACCTTTTATAGTATGTTCAACCTTCATCCTGTAGGAGAGTACTTAGTTCAGGTTTGCACTACGACTCCGTGTCAACTGAGTGGTAGCGACGATATTCTGAAAGTGTGTAACAGAATCGCCGGTGTGTCCCAGGGGGAAACTTCGAGGGACGGCCTTTTTACCGTTATGGAAGTTGAGTGTTTGGGGGCTTGCGTAAATGGACCCATGGCTCAAATTAATGATGATTATTATGAAGACCTGACACCTGCGTCGGTCGAGGCGTTGCTGGAAGACTTGCGGGCAGGTCGTAAAGTCACGCCCGGTCCGCAAAGCGGGCGCCATAGTTCTGAGCCTTACGAGGAAAGTAAAGGAGGCACGAGTCCTTCGCCTCAGCCCAAGTCGATGAGAAAGAATAGATCCCATGTTAGCTGAAGCAAACAGAGTTTATACGAACCTCTACGGGTTTGAGGATTGGGGGCTTGCGAGTGCTCGAACACGCGGTGATTGGGAAGGCACGCGTGATTTAATCGGAAAAGGACAAGAGTGGATCGTTCAAGAGGTGATGCTCTCAGGGCTCCGAGGACGGGGCGGTGCCGGATTTAATACGGGACGCAAGTGGTCATTCTTGCCGAAGCCGGGGAAGCTTCCACATTATCTTGTGATCAATGCGGACGAATCTGAGCCGGGGACGTGCAAGGACAGAGACATCTTACGCCACGAACCTCATAAGCTTGTAGAGGGAGCTTTGTTGGCAGGCTTTGCGATTAACGCACACGTGGGCTACGTTTATGTCCGCGGAGAATTCTTTCGGGAAGCCGAGCATCTGAAAGCAGCTATTCATGAGGCTTACAAAGAAGGTCTTTTGGGGAAGAATGCGGCCGGCTCCGGTTGGGATTTCGATCTTTATGTTCATCGGGGGGCAGGCGCCTACATTTGCGGAGAAGAGTCAGCTTTGCTCGAGAGCCTTGAGGGGCGAAAAGGAATGCCTCGATTAAAACCGCCGTTCCCTGCCTTAATGGGGCTTTACGGATGTCCCACTATTATTAATAACGTTGAAACGATTGCCAACGTCCCGACGATTTTAAGGCGAGGGGGAAAATGGTTTGCTTCTCTTGGGAAACCTGATAGTGCGGGAACAAAAATTTTTTGCATTTCAGGCCATGTGAACAAGCCCTGTAATGTGGAGGAGGAGCTCGGAATTCCTCTCAAGTCTCTCATTGAAACGTATGCGGGAGGAGTTAGAGGCGGGTGGGGAAATCTGCTCGCCGTGATTCCGGGAGGCTCCTCTGTGCCACTGATCCCGAAGGAGGTTTGTGAAAACGTTACGATGGATTATGAGGCGCTCAGGAATGTTAAAAGCGGATTGGGTACGGCCGGTGTGATCGTTATGGACCGTTCGACCGATATTGTCAGGGCCATTGCACGGCTTTCTAAATTTTATATGCATGAAAGTTGCGGCCAATGTACCCCTTGTCGAGAGGGAACAGGCTGGCTTTGGCGGA
The DNA here is from genome assembly GCA_964443525.1 of uncultured Thiotrichales bacterium. Classification (GTDB taxonomy): domain Bacteria; phylum Pseudomonadota; class Alphaproteobacteria; order Caedimonadales; family Caedimonadaceae; genus CAYUCY01. The sequence goes on from CAYUCY010000009.1 coordinate 14,651, forward strand.
TGCTATTACGGATTGCGGCCGGTGAAGGGACACTCCGGGATATTGATCTTTTGGAAGAAGTTACCTATCAGATTGAGGGACACACTATATGCGCCCTTGGAGATGCGGCAGCATGGCCCGTTCAGGGTTTGATCCGTCATTTTCGACCTGAACTTGAAAAGCGGATTACGCGGGCAGCTTAAGGATTTGTGAGGAAGAAGAATGACGAAGCTCACCATCGACGGTCAGGAAATTGAAGTCCCTCAAGGAACCACGATTTTACAAGCGGCGCAGTTGCTCGGAATTGAGGTTCCCGTCTTTTGTTATCACCCAAGGCTCGCGATCGCAGGGAATTGTCGTATGTGCCTCGTTCAACAGGAAGGCGCTCCGAAACCGATCGCGAGTTGCGCGATGCCTGTTTCGGAAGGTATGGTGATTCATACGAGTACGGATTATGTGAAAAAAGCCCGCAAGTCCGTTCTTGAGTTCCTCCTCATCAACCATCCGCTTGACTGCCCCATCTGCGATCAGGGGGGAGAGTGCGATCTGCAGGATTTGACGATGGCTTACGGCCCAAGTACATCTCGATACCGTTTGAACAAGAGGGCGGTTTCAGATAAATATATGGGCCCTCTTATTCGCACATTTATGACCCGTTGCATCCATTGCACCCGTTGCGTCCGCTTTGCTCAGGACATCGCAGGCGTTCCCGAATTGGGCGGGATCGGACGAGGGGAGAATATGGAGATCATGAGTTATATGGATCGCGCCGTGACCAATGAGCTTTCCGGCAACCTTGTGGACATTTGTCCCGTCGGGGCCTTAACGTCTCGCCCCTATGCGTTCAAAGGACGCCCCTGGGATTTAGAGAAAACCGAGTCTATCGATGTTATGGATGCCGTTGGTAGTAACATCAGAGTCGATACGTATGCGCAAAAAGTGATTCGAATTTTGCCCCGATTGAATGAATCCATTAATGAGGAATGGATTTCCGATAAGACGCGGTATGCCTGCGACGGTCTTTCCGTTCAGCGGCTTGATCGTCCCTATGTCAGGCGGAACGGTCGATTGGAAGAAGCAAGCTGGTCGGAGACTTTTGAAGTTATTTCAAAGAAACTGAAAGGTCTGAAAGGTTTTGAAATAGCTGCTCTTGCTGGTGATCAGGCGGATGTAGAGAGTATGCTTCTTTTGAAAGAGCTGATGCTTTCTCTCGATTCTCCTCATTTCGACTGCCGGCAGGACGGGGCTGATCTCGATGAGAAGAACCGAGGAAGTTATCTCTTTAATTCAACTATTGAGGGTATTGAGAAATCCGATTATGCTCTTATCATTGGCACGAATCTTCGGCATGAAGCGCCTTTGATTCACGCACGCCTTCGGAAACGCTACCTTCAAGGCGGATTTAAAGCGGGTTATATCGGAGGAGCTTTACCAAAGGGAGCTCCGTTCACGTTCGGTTACCGAGATTATGGACCGTCTTTAGACCTTCTCGAGACGATTTTGGGTGGGCGGCACGAACTCAGCAAAGAATTGGAAGCGGCAAAACATCCGATGATCATTGTGGGGATGGACATCTTCACCAGACATGACGCGAAAGCTCTTTCGCATCTTCTTTCTCAGATCGTTAAGAAATTCTCCGTCGTGACGAAGGAATGGAATGGTTTTAACGTTGTTCACAAGGCGGCAGCTCGGGTAGGGGGCCTTGAAATCGGCTTTGTCCCGGGTGCCAAAGGGGTCGGAGCACGAGATATACTGAAAGCGGCCTATAAAGGAGACATCAAGGCAGTCTATCTCTTAGGCGCGGATGAGATCGATATGGATCAATTAGGAGACACCTTCGTTATTTATCAAGGACATCATGGTGACAAAGGTGCCCATCGGGCTGACGTCATTCTCCCTGGCTCTGCATACACGGAGAAAAACGCAACCTACGTCAACACGGAAGGCCGTCCTCAACAAACACAGCGAGCTCTTTTTACTCCGGGAGACGCTAAAGAAGACTGGAAAATCCTGCGGGCTTTATCAGAAGTTCTTCACAAGACGCTTCCTTACGATTCAATTGAAGAGATTCGAGAGCGGATGGCGGCATTGAATCCGATTTTCGGTCGGATCGATGAAATTATTCCTGCTCCTTGGAAGCCCTTCGGCAAGGAAGGCAAGCTTCTTTCAAGGCCTCTTCCTGATTATGTATTTGAATTTTATCAGACGGATCCGGTCAGTAGAGCTTCTCAAACGATGGCCCGATGTGCCACTGAGATAATCGCAACAGTGAAGGAGGCAGCCTGATGATTTCCGAATTGTGGTCCGAGTATCTTTGGCCGGCTCTGATCATCATTGCCCAAATTATCATGATCGTTTTACCGCTGATTTTATCTGTTGCCTACCTGACGTATGCGGAGCGAAAAGTCATCGGCGCGATGCAGCTAAGAATCGGGCCTAATACAGTGGGTCCCTTCGGTCTTCTTCAACCGATTGCGGATGCACTCAAGCTCCTGCATAAAGAAAACGTCATTCCTAGCAAAGCAAATCCCCTTCTTTTTCTGGCTGCGCCCATTTTAACTTTCAGCCTCAGCATGATCGCCTGGGCTGTCATTCCCATCGGCCCCGATTTCGTACTGGCTGATTTGAACGTCGGGATTCTTTATCTCTTTGCGATTTCATCCTTAGGCGTTTACGGTATCACCATCGCGGGCTGGGCATCGAACTCCAAATATCCTTTTTTGGGGGCTCTTCGATCGGCTGCTCAAATGGTCTCCTATGAAGTTTCTCTCGGATTTATTATCGTGACTGTTCTTTTGTGCGCGGGCTCTATGAACTTACGAGAGATCGTTCTTGCTCAGCAATCGATATGGTTTGCTATTCCTCTTTTCCCTCTGTTCGTAATGTTTTTTATCTCGAGTTTGGCTGAGACAAATCGCGCCCCCTTTGACTTGCCGGAGGCGGAAGCAGAGCTTGTGGCAGGCTATAACGTCGAGTACTCTTCCATGCCATTTGCTTTCTTTTTCTTAGGCGAATATGCAAACATGATCTTGATGAGCGCTCTCGCAACAATCTTGTTTTTGGGGGGTTGGCTACCGCCTTTCGGTGTTGCGCCGTTTACGTTGATCCCGGGATTTGTTTGGTTTGCATTTAAAATAGCCTTTATGCTCTTCCTCTTCCTTTGGGTTCGAGCGACCTTGCCTCGGTATCGGTATGATCAGTTGATGAGACTCGGCTGGAAGGTCTTTTTACCGATCTCTCTCGCAAGTGTCGTACTGGTTTCCGGATTTTTAATGTACTTTAACCTCTTGCCGGGGCAGGGGGCGTGAAGGAGAAAAAAACAAATGAATTTGACACTTGCATCCATACGAAGGTGGTTCGAAAGTTTTGTCCTCATAGAAATTTTCTCAGGCATGCTTCTAACCTTGAAGTATTTCTTTAAAAGAAAAGTCACGATTCAGTACCCTTACGAGAAAAGCCCCGTGAGCCCTCGAATGAGAGGAGAGCACGCTCTCAGGCGTTATCCCAACGGGGAGGAACGCTGTATTGCTTGCAAACTTTGCGAGGCTGTTTGCCCGGCCCAAGCGATTACGATTGATGCGGAGCCGCGAGAAGACGGGAGCAGGCGGACCATTCGATATGATATTGATATGACAAAATGTATCTATTGCGGGCTCTGTCAGGAATCATGTCCCGTGGACTCGATCGTTGAAGGTCCTAACTTCGAATTTGCCACTGAAACACGGGAAGAGCTTTTTTATAATAAAGATAAACTCCTCGATAACGGCGATAAGTGGGAAGCTCTGTTAGCCGAGAATATTCGGATCGACGGTCCCTATCGTTAATCTTTTTTTGAAGGGTTAAACTGAATTCTCCTTGCGCTGAAAGGTCTTCCTCAGTATAGTCCAAACCATCGGAGCGTAGCGCAGCCTGGTAGCGCACCAGACTGGGGGTCTGGGGGTCGTGGGTTCAAATCCCGCCGCTCCGACCATTCCTCAAACGAATGTCATTTTACTTTACCGAAGATTAAAGAACGATAAATCAGGCAGATTATGTCCCAGCAATCTATTCTCATCAAAGGTGCCCGCGAACATAACTTAAAGAATATCGATGTCGAGATCCCTAGAAACCAATTGGTCGTCATTACGGGATTGTCGGGGTCCGGCAAATCTTCCCTTGCTTTCGATACGATCTATGCGGAGGGCCAGAGGCGTTATGTGGAGAGCCTTTCGGCCTATGCGAGACAGTTTTTGGAGTTAATGCAAAAACCGGATGTGGATCACATTGAAGGCCTTTCTCCCGCTATTTCGATCGAACAAAAGACAACCTCCAAAAATCCCCGCTCAACGGTCGGAACTGTGACCGAAATATACGATTATCTGAGACTTTTGTTCGCCCGTATCGGCGTGCCGCATTCCCCGGCCACGGGTCTTCCTATCGAGTCTCAAACAGTGAGCCAGATGGTCGACCGACTCATGGCATTTGCGGAGGGGACAAAACTGATGCTCCTCTCTCCCCTCATTCGAGGGAAAAAGGGGGAATATCGAAAGGAACTCGCAGACCTTCAAAAACGAGGGTTCCAGCGGGTTAAAATCGACGGGATGCTTTATTCTCTGGAGGAGACTCCTGCCCTCGATAAAAAAATTAAACATGATATCGAAGTGGTGGTTGACCGGATTGTTATTAAACCCGGCCTTGAGACGCGTCTTGCGGATAGTGTTGAAACGGCTCTCGACTTGAGCCAAGGAATCCTTTATGCAGAAGATGTAACCTCGGGTGCACGAACGGTTTTTTCGTCAAAGTTTGCCTGTCCTGTTTCCGGGTTTACGATTGAGGAAATCGAACCGCGTCTCTTTTCATTTAACAGTCCGTTTGGTGCGTGTCCTTCATGTGATGGTCTCGGGGCAAGCATCACATTTGATCCCAATCTTGTGATCCCGACCCCGAGCCTATCGATCCCGAAAGGAGCGATTGCTCCTTGGAATACCTCTTTTGCTTTTTATTACATTCAAGTGTGTAAGGCTGTTGTCGAGTATTTCGGGGACGATATCGAAACGCCGTTTGAAAAGCTGAAGGAAAAAACAAGGAATGCGCTTTTGTACGGAACGGGGTCAATCGCAATACCGACAGTCATCCAGGATAATGCCCACACATACAGGACGAATAAACCCTTTGAAGGGGTGATCCCGAGTCTTGAACGTCGCTATAAGGAGACTGAAAGTCAACAAAAACAGGAAGAGCTCTCAAAATACCAAACATCCCATCTCTGTGAGGCTTGCCAGGGGCATCGTCTCAAGGAGGAGGCTCTCGCCGTCAAGATCGCGGGCAAGCATATCGGTGAAATCACCAGACTTTCTGTAAGGCAAGCAGGGGAATGGTTTTCGTCTCTGAAGTCTAAACTGACCCAAAAACAAAATGATATTGCTGCTCGGATTCTTAAGGAAATCGATGAAAGACTCGGTTTTCTGAACAATGTGGGATTGGGCTACCTGACATTAGCGAGGTCTTCGGGTACTCTTTCAGGCGGGGAAAGCCAGCGGATTCGTCTCGCTTCTCAAATCGGCTCGGGTTTGACAGGAGTTCTCTACGTGTTGGATGAGCCTTCAATAGGGCTCCATCAAAAAGATAATGACCGCTTGCTGGAGACGCTTAAGCGCTTGCGAGACCTGGATAACACCGTGATCGTCGTGGAACATGATGAGGATACGATTCGTCTGGCCGATTACGTGATCGATATGGGGCCGGGTGCCGGCATTCATGGCGGGGAAATCGTCGCTCAAGGAACCCCCGATGAAATTATTCGCCATCCGAAAAGCTTGACGGGGCTTTATTTAAAAGGCGTGCGCCGGATTCCGCTTCCTGAAAAGCGCCGGATAGGACATAAGGGCAAAGCCATTCGAGTGACGGGGGCTCGCACCAACAATCTCAAGAACCTGACGGTTGACATTCCTTTGGGGAAGTTCGTGGCCGTAACCGGAGTCTCAGGGGGGGGTAAGTCTTCCCTGATCATCGAGACGCTTTATAAGGCCATTCACCGAAAGCTTTGTCAGGGAGGAGATCTGCCCGGAGATCACGACAGCCTCGAAGGCCTCGAGCACATCGACAAGATCATCGATATCGACCAGTCTCCCATCGGTCGGACGCCCCGTTCGAATCCCGCAACATACACGGGTGCCTTCACACCCATCCGAGAGTGGTTTGCGGCCTTGCCCGAGGCCAAGGCGCGAGGCTACAAGGCAGGTCGTTTTTCCTTCAATGTGAAAGGTGGGCGGTGTGAGGCCTGCCAGGGGGACGGGGTCATCAAGATCGAGATGCATTTCTTGCCCGATGTTTACGTGACGTGCGACCAATGTCAGGGGAAACGTTACAATAGGGAAACCCTTGACGTTTGTTATAAGGATCAGTCCATTGCCGATGTGCTTGAGATGACGGTTGAGGAGGGACTCGCGTTTTTTGGGGCGATTCCGTCCGTTAGAGATAAGCTTGAAACCTTGAATCGGGTAGGACTCAGCTATATCCATATCGGTCAACGGGCGACAACCCTTTCGGGCGGCGAGGCTCAACGGATTAAACTCTCAAAAGAACTCTCTAAGCGGGCCACCGGCCGAACCCTCTATATTTTAGACGAGCCAACGACAGGTCTTCACTTCGAGGATGTTCGAAAGTTGCTTGAGGTTTTGCACTCTTTGGTTGACCAAGGGAATACGGTTGTTGTCATCGAACACAATCTCGAGGTGATCAAGACCGCCGATTGGATCATCGACCTTGGTCCTGAAGGGGGGGATGGAGGCGGCACAATTGTCGCCCAAGGACCACCTGAGAATGTAGCAGGAGTGACCGCAAGCTATACGGGACAATATCTGAAACGGTATTTGTGAGGGAGAACATGTCAAAGACGATAGACTATTATAATAAAAATGCTCAATCCTTTTACGACAGAACGATCTCTGTCGATTTGCTCGAGAGTTACCAGAAGTTTCTGAAACTCTTACCCGAGACTGCCCATATCTTGGACGCAGGCTGCGGAGTGGGCAGGGATACCAGATACTTTTTGAGCCAGGGGTACAAGGTTTCAGCCTTTGATGCATCAGAAGAAATGGTCCGTTTTTCAACTCAGGTAACAGGCATGGACGTTATGAAGTTAAGATTCCAAGACCTAGACTTTCAGGATTGCTTTGAAGGGATTTGGGCCTCGGTATCACTTCTTCATATTTCTTATGATGAAACAAGGGATGTCTACCAAAAAATTCATCAAGCGCTCAAACCCGGAGGTATTTTCTTTGCTTCCTACAAATATGGAGATTCCCCCATGCCGACCATTGAGCGGGACTTTTGGAATATGACAGAAACAATGATTAAGCCTTTCTTAGAGGGTCTTTTTGAGGTTTGTGAAATCTGGACCGAAGAAGACACAAGAAGCAAAGTTGCGCCGAGCAAAGATCAAAAATGGCTGAACTTCTTAGTGCGAAAAATACCAAGTTAGAGGTGATCTTTTTTCACAGACGTTTAACGTCTGAAAATCGTCTGTTGTCTCCTGGGCGACCATCGTCGGCTTTTTCTCGTCCTTTGACTTTTCCTTTGTTTTTGCACGCGTACTTTCACACCTTTTTGCTTGCACTTCGGGAGATTCGTGGTAAAAGTTGAGGGACTTCTTTTGTAAGGGGCCATAGCTCAGCTGGGAGAGCGCTACAATGGCATTGTAGAGGTCAGGGGTTCGATCCCCCTTGGCTCCACCAAGTTCTAAACAGATTTGTATCGTATTTCATGGGGCTCGTGCAAACAGCACCACCCCTCACCGAAGGATTTCCTGAAGACCCTTACAAAATATTAAAATATGACACCAACTCTTAGGGTTGTGCGTTAGGTGCTGAGCGTGAAGATCTCATAGCCGTTTTTCGTAACACCTAAAGTGTGCTCGAATTGGGCGGAGAGGGAACGGTCTCGCGTTACGGCCGTCCACCCATCGCTTAAAATTTTCGTGTGATATTTGCCTGCGTTTACCATGGGCTCGATGGTAAAGAACATCCCTTCTTCAAGGACGAGGCCTGTCCCCGGTTTGCCGAAATGAACCACATCGGGTGCTGTATGAAAGAGGCGGCCGATTCCGTGACCACAAAAATCCCGTACGACTGAAAAGCGGTTTTGCTCCACATGGGATTGAATGGCGTGACCGATATCTCCTAAAGTCGCACCAGGTTTCACTGCTTCAATACCACGCATCATCGCGTCATACGTGACATCGACGAGTTTGCGGGCCAGAAGAGAGAGTTTGCCGACGGGAAAAGTCCGATTGGTATCTCCGTGCCATCCGTCCAAAATGACCGTTACATCGATGTTGAGGATATCCCCTTCTTTCAAAATCTTATCATCAGAGGGAATCCCGTGACACACCACATGATTGACGGAGGTGCAAATCGACTTGGGAAACCCCCGATAATTGAGAGGAGCGGGAATGGCGCCATGATTGATGATAAAGTCATGGCACAATTGATTCAAAGCCTCCGTTGAGATGCCTGGACGGACATGCTCTGCAATATAATCAAGCGTTTGAGCAGCGAGTTTTCCGGCCTTGCGCATACCGTCAAAGGCCGACTCGTTATGAAGAGGAATCTGGCGCCCTTCATGAAGGACGATACTATCCTTTGATTTGAGAAAAGCTTGATCGTTTTGAGGTGCGGTCATTTATTCTATAATCTTTAGAGTTGTTGAAATCGTAATTGCGGTCGGACTAACATGACATGCGTAGCAGTAAGCCTCAACCCCTTTCTTTTTGGCTGATTTTGCCATATCGGAATACGCGGCGTCAATATCTTTCGCAAGAGAAAAAGCCTCGCAATCCTTTCGTTGAACCACGTAAAGGATCGCGGATCGAGCTCCCGCCTCCACCATCCGACTTAAGGCATCCAGGTGTTTTGTACCCCTCTCTGTTACAGCATCAGGAAACAGAGCAACCCCGTCACGGCGTAAGGTTACGTTTTTGACCTCCAAATAAAGGGGCGGAAGACCTTTCTCTTCAAGTAAAAAGTCTACCCGTGAATTCTCCGCATATTTCACCTCTCGACGACACGTCGAGTACTCTTTAAATTCGCTTAAGAGCTTTCTCTCAAGACCCTCTGCGACGAGATGGTTTGTTCGAGACGTATTGATCCCGACCCAGGTCTCCTCCGCCTCCACAAGTTCCAAAGTATAAAGGAGCTTTCTCCCTGACGAAGGATCGTAAGGCATGACATAAGCCCGACTTCCGGGCTCGTTTATTCCCTGCATGGAGCCCGAGTTAGGGCAATGGGCGGTGATGACCTCGCCTGATGAAAGCTCCACATCCGCCAAAAAGCGTTTGTATCGACGCAACAAGCGTCCCGGGATTAGATTTTTTTCAAATTCCATATTTCCATGAAAGATATTGAACTGTATTCTCTTTAGCAATCTAATCGACACATGGAAAGACCTTTCATGCCTCTGGCGACGTTTGTGCCCACGGCCGGAATCCTAATCATCGGTAATGAGATTCTCTCAGGGCAAACCCATGATATGAACTTTCATTACCTGACGATGAAGCTGACGGGGGTTGGCATTCGGGTTACCGAGGGTCGTTTTATCGGAGATGTGGAGGAAGAAATCATTCAACACATCCTTGAGCTCAGGCAACAGTACACGTATGTTTTTACAACAGGCGGGATCGGGCCGACCCACGATGATATGACGGCGGCAGCTATTGCAAAGGCTTTCGGGCGCCCTCTCGTTCGTAACAAGGATGCCGAAAAAATGATCTTGGACAAGTATCCGGCGACCCTGCCCTATACGGACTCCCGCCTTCGAATGGCAAACATTCCGGAAGGAGCTGTCCTCATTGAAAATCCCGTCAGCGCCGCCCCCGGATTTCAAATTGAAAACGTCTACGTTCTCGCAGGCGTTCCAAACATTATGCAGGGTATGATAGAAGGCCTTCTTCCTCGCCTTCAAGGAGGCAAAAAACGATTAAGTCGTTCGGTTTTCAGCGCCGTAGTCGAAAGCCATATGGCGGAGGGGCTCAGTGCCATTCAGAATCGTTTTCCCGTCCTTGAGATCGGCTCCTATCCCCATTGGCGCCACGATCAGGAAAAGGGAGTCCGCGTTGTCGTCAAAGGATATGATGAAACTGAAGTGAACCAGGCCTTCAATCAAATTATAGCCTTGATTAAAGAGCAAGGCGTTACACCGACTATCCTTGAAGACTAGCCACGTCCTCTAAAACGTATTAAAATACGAAAAAAATTATAAGGAAGGTCTCATGATAAAGCGAATCGTTCTTGCTCTTGATAATTCTGCCCCGGGTCTGGCCGCCCAAGATTACGCTCTTCGCCTGGCAAAGGAAAAAAATGCGTCCATCATTGCCTTAGGGATTCTTGATCTTCCCTGGATTACGGCAGCCCAGCCGGAGCCTTTGGGGGCGTCCGCCTTTAAATTGCACCGGGATGAAGAAGTGATCAAGGCGTCTCATGAGCAAATTCAGGTCATGATCGACGAATTTAAAAAAGCCGCATTGAAGGAAGGTGTGCCGACGGAGATCTTCGAAGTCGAAGGATTCCCGGCAGCCGAAATCGAGCGTTTTGCTCACGAAGCCGATGTTATCATTATCGGAAAGACGACGGATTTTCACTTTGAGTTGGACGAAGACACGGATTTGACCGTCAAACATGTGGCCCGTGATAACCCTCGTCCCGTGATTGCCGTCCCGGGACACCCGAGTCCGGACAACAAAGTTCTTGTTTGTTTTGATGGAGGGTTCCAGGCTTCTCGAGCTCTTCATATGTTTATTCTTTTGGGTCTTGCGACGAATAAGTCCCTCGACATTGTCACGGTAGACCCCGATGAAGAGCGGGGAATGAGAAACGTTTCCCGTGCTTTACGCCTTTGCTCCGCCCACGGACTCGTGGCGGAGGCAACGGTCCTTCCTACCAAAGAAAATCCGGATGAAGTTCTTCTTAAGAGAGCAAAAGAAAATAATGTCTCCATGATCGTTATGGGAGCGTTCAGCCACTCCTTCTTGCGGGAAGCTCTGTTCGGCTCCGTCACAACCAGCATTATGAAAAAAGCAGATATCCCGCTCTTTATTCATCATTAGAGAATATAAAAAACCCCGGAAGACCGGGGTTTTTCTTATAAGCGATCGAAGATTTCCTTACGCGGATTCCATCAAGCCGATGACGCGGTAAATGGCCTTGACTTTCTCATTTGAGAAAAAGGATTGATTGTCTTGACCGGTCGCATTTGCCTTACGAATGGCAAGTCTCTCATCGGTCTCGCCATCAATGGTCTTCCACCCCATGAATTCGCCCAAAACGGCCTCGTTGTCATAAGTGACGGCCAGCACCGAACAATTAGGCGTTAGAGGACGGGTGGGATGCGCAAATACACGATCCCCGATCCGATAACGACTTCCGAAGGACGGATCATTGATCGAGAAAGAAATAGCGCCGGCCACACCCATTAGCTCGGGCGGGCGCGTCACCCACTCGGCTGCCGTTTCCAAAGACAGGGTATCTTTTCCTTCCGTGTTCTTGCGAAGGTGATAGAGTGGCAAGTCCTGGCTGGGATAGCGGGGAGCAAAATTTTCCGTCTCACCCTCGATACCACCGCGGTTCCCCATCATGACGAACTTGCCTCCATGAGTCTCGGTCGGCAGAAGATCTCCCGGATGACAACTCAAAACGTGTGCGAGACGCTGAAGGATGTCCGCGTTCAAGCGACGTGTTCCGCTCTCAAGACGAGACAGGTAAGAAGGGGAAAGCTTCGTCAACTCAGCCAATTCTTCCAATGTATACCCTCGTTGCAGGCGAAGCTCACGCAACGGATGCCGGGACCGCTTCCGCTTGCGGGTTAAAAGCTTATTCGGAACGCCGGGACGAAAGGGATGTGTTTGAGGGACCAGGGCTAACTGTGCGTCACTCTTTGCAACACTGTCATTGGCTGGTTGGTTGGTCGGTGTATCTGGTTGCGGCATTCCTGCCGTTGCAAAAGATTTCGCGCTCATTTCGTGTTCGCCTTTCCTTGTTTATCGGTTTCAACAATTGACGTCTCTATGCCTGGCTATCTAACAGCTCTTGGGCAACTGTTCAAGAAATTTTCTTGACAACCGCCACCCATATTGGCAATTAAATTAGCCAATACATTTTTGTATACCATATATGCAAATATTGCAGAGCTATGCAACAACTTTTTAAAAAAAATTGGTTTTTTTGGGAAAAAAAATGTCAATTCAACAGAAACAGGAGGGTTTCAAGATGAAAAAAAATTGGTCTCAACCAGAGATTGAGTGCTTGAGATATGCTTATGAATTGGGCGCAACCCTTCAAAATATGGCGTGTCTTTTTAATCGGTCCGTCACGGCTATCAACAAAGCCTTAGAGAGATTCGGGGTCCGTCCTTTAGGGACCGGACATAGTAAGATCTCTCGGGTCAGATCTCCGAAACCCCCTCTGGGACGCCTTATTGAGGCGCTTCAGGAATTCTCGAGGAAAAACACATTGTTTTGGGAAAAATCAACCCTCAGCTTTTTAACAATCTCCTCGAAACTCATGAGCTCCCTCTCCATCCTCACGGAACCAGCCTTTCCCGAAATACGACGCGAGCAGACCTTATTTTGTCCAAGGCTCTTAATAAGGCTGAAAAGGTAGCTGAAATTTGGTGTGATACAGACTTTTTGGTGCACTACCTTAAAAGCCATGGTCACGATGTTAAGCGTCTGTCATGTGCCTCTTCAGACCCTTCATATCCTCGTTTTCGCTGTAAAAACGATTATTTGACGGTGACGCAACTCTTGATTCGCGCAAATGAAATCAGGCGAACGTGCGGCCAGGGCCCTCTGTATCTTACTCAACTCTCTACCTATTAACGGAGAGTAGCCATGAGTTACCTCACTTTTAAAAGAGCCCGCGGTCGCCCAAAAAAAATCTCGGAGAAATCACCTCCTTTACCCAAAAGGTATCATCCTCTCGATTTTCTAAGGGTGAAAAAATTGATTACACCCGAGATGCAGGAGGCTGGCCTCATATTTGAGCAGGATTTTTACCTCTATCAAAAAATTTGCGCTCATCCGGGGCTTTCACGGATTTCTTCTTTCATTAAAAGAGAGCCAGGACAAGGAATTTGCCAGGCTTTAGCCGACCGACCATGGGAGCTTCGGAGGATTGGAGATTATAAACGAGCTTATGACCTTCTCGAAGAAGAAGGCAAAGGACTTTCAGAGGCAGTCCTTAGACTTTTTGAGATAAGTCCTTTTTCCGAAGTCGAAGGAGCCCGTTTTTTAAAGACGCTCTCCCTCTCTAAAATCAGGAAGGGTCTCAGGCTTCTTTGGCACAATTACAAACAGGCTTCTCCTCACACGTTGCTGGAATGCCACAGTACATCCCTTTTGAAAGAGAGAGAGGTCTGACCCCTCTTGTTCCGAGCTCGCATCAATGTTAATTAAAATATGAGATAAAATTTGTTTAAAATTTAACCTGGGGGAGGAAACCTTGAAAAACGATAAATTCTTAAAATTGCTCAGTCTGACGAGTGCTTTCGTTGTTGCATCTATGGTGGCGCAAGCTGCTGAAACAAATAAGACGAAAGTGATCGACGGGTGGGATGTTCGCGCCCAGTTCACAGGTGGTTACGGCAGTGACGACGTTAAAATCGGAAGGGGGGCAACGGACACCGCGGCTTCAACCCATTATTTCGACGCGGAAGTCAAGCATGTCCAAATTTGGAAGTTGAAACCAGAAATCAATGCCACTTACGGCTCCGGCTTTTATGCGGAAGTTAAAGGATATCTCGGTTTTGTAGATAGCGGCCAATCCCGCTTGACGGCTCTTCAAACCGGAAACGTAACGACACGTAGTGCGGGCCTTGACGGTGAAAACGCTTTTGGTGCAAGTGCTTTGGTAGGGTATAACCTGATCTCTCTCTTCACGGAAGAACTCAGCGCGTGGTCAGTCAGACCTCTCGTTGGTTGGGAATATCATAAGCTTCGCACCCCGACGCGTACATCGACTGCAGCAGCAGGTTTCCCGATGTTTGACCCGAATGGCAGCACAAACTGGCGTTTCCGTTGGCATGGTCCGACGGCAGGTCTCGGGATCGGTTGGAACCTCGATGAACGTCACGCTTTAGGTGTTCGCGGTATGTATACATGGACCTGGTTTAACGGCGACGCATCCTCCGTTAATCTTGATCATGCGAGCAGAGGCCACGGTCTTTCTTTCCAAGGTCAGTATGCGTATCAGCTGACACCTGAGCTGCAGCTTGCTCTCGGGTTTGAATGGTCCAAATTTAAGACCAAAGGAACGGACGCTAAATTCGGCGGCACCACTCAAAGACTGGGTGATACGACATGGGATTCTTGGACGGCGCACGCAGGTATCGTGAACCGATTCTATTAAGGTTTCATCTGAAGGTTCATCCTTCGACCTCCTAAAAGACGCGACGCAAGTCGCGTCTTTTTTATGAGATGACCTCCAATTGCCGATCACTCCGGAATAAGAATACAACTTGTTCCTATGGAATCCCTTTTGAAGATGAAAAACTTACTTCCTAACTAGTTTGAAAGGCTTCTGTCCGTTTGGCCTCAAAAGGACGGGCATCGTAATAAAGTTCGATTTGGGAAATCAGACTGTCTTGAAAGGACAAGAGATGCGCCGCTCGAAAAAGACCGATGGGACCAGGACAGTCGAATTCAACGGCCACCATCACCTGATCTTCATTTTCGAACTTGGCTCTGATCCTCAGATCTTTAAAGAGGAGAAAAAAGCCCTTCGCCGCTTCTAAAACAGTTGCTCTCCCTTTCATTTCGGCAAGAGGACCGAGGAATTCTACGTCGGGATGAAGGCATTGCTCCATCTCTTTCAAATCTCTGTGATTCAAGGCCTCATAATATCTAACCGCGGTCTTTAAATTACTTTGAGACATTAAAAAACCTCTCCTCCGACTTACTGTTCAACCGTTGCTTCGTTAGAGGATTCGCTCCCGTTTTCCTCTTCATCGGATTCCGTGATGCGGGCCACGGAGACGACTTTCTCGTCTCCTGAGACGCGGAAGATGGTGACACCTTGAGTGGCGCGCCCTGCGACCCTGATATCCGCCACGGGGCAGCGAATCAACTGGCCGCCGTCGCTCACGAGAACCAATTGATCTTGTTCCTCAACGACCATCGTTGAGACGATTTTTCCCGTCTTTGAAGACAGCTTCATGCTGACGATGCCCGAGCCACCCCGGTGGGTAACTCGATATTCATACAAGGAAGTTCGCTTGCCGAATCCTTTATCAGACAGCGTCAAAATGAACTGGTCTTTTTCTTGGAAGGCAAGGAATTTATCTTGAGGAAGATCACCGTTCGTGGTGAATGCTTCATCCTCTCCCTCTTCTTGTTCGACCCCCCTCAGGGCGCGGCTCATACGAATATAAGCATCTCTTTCTTCGCTTGTGATTTCCACGTGATTAACGATCGTAAGAGACATAACTTCGTCACCTTTGGAGAGTTTAGTTCCACGGACGCCCATCGAATTCCGGCTTGCAAAGACGCGAAGATCCTTAACTGGGAACCGGATACACTTGCCGTCCCGTGTTGCAAGAAGAATATCATGGGTTTCATCGCAAGGAGAGACGCCGATGAGGCTTTCTCCTTCCTCCAGTTTCATGGCGATTTTCCCGTTCGCTTTGATGGTCGTAAAATCGGTGAGGGCATTACGTCTGATGGTGCCGGCGCTGGTCGCAAAAACGATGGACATTTGTTCCCACTGAGCCTGATCATCGGGCAACGGCATCACCGTTGAAATCGTTTCATCCTGTGCGAGGGGGAGGAGGTTGATCATAGGCTTGCCCAAGGATTGAGGCGTTCCCTGCGGAAGGGTGTAAACTTTTAAGAGGTAAGCCATTCCCTTGGATGAGAAGAAAATCATAGGCGTATGGGTATTGGCGACAAAGACATCCGTTACGAAGTCTTCCTCTCGGGTCGACATGCCCGATCGCCCTTTCCCGCCTCGCTTTTGGGCCCTGTAGGTAGAGAGGGGAACACGCTTGATGTAGCCCTTTTGGCTGACCGTAACGACCATTTCTTCCGGCTGGATCAGATCTTCAAGATCAAATTCTCCTGCGGCCTCTTCGATAGATGTTCGTCGCGGCGTTGCGAACATTTCTTTCATCTGGAGCAGCTCTTCCCGCATGATCGCATAAATTCGATCGCGGGAAGCCAAAATTTCAAGATAATCCTTAATTTGGGCAACCAGCTCGTTAAGCTCATCAGAGATTTTATCTCTTTCAAGGCCGGTCAGGCGATGGAGTCTCAAGTCTAAAATGGCGCGCGCCTGGATATCCGAAAGACGATACTTCCCATTAACAACCACATGACCGGGTTCTGCAACCAAGTCGATGAGAGAGGCAATGGATTCTGCGGGCCATTCGCAACGTAACATCTCTTCCCGAGCGGTATTGGGGTCCGGTGCGCTTTTAATGAGAACGATCATCTCATCAATATTGGAAACTGCAACGGCAAGGCCTATTAAAACATGGGCACGATTTCGCGCCTTGTTGAGTTCAAACTTGATGCGGCGAACGATGACTTCTTCGCGGAATTCGATGAATGCCTTGATAATGTCGAAGAGACTCATCATCTTAGGCTGCCCGCGATCAAGAGCCAGGGTGTTCACACCGAATGACGTTTGGAGGGGCGTATATTTAAAGAGCTGGTTTAAGACCACGTCCGGCATGGCATCTCTCTTCAATTCTATCACGACACGAACGCCGTCCCGATCGGACTCGTCGCGCAGATCTGCAATTCCCTCGATGATTTTTTCTTTAACGACATCAGCCATCCGCTCAATCATCCGAGCTTTATTCACCTGATAAGGAACTTCCGTAATAACGATCGCGTTCCGGTCTTTGCGAATTTCTTCAAAATGGGTGCGGCCACGCATAATGATCGAACCTCGACCGGTCTTAGCAGCCTCAATCGCGCCACGCCGGCCTAAAATTAAGCCACCCGTCGGAAAATCGGGGCCGGGCACATAGTCGATCAATCCGTCAACGTCAATATCGGGGTTATCGATATACGCACAACATGCGTCTATGACTTCACCCAAGTTGTGAGGAGGAATGTTGGTTGCCATACCGACCGCGATGCCGCCAGCGCCGTTGACGAGAAGGTTCGGAAAGCGTGCAGGGAGGACGATAGGCTCTTGTGTCGTGTCATCGTAGTTGGCTCGAAAGTCGACAGTTTCTTTGTCAATATCTTCAAGGAGGAAATGAGAGACCTTTGCAAGACGGGCCTCCGTATATCTTTCGGCTGCTGCCGGGTCCCCATCCATAGAACCAAAATTTCCTTGCCCGTCGATCAGTGGTAGGCGCATGGAAAAATCCTGCGCCATTCGGACGAGAGCTTCATAGATCGGGGCATTGCCGTGAGGGTGATATTTCATCATCACGTAACCGACGGCACTGGCTGATTTTCGGTAAGATTTGTCGGCCGTATTGCCTGACTCCTTCATCGCATAAAGAATGCGACGATGAACGGGCTTAAGACCGTCACGAACATCGGGTAGGGCGCGACTGACGATCACGCTCATCGCATAGTCGAGATAAGATCTCTTCATCTCCTCTTCAAGGGAAACGGGGGTAATATCCGATGCTAGGGTCTCAGACGCCTGTGTCAACGTTCGCTCCTCACGTTAATGTTGGATCATACTTTTTTGTCTTAGAAAGGAATCTCATCATCCAGATCTGAAGATGAAAGAGTAGAAGATTGGGATGGACTCGAATCATAGTCGGCAGAAGGGATATCGGAAATGGAACTTCCGTTGTTACGGCTGTCAAGAATGGTCAGCTCTCCTCGGAAACGAGGGACGATAATTTCGGTTGTATACTTTTCTTGACCTTGCTGATCTGTCCACTTGCGGGTTTGAAGCTGACCTTCTACATAGATACGAGATCCTTTGTTGAGATATTTTTCGCAGATCTCGGCAAGCTTATCATTGAAGACAACAATGCGGTGCCATTCCGTTTTATCTTTTCTTTCTCCTGTTGTGCGATCTTTCCAAGTCTCGGAGGTTGCAAGAGAAAGCTGAACGATTTTTGAACCGTCTTGCATGGATCTGACTTCGGGGTCTCGTCCCAAATTACCCACTAAAATTACCTTATTGACGGATCCGGCCATTCATCTACCTCCATAGTGTTTTGTAACTCCATAGTTATACGCGACCAAGAGCACCCTGGCTACAAATTTTTCGTTTTAAAAAAGGGTGATAAATAAAAAATATGACCATTAGGAATTTATTAGTATTTCGTTTGTTATTAGTTAACTAATTGACATTAATCTGGCCTCGAATTTGACAAAAAGGCGAAGGAGGCCCCCATGAAATATCTTTTAAGATGCTTAGTTCTGACAACCGCGCTCATTAATCCATTGGCCGCAAGTTCCTTAACCTCAGATGAGGAAAGATCCCATCATTATAAGTGCAATCTCGTTCCTTCATCAGGGGAACATCTTTCCTGGCTCATGAGAAAACATGAGAAATCTCAAGCCATTAAAAGTGAGAGACGATTGATGAAAGGGAAGAAGAGCGAAACACTTCTTCCAAGCTACGTTGATTTCAGAGAAATCAGCAATTTGTGTCCTCCTGTTTATGATCAGGGAGACCTTGGTTCCTGTACGGCAAATGCGGTTGCCGGCGCTCTCGAGATCGACCAGAGAAAGAGAGGTATTTCACGCAGTTTTACTCCCTCTCGCCTCATGCTCTATTATCACGGACGCTATCTGATCGACCAGGTGGAGGAAGATACCGGAACGTCTATCGCCGCAGCCGCCAAGGCTATTAAATTTGGTTACGTTCCTGAAGAGATGTGGCCCTATGATGACGGCCCGACGCGCTTCAAGATGCAGCCAAGCCCCGATTGTTATCGTATCGGGTTAAAGCTATTTGATCAGGCAAAGGTTTCTTACACTTACGTCCCTCAGGAAGAAAATATCATTAAAGGGTATCTTGCAAAACAACAACCTGTTCTCTTCGGGATCATGACTTATGATTCTTTGAGCAATCGGGGAGTACGTCAAACAGGCATGGTTCCTTTGCCTTCTTCGAGTGAGCAGGAACGAGGCGGACATGCTCTTTTAATGGTAGGTTATGATGATCGGGAATATTTGGGGGAGGGATTGAGCAAGAAGCCAAATCCCCATTATCAGCATTTCATCTTCAGGAACTCTTGGGGGGAGAAATGGGGGGATGGTGGATATGGGTATATCCCATATAAATACGCGTTGAATCAAGACATGGCCTTTGACTTCTGGAAAATTACGAAAACGACGGTTGAGGAAAAAACGAAGAGCATCATGCAGCGCTTTGAAGAGTCCAATGAGATATAATCTGAAATCAGAAAAATTCCCCTCTGTAGTAGTTTTCCGAGGGGAATTTTGAATTTATAAGATCAAGGAACAATAAAATTGATTTTATTTTAACAGAATATTAATATATTTTTTATATTTATTCGAATTAAAATCTAAAATAGCGGTTCCAATCATACTGTTAGACAGAAGCTTTTTTCCGCTTGTAGATTCTAAATTTATCTTCTTTTCTTCAAACATTTTGAAGGCTTCATTTAGCGGATAATATAAAGATTTTTCCTCATTTTGATCTTCATGTATCTTACTTAAGATTTCCAGCCCGTAATAAATTAAAACAACGATTTTCATAAGCTGGAATCTAGCTTCTTCTCGTCGAGTTGGAGGACGACCAAAGTAGGATTTAAG
The DNA here is from genome assembly GCA_964443525.1 of uncultured Thiotrichales bacterium. GTDB lineage: Bacteria > Pseudomonadota > Alphaproteobacteria > Caedimonadales > Caedimonadaceae > CAYUCY01. Next base: position 34,362 of record CAYUCY010000009.1, read on the forward strand.
AAATATCTTAGTAGTTGTCTCATCAAAAAGATAAAAAATTCCTATCGTAGCTAGATCAAAATAGGGGTCTCCTTGAGACGCATCTTCATAATCTATCACGTATAGCTTTCCGTTTGAGAGAATAATGTTGTTGGGATTTAAATCGTTATGAGTTGGTCTGATGTCAGGATGAGTCTTTAAAATTTCTAAGATGTTTATGAAGAGATGTTCAACTTTTTTTCTTTCGAACAAGCTGTATTTTTCCCAACCTATATCTTTGATTTTTCTTTTTATTTTGTCCAATATAGAAGTTTTTTGTTTAAATTTCGGTCCTGCATGAATTGACCTGAGAAGTGTCCCCAAAGAACAATAAAAAGAGGGGGTTTTTCTGATTTCATCTGTTATGGGGTGGCTTTCGAGAAAATCCATAGCGATGATTCCTTCGAGAGCGTCCGAATAATATATTTTTGGGCCATATCCATACTGGCTAGCTTTGTTCTGGGCGTCAATTTCACGTTGACGATCCTGAAGAGAATGATGATCTATAAAACGAATAGCAAGAGATCGCTTGTTTATAGAAACTTTATATAAGCTAGAACCTGACAGCCCTCCTTTGAGAGGAGACACTTTTACCTCAGAATCGCTCATTAGGATTTTTTGAGCTAGGTGCACGGCTTTCAACCGCTTCTCATCACGGCAGCTATAATCGTCACATTTATAAGAACAGCCTGCGAGGAGGGCAAAGATCACAAGCAATGAGTATTTTAAACGGGTCATTCTCTTTCCTTTTTCTGAATTTGAGAGGCTTTTGGGGGAAACTTTCTAACTGATCTGTTGGCGTAATATAAGATAAATGATGTCATTTGACATCCCCAAGGTAGGTAACATAAGGTTTTGGACGTTGCTTCTGTCGATGGCATGTGAATCAAATTCATAACAAGAGGTAAGGGATTTGAAGCTTTAACTCTCGAGGTGTGATAGTTATTTGTTCTAGAATCCATGTTTAATTGTCTCTTGATCTTGGAAAAAGTTACGTGTATAGACCTAAAGCAGACCTTATGGGGCGGTTAGCTCAGCGGGAG
>CAYUCY010000010.1:0-15774 GCA_964443525.1 uncultured Thiotrichales bacterium
TTCTTCATTGATCCATGCAAAAAAGAGTTTCATTTTGAGTTCCTCCATTTAAAAAGCTCGACTTTTTTTAAAAAAAAGGGCATAAGTCTAAAGTTATTTGACAAAGGTTGAGTTTTATTCATGACGTCTCAAAAAGCTTCCACGCTGTCTTGGTTTTTAAGACCCGGTTATTTTCAAGGTGTTTTCTGGATTTGCATGGTTTGCTTGACCAGCAGTCTCAATGATGTGCTCATGCGTCAAACAGGCACCAGACTTCCCTCTATGGAAGTCGCCTTCTTCCGCTTTTTATTTTCTCTCCTGACGTTGATGCCGATTATGATTTCCAAAGGGGCGGCCGCTTTTAAAACGGAAAGAGCCGGGTTTCATACACTCAGAGCCATTCTCGGATTCGGCGCCGTTGCATTTTGGTGTACGGGTGTTGCCATGACACCTCTTGCCATTGTAAGTACGCTTGCCCTAACCGTCCCGATTTTTGTGCTTCCCATGGCTGTCGTCTTCTTGCGAGAAAATGTCGGATGGCAACGTACGGCAGCAACATTTGCGGGATTTGCAGGTATTTTCGTCATCATCAGCGGCACTTCCGGAACCCAAGGCCTCCTCGAATCCTTCCGAGAGATGAATAACGGCACTCTCTTTCTAATTGCAGCAGCCATTTTGTTTGCGTTAAGCGATATTCTGAACAAAAAAATGGTTGTCAAAGAATCTGACCTGACCATGCTCTTCTATTTTGCGTTCGGCACAACTCTTTGCGGTGCCCTCCCCGCCTACTATGTTTGGGTTCAACCGACGGTGACGGAGCTTGCCTACCTTCTCGCACTGGGAGCCGGCGGAAATTTGATTCTTTTCTTCCTTCTCAAGGCCTTTGCAGCAACAGACGTTTCAGCCCTTGCCCCTTATCGTTACGTGGAGCTCTTTTTCGCAACAACCTTCGGATTTATCCTCTATCAGGAAATTCCGTCCTTCATGACATTGATCGGCGCTGCGATTATTATCCCTAGCACCTTTGCGATCGCCTATTATGAAACCCATCTGGCAAGGAAAAAGAAACGCGAGACAGCGCATGCCGAAGGGGCACCTCTCAAAAAAGCAGCATAGACTTTTAAATCTCTTCGAGGGTCATTCGCCATCCGCCTTTGCCGCCCCATTCGTCGGTCAAGATCTTGAACGTCAGGATCCTCATTTTTAAAAGCGGACGATAAGTGAGATAAAGCTTATCAGGGTAATCGCCGCTCCCTGTAAACGTTACCACCGTCCCATTCTCTTCTAATCGTACCTCATATCTTTGATGACTTTCATCATAAAGGCGAATGGAACCGAGAACGGCTGGTCTCATAAGTACCACCGTATCACCCTTCTGTCCCTGACATTCCTGGGGGAGAGAGGCAATGCAAGACACTTTCACTTCAGCCCCCCGCCAGAGGGATCCCATAGCTAAAGCGGCCTTATCTTCACATAGGATAAGAGACTTATACTTTTGATGGTTCGAGAGACCGGTATAAACAAGCCGACCATCGATCGTCCTTCTCATCTCACCGCACAAAAGAGGTTCCAGCGTTTGGGTCACTCCTCTGGCTGAAAAAGGTGGAAAGCCGGCACGAGAAATCACGAGATCTGTTTGCGACATGACTCTGTCCTACCAGCGCGCCCAGCGGGGCATGGGCATTTTTCGGCCCAAGGACGTTCTTCTTAAATATCTCTCAAAGGTCGTCACAAACTCGCCGTCTGTGAAAGGAATCTCTTCCATCGACTCCGTCGCCGTGATATGAAGATGTTCAATTTTTGCCGTTTGACTCATTTCATCTCTCCTCATTTTTGTCTTTTTAGCCCTTCGAATGTCAGAAGGACGGTTCGCGTAACACCGTCCCGATCCTCGATTATAGAACGTTTGAAAAATTTCAATATTAACATTTCTCCCTCGCTTAAAAAGATCGGAGAGCCTTCCAATACTTTGATTGCTTCTTCGCACAAGACTCGAGTTTCAGCCTCTCCCTTATACCGAGAGCAAACCGTAAGATCGATCGCAACCCTTGTGTTAAAGTTAGGAGGGCCTCCTCCCTCTTCAAAGAAAACTACCTTCATAAAAGGCAGCGGTGTTTCGGTCGGAACGAAGGAAAAGACGTCGACAACCTTTTCGGAAATAACGTCGGAGATCAACAATCTCTCTTTAAGAGCCTTAAACATGGCAACCCTCCCGTTCTCTTTGAGACCAAGAGGACGCTAAAATCGTCTTATAGAGGCTTGCCGGTTTTTGTTCAGGCGGACTTACAGTTGTAAGATATGTTTGCCCCCACAAAATACGCATGCCTTCTTTAATCTCGACATCTCGACGCACCGTAATCAGAAAAAGCTTGGACAATTCTTCAACCCCCCCTAACCGATAGCTCCTATGCGATCGAGAAAGCGCCATCTCCGTGGAAGTTGAGAGAACGCGAATGGCTGCCCAAAATTCTCCCTTGGTCTTCCACCGTTCTTTATAGCCTCCGCACCCGTCAGGACGCAAAGAATGCGACTGAACGGTAATGCGTTCGCACAATCGGTTGAGTGTGCAACCCATCATTTTTCTCCCTCTCTTGAATTTGATTCACGTCTAGAGAAGACGAGGTGATCGATACGGCTTGATAAGATCGACAACGGCCTGATTCAATAAAGGAGGCATTCCCTGATTATCATTACTGCCGACCCGGTTTTCAAAAAGCTCGGAAACCATCATCAAAACCGCCTGCCTCAAAGGCTCAGGCACATCTTCCGCTTTTTTGCCGTAGCCGACCGTATACTCGATCTCGACAACCCCCTTACCGGACGTAAGACCTTCCAGTGTCGGGCCGAAGTGAATACGTGCCGTTCTCCCGGAGGTATCGAGCCGATAATCTTTGATCTCCCGAATCCCATAGGTCTCATTCAGCACCGGGTTTCTTTTCAATGCAATAAATGGAGAACGAGGCAACTCAATACCTTTTTCACCCCGGCTCCGGATTCCCGTGAGATAACCTCCATCGCTCATTTCCGCGCAATAACCAGCATTTAAGGAAAACTGCCATGTCTGTTCGATCAAGGCTCTCCCCGTATAGGCCTCGACTGATTGACGCGCCGTCTTAATCAATCGCCTTAAGAGATCATCTTCCCGATCCGTCTCTATTTTTATAAAAGCTTTTACCTCTGCTAAGGAGACAGGCTCCTCAAGCGGAGGTTCGATCAATTTTAACGCCATAAAAGCCTCACTGTTAAACTTGGATTATTATGAAGGACAAAAAGTTAGGAAACAATACAAGGAGAAAGAGGAGGAGAAAATTTCTCCCCTCCCTTTCCACGTTCCATCAGGCACTAAAATTGATCACCTTGATCGCCTCGGACTTGCAAACAGCGCCTCCGACTCTTTTGGCCGTATAGAATTCGACATAAGGCTTTGCGCTATACGGATCCCTTAAGACGCGGGTGTCCGTTCTATCCACGATCTGATAGCCTTCTTTAAAGTTCCCGAAGAGAACTGATTTTGAGGCTGTGCCCGAAATCAGGGCCGGCATATCTTCACAGACGATAACCTTATACCCCATCAGGGTCGGTACAACGTCAGTGCCCAATCCCGGCTGCCAGAGGTACTGACCATTCTTGTCCTTCAGCTTTCGTAAAATTCCTTGAGCCGTTCTCGACATGAGCCAGACCGCTCCCTTTTGATACTCGGCTTTCATGGCATTCAACGTATCAATAAAGACGTCCGCAGGATCTTTATCGGTGAGGGCACCATCAGCTCCCGTCTTGATTTCTTCCAACTTTCCCTAGACAAGGGCGTCTGCCGTTGCCGTTTCACAAGACAAAATACCAGAAGGTTTCTTATCTCCGTCCCCGAAAAGGAAAGCCTTATTCTCAGCTTTTGCCATCTGAAGAGAAATTTTCTCCGAGAGCCACTCTTCAACCTGAATACAAGAATCTTCCAGCAATTTTTGCGTAGCCCTGACCTTGGCGTATAGCTCATGAACGGGAATTTTTATTTTTGCAAGGTTTGGTGTTTTTGTCTCGGGTCTGTCGTCAGCTTCGGCAACCCATCCGACCTCGGGACGTTCTTTATCAACGAGAAGATCAAGAGAGCTCCCGGAAATGGTAATCACATTCGCAAGAGATCTGATAGGACATAAGCCCTCCATCTCTTCCGTCAATCGGGCAGAGAGAATCTGCGGGATCAAAAACCCACCGTCCTGATCCGTCTGCGTGTTAAGGGCTTTTGACTCAAGCTGCAAAAGCCTGGTATCGTCCCCTTTTCGAAGATAGGCTTGAACAGCGCTTTTATATTCCTTGTCTTCGAAGTGGGTTTCAAGCGCAGGACGGCGACCCTTAAGCTCCGCTTTTTGAAGCTGATCTGTCAAACGATCCAACTCGTCATTTAAGCGAGCAAGCTTTTCCTCCGTCAAAACATCCGCGGGCCCCTTCTTCTCAAGAGATTTGAGGCGAGCTTCATTCGTCGATTTAAACTCTTCAAACGCCGACGTGAGTCCGTCTACTGCTTTTTCAACTGTCTCCATTTCATTTCCTTCCTGTTAGAGATCAATCGGGGGCTCCTTACTCGGATCACCCCCTTGGAAAGGACGACGACAGTCCTCCCCTCCAAGGGAAAGACTAGATTCCCCCTTTCAAGGTTTCTGTTGCTTGATTTAATTTTGCGATGAGTTTTGTGAAATCTCCCCCATTTCTTTTTACACGAGTAATTCGGGCGGCTGTGTTTGCTGGAAAAGTTACGAGAGAAATTTCGAAAAGATCAACTTTCTTTAATTTCCGCTCTCCTGCAACGGCTCCTCTCTCGGCCTCAACGACTTGATAGCCGATGGAAAGGCTATCAAGAACACCAGCCTTTAAAAGGACGTAAGCCTCCCGCCCCCGTTGAACATCTAACAAAAGCTGCCCTTCCACATACAGGCCCTTTTGATCCTCCCGAATGATATGCCAAATCCCGATAGGCTGTTCCGGATCATGCTGCCAGAGCATCTTAGGCATTTGCTTTTTATAGAGGCCTCTCGCCAAGCTTGCCTGAAACGCCCCTTTCAGAACTCGATCTCCTTGCTCGTCTAGTTCCTCGAAGACGCTCGCATAGCCGGAGAAGATTCCTTCCTGTTCGATGAATTTGATCTCGAACGGGGCTTTCATTTTGATGTTTCGGATAAATGATTTATGAGTCATAGGGTCTCCCTTCTCGTTAATCGTGATTCTTCCCTGTTAAAATTGATCTCCGCCCGGAAGAGGTGCATACCCGAGCGCTGCTCTTTTTTCGTTGAGAGTCAGAAAATCTGCCTTTGAGATTTTCGCCCAAGCTTCTTCCCGTCGGGGCGCCAAAGCCGGGATCTTGTCGATGTCGTACGAAAGTTGTAGACCCTTTTCAAATTGAGGAGCGAGCCACATGTTGAATTCGTCCACTACATAATCGAGAAGAGGCAGAATCGTGTCCTCCCACAAATGAAATCTGGCTTCCCGATAGTTGGCAAAAGTGGCATCCCCCGGCACACCGACTAACATAGGCGGAACGCCGTAGGCTTGTGCAATCTCGCGAGCAGCCACAGCTTTGCCTTCAGAAAAGTCCAAATCCCTCGGTGACAAACCGAGTTCACACCACTCGAAATCACCTTCCATGAAGAGGATTCCTCCAGCGTTTTTGGGCCCCTGAAAGGCATCTTTGATCTGTTGACGGAGCTCGTTTCGTTCGTCTTCTCCCGTCCTAAAATTGCTGTCTTTACCGGCGATAAAGGCGCCCGAAGGACGACCTCCGTTTTGCAGCAACGAAATATTATGTTCACCTACCGTATTGTGCTGATCGATCGAACACGCTGCCGCTTCCACCGGGCTCATCCCGTACCAGTCATTTAAGGGGTTAAAAAGCTTTAAATGCAGAAGGGGAGATTTTTCTGGAACCTCCTCAAATGGAATTTCTCTCTTCCGACCGTTAACCGTATATTGGATCGCCCGAGGCATCCCGCAAGATCCCGGGATAATCTGAACCCGATCGAGTCTGAGTGCATAAAGCTCGGCAGGGACTCCTTCCCTCCCCTTTACGATTTCCAGATAGCTGTTTCCCGCCAAAAGAAGATAAGAGAGAGCCGCCTCAATGAAAGCAGACCCTGCTTGCATGGGGCTCGGCATATGAAGAAGTGTCAAGAGAGGATGTCGTATCAATTCTTCATTTTCCTTGTAAAGCCGCCAAGGTACGCTCGCCGCCCCTCGGGCGATCAAGCTCACGCACCTGTAAAGAATGACGTTTTTCAAATAACCTTCTTTTGTGAGGCTTTCATAATTGCGGGGCGTCCAAACCGCCCGCCCCACTTGACTCAAAGCAATCATGGGGCCTACTCGGCTTGCCTTGATCTCGTGAGTCGGCAGATTTCTTTGATCCTTAAACCGCTGCCAGAGATGCTGAATCTGAGGCATGCGCGATCTTTTTCGAAAATCATCCTGATCCGACATGAATTCCTCCTTTTTTCTCAATATAAAAAAACCCGCCGGAACCGACGGGTTTGATGGACACCTCTTCGAGGCTATATTTATTGGTGACATAAACCTCACTTCGGAGGCAATAAAAAAGATTTTTTAGGGGCTATCCCCCTAATTTTATAAATGTACTAAATGAGTTATCTCTAGCGCCCCGTTCGAATCTTAGTGAGAGCCCGAATCATTTTCTTTTGATGGCGTCCCGATTTAGATTCACTGAGAATCGTTTTTTCGAAAATTTCGTCCTCGGGAAAGAGTGCCTTGTTCTCTCGAATATGCTTCTGAATCAAGGTGTAGGATTCGGGAATCGGATTCGGAAAGTAGGTATAATTCGAGATGACGGCCATATGTTCTGGATCCAGCAAGAAATCGATGAAAGCGTGAGCTTCGTCAACATTTTCAGCCGTAGCTGGGATTCCCATCATATCAATCCACATCAATGTTCCTTCCTTGGGAATAAAAACTTTGAATGATTTCCGATCCTGCAGGGCAATCCGATCGATTGCCTGCTCGATGGAGCCAGGCCAGTTCTGGATCACACAAAGATTACCCACCGCAAGATCATCCACCGCCCTGGACGAATCGTATCGTGTAATCGATTTTTGAAGCCCTTTAAAATGATTGATCACCTTCTTGAGATCTTCGGGGTCTTGAGAAGAAGGATCGATCCCCAAATAAAGCATAGCGGGAATGAGTACTTCCGCAGGCTCTTCCGTCAGTGCAATCCCGCAAGTTGATAGTTTTTCGGCAATTTCCGGATCATAAACCAGATTCCATGAATCAAGAGGCAAGTTCGGAAATCTTTTCTTCACTTCATCAACATTCACACCTAAGCCTACCATCCCCCACAGGTAAGGAATAGCATAGGTATTGCCCGCATCCGCACTTTCACACCGTTTTAATATTTTGGGGTCAAGTTTTTTGTAATTTTTGATCTTCTCTTTTTGAATAGGCTGATAAAGCTCGGCCGGAATTTGTCGTGCCATATAGGGCCAGAGGCTGGGGAAAACTAAATCATAACCGAGGGACCCGGTCAAAAGTTTGGCCTCCAAAACTTCATTGGTATCGTAAAGATCGAGGATAACTTTAATGCCTGTTTTCTCTTCGAATTTCTTAACGAGTTCGGGAGGAACATAGCTGTACCACGTATAGATTTTCAGGACCTTTTGGTCAGCAGCCAAGGCCCCAGAAATGAGGCCTAAGAAGATAAAAAGAATTGTCATAAAATGTTTAATCATCTGTGACCCCCTCATAAGGATAGTTCGGGGTCTTCAGACACCCACGATAAAAAAATCTGCGAGATCAGCTTTTCGCGTCAGCTCTTCCCGATCTAAAATCAGGACCTCACCGGCTTCAACGGCAATCCCTTTAAATCCCTGCTCCAGACACTTCTCTAAAGTCTCAAGACCAATGACGGGTCTGTCTGCACGCCCTTCTTGCCCCGGCTTAAAGATTTTAATAAGAAGAGGGCCATGCCCCGCTCGTTTCAGGGCGGCACAGCGCTCGATCAAAGCATTCGTCCCTTCCGCTGCTTCAACCCCTAAAATCGCCCCTTGCTGGACAACAACGGATTGACCGACGTCCAAGCTCCCCAAAGTACGCGCCACTTTTAATCCGTACTCGATACTGGAGAGATCTTCACCATCCGGATAGCAGCGACCGAAAGAACCGCGCGGCGCCAAAACACTTCTTCCCAAAAGACTCTCAGGACTGACGACTTTAAAACCTTCTTTCTCGAGGTTTTTCACAATGATCGACAAAAGAGAATTATCTCCGAAAATAGCCTTCGCCGATTGTGCCAGCCACTTGGCTCCGAGTGCATCCACTTTTAGATGCTTCAAAGACGGCCTTTTGACGGGACCTGCCATAACCAGCTCTTTACAGCCATACGCCTTGAGGGCTGCGATTGCTTCTCCCACATGACCCAAAGGAATCCAGGCGTGGTTGACATCCTTTAAAAAGGCTGGATTCGTTTGCCCCTCATAGGCAACGACAAATAAAGGGCGTCCTTCACGCTTACAAAATTCAATAATAGCTCGAGGAAGGGTATCTCCACCCGCAATGAGACCGAGAGGTGTTTTTGTCTGACCCTCGGAGGTCACTTCGGCGTGCATAGGGCGCGCTCCGCCTTTTTAATGAAGTCGATCACATCTTGCACCTGCGGCGATCCCTTATATTTTTCTTCAATAAGGGACAACCGTTCTTTGAGAGTCTTCTCCCCTTGGAAAAGATCTTCAAAGGCCCCTTGCAGAGATTCAATTTCCTCTCTCGGAAAACCTCGACGTTTTAAACCGATTAAATTAAGTCCTGCCAGATGGGATCTCTCCCCTTTCACAAGACCATAAGGGATAACATCGTATTCGACACCGCTGCACCCACCGATAATAGCGTGCGGACCGATGCGAACGAACTGGTGCACGGCAGACAAGCCGCCGATAATGGCATAATCGTGGACCGTCACATGACCTGCCAAGGTAGCGCAATTGGCCATAATCACATAATCCCCGATCTCGCAATCATGAGCAACGTGGCTATAGGCCATAAAAAGACAATGACTTCCTACAGTTGTTGTCATACGTCCATGAGCTGTTCCGGGTTGGATTGTTACATATTCACGGATCCGGTTATGATCTCCGATGGTAAGTGTCGAGGGTTCCCCTTTATATTTCAGATCTTGATTGATGTGACCAATCGAGGCAAAAGGGAAAATTTCATTTGCACGCCCAAGCATTGTTTTCCCTGTAACGACAACGTGAGATTTTAAAACTGTATCGTCTCCGATGGCGGCTTCTCCGGAAAGATAGCAAAACGGCCCCACATACACACGTTCCCCCAATTGGACGGTCGGATCAACCACGGCAGAGGGGTGAATAAAAGTTTCATTGCGAGGCTTCACAAGAGGTTTCATTTGTTCATGTTCCGATCATTGCTGTATAGGTCGCTTCCGCATGAATAACACCGTTCACCCGAGCCTCGCCCCTGAATTTCCAAATCTTTTGGCGATTTTGAAGCTTCATAACATGCAGCTCGAGCTTTTGACCCGGCAAAACGGGTTTCCTGAAACGAGCCTCTTCAATCGACATAAAATAAACGGCTTTTTGATTCTTCAATCCCAAGGTGTAACAAACAAGAACGCCTGCAGCTTGAGCAAGGGCTTCCACGATTAAAACGCCGGGCATAATCGGCATATCGGGGAAATGCCCTTGGAAGAAAGGTTCATTGATCGTCACATTCTTAATTCCAATCGCACTTTCTCCGGGAACTACTTTTTCAACCCGATCCACCATGAGCATCGGAAACCGATGGGGAATCAAGTTCGTAATCTCATCATATTCAAGGGTAATATTTTCAGTGACCGTCATATCTATCGCCTCTGTCATTTCGACCCCTTCTTTCGGTTTAGCTGATACTCTTCCGCCATCTTTTGGAGAGAAACGGTTTGCTTGAGCCACTGATTCATAGGAAGAGCTGGACTACCGCAAACAGTCTCATTGTCCGAAATATCTCTCATCACACCGCTTTGAGCTGCGATGCGAACGTTATTTCCAATATTTAAGTGGCCCGTAAGACCTACCTGGCCTGCACAAATCACGTGATTCCCCAACTTGGTACTTCCGGCAATTCCGACCTGCCCCACAAGGATACACCCGGCGCCGAGCTCGACATTGTGCCCGATCATGACCAAATTGTCAATTCTTGTACCTCGACCGATCCGCGTATCCTTTAAGCTCCCGCGATCGATGGTTGTATTGGCCCCTATCTCGACAAAATCTTCAATGATCACACGACCCAATTGAGGAACAGTGATAAATCCCTTTGCGTCGGTGGCAAAACCGAACCCGGCTTGACCGATTCGAGCCCCCGGATAAAGGACCACTTTGTTCCCGAGAACCGCGTGAGAAACTGTCACGTTTGATCCGATATCGCAACGATCGCCGATTACAACACCTCGACCAACAACAGCATTAGCCCCGATACGCACGTTATCTCCGATGACGGCATTCGATTGAATAACGACGCCCGGCTCGAGAATAACGTTTTTACCGAGTTTAGCTGTCGGATGAATGCGCTCTTCACTCGGCTCATAAATACAATTGGAATCGGGATAAAGAGCTTGTGCTGCAAGGGCAAAAGCACGTTGAGGTTGGAGAGTCTGAAGTGCTACTGTTTGAGCAGGCAAATGCCTTGCCATCTCAGGCGTTACAAAACATGCTCCCGCCTTCACTTCCTTCAATTGAGAGAGATATTTCGCATTGTGAAAAAAAGTAAAGTGCTCCGGTCCAGCTTCATCCAGAGGAGCCAGATCCTGAAGAAGGGTTTCGAACGTCGTGTTAGATGGAAGGGCAGAGAGATCAATCTCTGCCCCGCCGATTTCTGCTAACTTTGATAGACTAATAGAGCCTGATTTTTTGTAAAATCGATGATCGACCATCCATACCTACTTCTTGTTGATCTCGACTTTAGGCAGCTTAGTGTTGAGTTCCCCTAAAATGCTGTCCGTAATGTCCAGTTCATCAGAACGGAAAACAACGACTGATTTTGGCAACACCATCGTAAATTGCTGAGCATCAGCCGTATGGGCAACGAGCTGCATAACTTGATTTTGAATTTGTCCCATAGCCTCGGCAAACGTTGCCTCAAGTTGCTCTCGCTTCTGCCCGACGTTCTTTTGGACATCCATCACGCGCTTTTCAAAGGCTTCCCGCTTTTTGTTAAATTCAGCTTCATTCCCCTTATCACGAAGAGCAACAAGCTTTTGCTCCTCCCCACGAAGCTCCGTCTCATACTTTTGAAGCTCAGCTTGAAAAGCTTTTCTGCGACCTTCCAGATCCTTATGAACTTGCTTTGCGGCGTTTGATTCTCTCATGATCTTGTCAAGATCGAGAATAGCCACCTTTTGTTCGGCAGCGGAGAGAGATGACGGTGCTGCTGCACTCAAAAGCCCCAATGCCAGGATTGACGCGAAGATTTGTTTTTTCATGGTTTCATACTCCTTAGAACCGTGTTTTAAACCCAAAGAAAATTAATTGAGTTTTATCCAGTGCATCTTTCGATATTGCTTGCGCTAAGTCAATACTAATCGGACCGAGAGGTGATCTCCAACGAAGGCCGCCGCCGAGGGATGCACGCAATTTTTTACTTTCGTAAACTTCTGGCCCTGACTCTTTCGATTGCCAAACGCTTCCCGCATCTGCAAATAAGGCTCCCTTCACCCCGAATTCATTAGGAAGTCCAACTGGGAAATTCAGCTCAGCGGAAGCCGAATAGAATTGATGGCCGCCCAAAGGCTCGCGAGTACCCCGGTCTCGAGGGCTGACGCCGCCCACCTCGAATCCGCGCAGACTATCCCCACCCAAGATGAAGCGATCCGCGATACGGGTCCGCTTGCCAAGACCGGCCATGAAACCGTATCGACCACTTAAGGATAAAACCCAATCATCGGACAACGGATAGTAGTACCCGGCCCGGAAAACGTTCTTCGAATATTTAACCGTACCACCAAGGCCTGCAAGTTCGTTGTTCATGCCCACATACCACCCCATGGTCGGGTTCAGTTTACTATCTCGTCTGTCATAGGAAATATCGTGGGTAATACGAGATTTGGTCGATCGTCCTTCTTGTTCTCTGACAAGGCGAGACGCCGTTGAATCGATATTCGAGAGCTTATGGAAACTTATTCCATACCCGACGGTCTGAACTATATGCTCTGATAATTTATACCCAAAACTGAAGCCGACACCATGCTGTTCTTCATTAAACGCTTGATCGCGATATTTCTGGCTGGTGATTCGATAAAGGTCTACGCTCGCCGCCAGGTCTTTACCCATAAAATACGGCTCCATAAATCCGATATCGAATTCTTGCTTACGCTTCGCCCACGTAACCGCCGCTCTCAGATCTTGACCTTTTCCTCGGAAGTTATGCTCGGCGAATTGAATGTTTGCGAGGGGGCCGTCCGCCGTTGAGAATCCGGCACCGAGCTGAAGCTCACCCGTCCTATCCTCTTCGACATTCACCTTAATATTCGCCTTATCGGGCGCGTCAGAGGGTTCTTGCATTACCGTGACTTTCTTGAAAAAGCCCGTATCCTTCACGTTTCTCTCGGAGTTCTTAACTTTATTGGTATTGTAGGGATCCCCTTCATGGATCTCGAACTCGCGCCTTAAGACTTCTTCATCCGTTCGGTCATTGCCTTCAATTAGAATTTTATCGATATAAACCTTGGGTCCTTCCTGAATCACGAAATTCAGTTTCACTTTTTTAGACTCCTGATCTTTCGTCAGGTTCGGTTGAATATCGACGAAGGCGTACCCCAAAGCTCCTAAAGCCTCCGTCAGAGACTTGACTGTACTCTCCACATCCTTGTTGTTATACCAGTCACCTGCAGCAAACTTCACGTGTTTCTTCAAAATTTCCGGGTCAATTTTAGGAATTTGAGATGTGATCTCTATTTCTCCGACCTTATACCGTTCTCCTTCATGCAACGTAAACGTGATAAAAAATTCTTTCTGGTCGGGCGTGAGCTCAGCTACAGCTGACTTGACCTGAAAATCTGCATATCCGTGTTCGAGGTAAAATTTTCGGAGCAATTCCCGATCGTAGGCGATCCGGTCTGGATCGTAGTTATCGTCTGTCGTAAAAAAACGATACCAGCGACTTTCCTTTGTTTGGATCGTACTTTCCAGTTTATCTTCGCTAAACTGCTTATTCCCGATGAAGAAAATCTTACGAACGACAGTAGCCTCTCCTTCCTCCACCTCAAATATCACATCAACGCGATTTTGATCGCGCCGAATGATTTGCGGCTTCACAACAGCTGCAAAGTACCCCTTCAATCGATAATAATCCTGAATTTTTTGTGTATCTTCTTTTAGCTTCGCAACGGTATAAACCTGACGCGGTTTTAATTGTAGCTCGGGCTTCAGAATGTCATCGGAAATAGCCGAGTTCCCTTCGATCACCATTTGGTTGACGATAGGATTTTCGGTCACGTTAATGACAAGGGTTTGTCCTTCCACGTGAACGTGAGCATCCGCAAAATAGCCGGTCCTAAAGAGGCTAGAGAGCGCCTTATCCAGATCAAAACTGTCGTAATCTTTCCCGGCTCGAAAGTCCACTTGAGCCAAAATCGTATCCCTATCGATACGCTGATTTCCTTCGACTTTGGCGGATTGAACAATCACCGCTTGAAGGTGTGAGGAGAAAGATACAAAAATAAGTCCTGCTCCGAGGATGGTGGAGATTAGCTTTGTAGATTTTAGGTGCACGAAAGCCTCTTTCAAAGGTTGCCTTAGGCAATTACATAAAGATATTTTTCAAAAAATCAATCAGTTTCGCAAAAACCTGCAAACGCACGAGATCATTCCAGGTTGCAAACAAAAGGAGCCCGATGACAAGCGTAAAGCCGATCCGGTATCCCCATTCCTGAGCGGCCTCCGAGACCGGTTTTCCGCGAATCGCCTCAATCGAATAAAACAGGAGATGCCCCCCGTCGAGCATAGGCACGGGGAAAAGATTTAAAAGACCGAGGTTAATGGAAAGAAGGGCCGTAAACCAAATCAAATCCCATAAACTTTTCTTTGCCACATCCCCTGTCAGCGCCGCAATGCCGATAGGCCCGCTGAGACCGTTTGCAGATTCTTTCCCGATAAGCATCTGGCCAAGAGACTTTAACGTATTATAAGTAAACTTCATACTGTCGACGGCCGCATAATAAAAGGTACTGTAGACGGGACGAACGATGTAGCTGGACCCTCGCTCAACGCCTGCTTGCCCGTAAGTGGTCCCTCGTGCTGAAATTTCCTTAGGGGTTAACGTTAGTTCGATTTCCTGTTCCCCGCGAAGAACTTTCGCCTGGAGAGATTTTCCGGGGTTTTGCTTGATGATGTCATGAAACGCCTCAAAGGTTGGCGTAGCCTCTCCGTTTAAAGAAAGAACCACGTCATTTTGCACCAACCCAGCCTTTTCCGCGGCGCTCTCCGGCATCACGCGCCCGATCTGAGCCACCTCAGAGGGCATCGGCTGACCTGAAAAAGCGTAGAGAAAACCGAGCAAACAAATGGCAAGACCGTAGTTTGCAAGCGGTCCGGCCGCACTGACAGCCATCCTAACCCCGACGGGTTTATGAAAGAGGGAGGCTTTTTTGTCCGCCTCCGACATCTGGGAAATCTTCTCCATATCGGGCTGGCTTGCCGGATTCAGGTCGCTGAACATCTTCACGTACCCGCCGAGCGGCAAAAGGCTCACCTTCCAGCGTGTACCCGCCTTATTTGTCCAGCCGAAGAGCTCAGGCCCGAAACCAATCGAGAAAACCTCAACCCGAACCCCGTTTTTCTTTGCAACCCAATAGTGTCCTAGTTCATGAAAATAGATCAAGACGGATAAAATTACTAAAAAAGGCAGAACCGTATAAAGAAACGTCTCAAGAAGGTGCATATGAAGCCTATTCCTTTGCTTTAAGTCAAAGCATCTTAGAAAGCCTTCTCCCGATTTGCAAGAGGGGTTAATGTTTTTCTCAGAATGACTCATAAAAAGAAACGCCCCTCCCGCACCACACCTAGGTCACTTCCGTGAAAGCGGAAATCTAGAAAAATAAGGGATTTCATACCGTTGAAGCCTGGATCTCCGCTTTCACGGAGATAACCGCTTGTCGGCGTAAAGTCATTGAAAAATCAGGCTTTTATTTTTCATGAGACAGCCCTGCTGTTTTTCTATGATTTCGCTGCATCACGAATTATTGATGCAGCAACTTGAAGAACTCTCTTCGTTATTTTGGCAAAAAGATCACCCACTTGACAAATTCATTGGCTGTCCGTACATAACACTAGAAAGCGGGAAAGAAGAAAAGTTTCCTCTCTGCTCTTTTAACTATAAAACACCGAATGAAAGATCCTTATTGTATGAAAAAATTACTCTTGGCATCAGCCCTAGCATTGGGAATTTTAAACACGCCGACGCAAGCATCACTCATTGGAAAAAGAAGCGAAAAAGAATTAAACCACGAACTCCCACAAATGAGCGTTGCTCTCCCTCATGACGTCGTTCGTCAGATGGTTCTTGAAGATCCAGAAATTCTTCCTGCAGCCATCTTGGTTTGCAAAGATTGGTCTGAAGCAACGAAAGACCTTGCAAGCTCAACGACAATCTTTTTCGGGCAGCCGTTTCTCTCCTCTGGTATTTATCCCGATTATATCTTTTCGAATTACTTTACGATTTCTTCGAATAAGTCTTCTCAACAAAAACAAAGAACTGCGTTCAATCAGATGTTAAGGTTCGTTGTTTTTAAAATAGAAGGGTCTGACATTAAGA
>CAYUCY010000010.1:15784-31475 GCA_964443525.1 uncultured Thiotrichales bacterium
TTTACACGTATAGAGAAATTCGCCGTCGCCTCACAGAAAACGCTGGGTTTCCTCAAAGCCTTAAAGCAGCTTATCCTGATAACTTCGCTCCTCTTGGCCTAACTTCCACTGTGTGGTTTAATTATCTTACTCTTTTTGATCTCTATAAAACCCGAAATGAAATCTTATCCGAGGTCCTTTCTGCGTGTCATACCGTCTTTGACAGTCTATCTACCCTGCTTACTACTCCCGATGTAAATTCATATGAAAAAGTGAAAAAATCTATCTCGACTCTCAAGGTCGATTCTATCAATTATGAGAGATTCCATCCTTTGATGAAGACCCTCTTTCATTTCTTCAAGTTGGTAGTTATCAAGACGGACAATGACCAGAGGTATCTTTCAAGCCCCTCTTCATACGTCGATCTGCAAGAATTTCAAACCATTCCCGTGAATTTCGAAACGCTGGGTAAGGATATTGAAACTCTAAAAACGAAAGCGGAAACCCAGCTTTTGGCGCTTGCCACTCAGCGTTGGGAGATTCTTGAGAAGATCAAGACTATGCTCCGCGTCGGTTGACTGAACTCTTAAAGCCATTTGACAAGGCAGAAAATCCCCGAGGGCACTTAGCTCGTCGGGGATTTTCTTTATGAAAACCGTTATAATTTCACTAATAAGGAGATGAGAAAAAATTGAGGGAGGTGGTGGCTAGGGAGGGAATCGAACCCCCGACACGAGGATTTTCAGTCCTCTGCTCTACCAACTGAGCTACCTAGCCGGATAAGACTTCACAAGCATTAATGAATTTCCAGGCGCTTGTCCAGAGACTTTTACAAAAAATTGGAGTCCCTTCATAAAAAACATAAAGTTAAAGCTTTATGCCTTCCTCCTACTTGCCTGTCATCTCCGCGGAAGCGGGGATCCAGAAGGCTTTTTCCTAGATTCCCGCTTTCGCGGGAATGACAAAGATTTTTTTCAAGACGTTGCTCTAAAAAATGTGATTTCTCAAAATCCCAAATTGATTGCATTTCAGGGATGTGCTGGGAGATAATAGAGAGATGAGATATGCTTACGGACTTCATTCATTTTTTGAGGAACCCAAGCCTGAAAGGAGGGCTTGTGATTCTCAAGGCTGCCCGCATGCGGGAGAGTTTAAAGCCCCCAAGGGTCGCTATCGCTTGCGGGAATACTTCTGGTTTTGTCTTGAGCATGTAAAAACCTATAACGAAAAATGGAATTATTACGGAGCCCATGAGAATCCTTATATGGAAGAAAGTCCCGACCGACTCGAGACAAACCTCCGATGGAAACGACCGCCTTGGTTGATGAATCACCTTTATGGGATGGCATTTCGCTCCATTGATCTTACGAGAGATCCTTTTCATCTCTTCGGAGCATCTACTCAGGGACAGCGTCCCGAAAAGAAACGTCCCCTTCCTCCTCGGTCGGAAGAAGCCCAAGCTCTCGATCTCCTTAACCTCACTTGGCCGGTCGAAAAAAGTGCTCTCAAAGTACGCTATATCGAACTCGTCAAGCGTTACCACCCCGATAAAAACGGCGGCTGTCCCAAATCCGAGAATAAGCTTAAAGAAATCAATAAGGCTTATGAGATCTTGAAGAAACTTCTAACCTAAAATTACTTAATCGTTGCCTTTAAGACCCTAACCATTTCTTCAACGGGGGTTGCGTGGTTAAAGTGGGTTACGAAGCGCCCCTGACGATCCATAACGTAAATCACGGAGGAGTGGTCCATAAGATAATCCGTCGATGTCCCATCGGGCTCCGCTTTAGCCGCATAAACCTTGTAGGCCTTCTTGGCAGCGGTCACCTGTTCTTTGGATCCCGTCAGCGCAATCATTTTAGGATGGTAGTTCTTAAGATACCTCTTTAAATGAGACGGGGTATCCCTCTCGGGATCCACGGTTATGAAAAGCGGCTGAATCTCATCCGCCTGAGCCCCTAAGACATTCAAAGCTTCCGTCATGGAATATAGGCCCGTCGGACAAACATCCGGGCAAAAACTATACCCGAAATAGACAAGCATGTATTTCCCTTTAAAATCCACGTCCGTCCTTAGAACGCCGTCTTGATCCACCAAACGGAAAGGGCCCCCGAGCTCGCTTGAGGGAGAGGCAGCTTGTATTTCCCGAATAACGGCAACAGGTTCATCAAGCTCTGTCAACAGCGTCTGATAGTAAAGAGAACCGATCCAAGCAACGCCTGCAAGCACACTCCCGAGACTGATTAAAAGGATGAAGACTTTCCGATTCATGGTAACGTTTCCTTCCTAACTTCAAGGAGGTATCCTAGACTTATCAACTTGTTAGATCAATTTTAATTTGCTCTCTGTTCAGAAAAGCCGTTCAAGACTATACTGAAAAAAATAAAAATCGACGCGAAACAAATGCCTAGAAAACCGAGTAGGAAAAAAGAACCGGATTCCTCTTTTTGGGAGAATATCCGTTCGTACTTTCTATCAGGGCTTTTGATTTCAGCGCCCGTCTTTTTAACGCTCTATATTATATGGACCGTCATCACTTGGGCCGACAGCGCAGTGCGCTCCGTCATTCCGGCTCCCTATCATCTTGAGAACCTGATTCCCTTTAACATACCCGGGCTCGGGATTTTAATTGTTTTCGTGACGCTAACCCTGATCGGCGCGATGACAAGCGGCATCTGGGGTACCTTTTTCTTTAAGCTTGGAGAAAAGCTGTTTCACAAGACCCCGATCGTACGTAGTATCTATAGTGCTATCAAACAAATCTTCGAAACGTTATTTGCGCAAAACACCAGCGCCTTTCGGGAGGTAGGCCTCATCGAATATCCGCGCGCCGGGGTCTGGTCTCTTTGCTTTATCACGGGAACGACCCTGGGAGAAGTGCAACAGGATACGGATGACGAAGTCGTCAATGTGTTTGTCCCGACCACCCCGAACCCAACCTCGGGATTTCTCCTTTTCGTCCCTCGCAAGCAAATCAAAATCCTGACTATGACCGTTGAAGCAGGACTCAAGATGGTGATCTCAGCAGGCATGGTAACTCCCGTTTATAAGGGGACGGACTCAGCTCCTCTCAATCAACTACCTCCTAAGCTATGAAAATATCTTATCAGCCTATTCTCTTTACCATCGGCATTCTTCTATCGGCCTTATCCGTCTTTATGATTTTACCTGCCCTTGCCGATTTTTTTAATTCGGATCCCGATTGGGAGGCTTTTGCCCTCTCCAGCGGCATTACAGCTTTTTGCGGAATTCTTCTTTCCCTTGCTTTCAGGCCTCAGGCACCTCATAAGCTCAATGTCCGTGACACTTTTCTTCTCACTTCCAGCAGTTGGCTATCCGTTTCTTTTTTTGCTTCCCTCCCTTTCATTTTCTCAAGAACGACGAATTCGAATACGGATTCTCTTTTTGAAACCATTTCTGGGCTCACCACAACGGGAGCAACCGTCATCACAGGGCTTGATTATTTATCCTTGGGTGTTCTTTTATGGCGCGCCCTTCTTCAATGGCTGGGGGGTATTGGCATCGTCGTGATGGCTCTAACCATCATGCCGATTTTAAGGATCGGCGGCATGCATCTCTTCAGGTCCGAATTCTCCGATCGATCTGAAAAGATTTTGCCCCGAGTCTCGCAAATTGCCTCCGCTATCTTCGGCACTTATCTTTTCTTCACCCTTGCCTGCACTATTTTGCTCTGGCTTGCGGGCATGACCTTCTTTGATGCTATCTGCCATGCAATGAGCACCATTGCAACGGGGGGATTTTCGACCCATGACGCGTCGGTTGGTTTTTATAACAGCCCGATGATCGAGCTCATTATGGTCATTTTTATGATTATCGGCGGGACGACCCTCATGCTTTACATTCGGCTTTTTCAAGGAGATGCGAAAACCCTTTTCAAAGACAGTCAGGTCCGTACTTTTATTGCGGTCATTTTCCTGTCAACTTTCGCAGGAGCTCTTTGGCAATGGCATGAAGGCGCCTCATTTTTACAAGCCCTCCGTGAAACTCTTTTTAATGCAACATCGATTTTGACAACAAGCGGATTTGCTTCGACGGATTTTAATCTCTGGGGGACATTTAGCATGATGATTCTCTTTATCTTGATGTTAGTCGGAGGATGCACCGGTTCTACTGCCGGAGGAATCAAGATTTTCCGGTATCAGGTTCTCTTCAGCACGGCCGCCACTCACATGCAACAAATGCGCCACCCCCATGGTATTTTTCTTCCCCGTTATAACGGCAAACCCATCCCCGACGGAATCTTTGCCTCGGTTTTTACACTCATCGCTCTTTACGTTTTTTGCTTTGGACTGTTAAGTTTAGGGCTTGCCTTTTATGATCTTGATCTTATTACTTGCCTGAGCGGCGCCGCCACTGCTCTTGGAAACGTAGGGCCCGGCTTGGGGCCGATCATCGGGCCTGCCGGAAACTTCGCTCCCCTCCCGGACGGGGCCAAATGGATGCTAATGGTCGGCATGCTTTTGGGGCGCCTTGAATATGTCACAATTCTAATTCTGTTCAGTCCTCGCTTTTGGCGCGATTAGGATACACCATTCGTCTTTCAAATATTTTTTTAGAAATTTTAAAGAAAAAATTTGACATCTCACCCTAAAATAGATTTTAAGTGAGTAGAATTATTTTTTAAGAAGAAACATTCACTCCGTAATGTCATTTGATCAATTAGGTCTTTCCGAAAAAACCCTTAAGGCTATTGCAGACGTCGGTTATACGACACCGACCCCCATCCAAGCCCGGGTCATCCCGGCCGTCCTTCAGGGACGGGACGTTTTCGGGTGTGCTCAAACGGGAACGGGAAAAACTGCCTCCTATACCCTCCCTCTTCTCGAATCCCTTGCTAAGGGGCGCAGACGCGCACGAATGCCTCGAGTTATTATTTTGACACCCACCCGAGAACTCGCCATTCAGGTAGAAGAAAGTTTTCAAGACTATGGTAAGTATTTTAATTTTACCTATGCTCGCATTATCGGAGGGGAATCTATTTACGAACAAGAACGGGCTTTGAAAAAGGGTGTGGACGTCCTCATTGCCACACCCGGGCGGCTTCTAGATCATTTCGAACGCCAAACCCTTCTTCTCAACGCGGTGGAATGCCTCGTGATCGATGAGGCCGATAGAATGCTTGACATGGGGTTTATTCCCGATGTTGAGCGCATTATTAGCCTCGTACCTCGCAAGCGGCAAACACTCATGTTCTCGGCGACCGTTCCTGATGAGGTTCGAAAGCTCTCCAAAATTTATCTCTTGAGCCCGCTGGAAGTCACGATCGAGGCGGATACGAAAACGGCCTCAACGGTTCAGCAGTTTAAATTGCTTGTGACCGGTAAAGAGAAGCGTCAGGCCCTCCGCCATGCCCTTGAGAAACTTGCCGTCAAACAAGCGATTATCTTTTGCAACCGCAAGAAAGATATTTCTACACTCGTAAGCTCTTTGAAGCGTCATGGGTATAATGCTGCAGCTATTCACGGTGATCTTACTCAAAGTAAGCGGAATGAAGTCTTGGAAGCCTTTAAGAAAGAAGAAGTTTCTCTTCTAATTGCAAGCGATGTGGCTGCACGCGGAATCGACGTCGAAGGTCTTCCTTACGTCTTTAACTTTGATGTACCGACAAATCCCGAGGAGTACGTTCACCGTATCGGTCGGACGGGGCGTGCGGGGAAGGAAGGACTAGCTCTTTCTCTCGTGGGAGAGGAGGATCTCTTCCCTCTGCAAAACGTTGAAAAAATTATCGGTAAGGAAATCCCTCCTTTTGAGACAGATGTTTCTTTTAAAAAGCCCCTGTCCAAAAAAGAAACCCGAGACGTGGAGCGGGATCGACAACACTTCGACAAAAAAATTTCGCCCCATCAAGCAGAGTCCTCTTCTCGGAGAAAACCTGTCCGCGAACCCCAAAAACCGGTTATCGGATTTGGTGATGAATTGCCTGCCTTTATGAGAATTATTCCCCCGATCAGCCTTTAATACGCTATTTTTATTGAAGACAGTTATTTAAAACAAAAAAAATCGTACAATTCTTTCATCATCACCTCTGTGACGCTATTTGGATGTGGGCTTATCTTATAATGAAGCGGTGCGCTCTCTTGAGTCTACAGGACGCTTGCTTTAAAAAAACAAATCTAGGGATTCAAACCTCTTACCCGCTCTTCTTCAATACGAGCCAGCCTTTTGCGTTCGAGGATCTTGACCTTTAAATAGGGGTCTTCTTCTTCCTCGTCGTCTTCTTCGTCATCGGAACCCTCATCATCTTCCTCATCTCCGCTTCCGTCGTCGGTTGATCCATCGGAATTAACCCGGACAACAATCATTTTAGCTTTCTTACTTTTGAAGCTGCCAGATGAGCTCGTGGGACCTGATCCATAAGGAAGTCCTTTATAAGAAGCATTCAGAGAGGCTTTTTTTGTAACAAAAGGAAGAAGAGGACGAAGAGGTTCCTTAGGTTGGGTTTTTAAGGCTTTTATTTCCTGATGTGCCGCAGCACCGTGCATTTTGAAGACGTGAGAAGAAGTTTCCGGCGCCTTCACTTTTCCTCGAATGGTATCGTCCAGTAGAGTCTCACCGTGCTTAGCTGTCAAGGGAATGTTGCATAGAAGAGCTCCTGCCAGTAAGAGAAAACCCCATACTTTTTGAAATCCGGTCTTCAATTCTTTAACCCCCTTTATTATTTTAAGGTCTTGATTTTGGGCTCCACACCGTCACCGCTTTATTCTTTTCTGTATTCAACTGAATATTACAACGAATTCAAAAAGACTCAAGGTTTAAAAAATTCGTGTTTTTTTTGACATGATCGGTTATGATTCTTTTGTTTTTCATTTTCCTGCTACCCTCGGGAAAATCACAGGATGGAATAATGATGGCTTTCTCCTCCCCTCTTCAGACACATTGGCAAGGCGCACTTTGGAAAGTTTTGGCTTGTGCCTTTTTTGCTTGTACCAATTCCGTGGTTCGTTATGTGTCGGGTGGGGCAGGCGGCCTTGAAAATCCGCTCTCTTCTTACGAAATTACATTTCTTCAAAATGCTTTTGCTTGCCTCTTTTTTGCGCCCTATATCCTCAAAGGCTCCCTTGAAAGGCTTAAAACATCCTACCTCTCGCTTCACATGTTAAGGGTCTTAACAGCCGTCCTCGGTGTTATTTTTTGGTATTTGTCGCTCGCCTCTTCCATTACGGTTGCGGAAGCGGTTGCCCTCGGGTTCACGGGCCCTCTTTTCACGATCTTAGGCGCGAAACTTTATCTTCACGAAAGAATCGGCCCTTATCGAGGCCTCGGGATTCTCATCGGCTTTATCGGAGCTTTCATTATTATGCGTCCCGATCAGATTCTTTTCGGAAAGGATTTAGCAGAAACATACGGCTGGGCAACCCTGTTTCCCCTTCTCTCGGCAGCCTCTATTGCAATTTGCAAGCTCTTTAGCAGGAAGCTCTCAAGGTACAGAGAATCCCCCGAAAAGCTTACCATCTACCTGATTTTTTTCATGGTCCCCGCCTCTGCCTTCTTCCTTCCAGGACACTGGACATGGCCGAGTGGCGAGCAATGGAGCTACTGTTTTCTCTTAGGATTCCTTGCGGCAGGGGCTCACTATTCAACGGCGAAGGCATATTCTCTAGCGGATGTGACCTTCCTTACACCCTTCGGTTTTTCTCGTCTTATCTTGAGTGCCCTTTTCGCCTATCTTCTTTTCAGTGAGATGCCAAAATCTTCAGGTCTCTGGGTCGGGGCGTGCATCATGATGATCGCGACATGGCTGCTCGCCCTTGAAGACAAACGTCAGAGACGCCTTATGACCCTTGAAGCAAAGGCCACAGCTGTATGACAGGGCATACGGACATCCGGAAAAGCCACTGGATCTACGACCTTATGCCTGCCTCTCTTCACCCTTATCTCTTAATGATGCGCATTGATCGTCCAACCGGTGTATGGCTTCTCTGTCTGCCCTGTTTTTGGGGACTTGCTCTTGCCAAGCCCTCCTCCTTTCCCTGGCGTGAAAGTCTTTTATTTCTGACAGGTGCTTTTCTCATGAGATCCGCAGGCTGCATCTATAACGATATCGCCGATCGGAAGATCGATCAAAAGATAGAGCGCACGGCCCTCCGCCCGCTCGCCTCAGGCACCCTTAACCTCCTCCAAGTATCCTTCATGCTCCTCCTTCTCTTAGGGCTTTCGTTTCTTGTTCTCCTACAGTTTAATTCGGTGACGATCATGACAGGCATTCTCTCGGTCATTCTCATTACTTTATATCCTTGGATGAAACGCATTACTTATTGGCCTCAGCTCTTCCTAGGCCTCGCTTTTAATTGGGGAGTTCTTTTAGGATGGGTGGCCTTACAAGGAGAATTAACGCTGGCTCCTCTTATCCTTTACGGTGCAGGGATTTTCTGGACGCTCGGATATGACACTTTTTATGCATTTCAGGATCGGGAAGATGACTTAAGAATCGGCGTTAAATCAACGGCCCTGCGCTTTCAGAACGCGCCTCGACTTTTTCTGACCTGTATGTACGCGGGACTCCACGGATGTTTATTCCTTCTGGGTTTTTTGCAGGATTCATCCTTCCCATACTTCGGGGCCGTTGCCCTTCTCTCAGGTCCTCTTTACGGCCAAGTCATTCTCTTTGACTCAAACAACAAGCAACAAGCCCTCAAGCTCTTCCGCTTTAACGGATGGATCGGTGTCCTGGTTTTAGGATGCCTGCTCTTGGTTTAAGACGTGCACACGGACTGCCACAAGTCTTGGTCAATAACGAGAATCCCTTCCCGAAGACGCACCTCGGGAACGGCTTCTTTCGTAAATGGAAAAAAGAAAGTCTCTTTCTCTTTGAGTTGAATTTCAAGAACGTCGTTTGCACCGAAGTTATGGATTGCTTTGATTCTTCCGATTTCCTCTCCCGAAGATAAAGCCACTCGAAGGTCAAAAAGGTCCTGATGATAATATTCCCCTTCTCCGACCGGAGGAAGGGAGGTTCTCGGGACATAAAAACCGACCCCCTTTAAGGACTCAGCGGATGTCCTGTCAGTCACGCCTTCCAGGCACATATAAAGTAAATCGTCCTTGCAAGGCTTTACGGTCGTCAGGGTGAATCGGGTCTTCCCATCTTGAGAAAAGAGGTGCGGGTAGTTCTTGAGGGCCATCGGATCTGAGAAAAAGCTCCGCACTTTGATCCCCCCTCGAATGCCGTGGGGGCTGATACATTTTGCAGCAAGAACCAGTGAAGAATTTTGATGTGTCATTTTGAAGGATAAAGAAGGGGGCCGTAAGCCCCCCTTCTTTGAATAGGATATCTAGTTATTTTCGCTTTCTGCAGGGACTTCCTGAGCGGAGGCTTCCTCAACAGGAGTTGCTGCAGTCTCAGCAGGTGCGGGCGGCGCGGCGGCGGCTTCTTCGGCTGCTCTCTTGGCCTCTTCAGCCGCAGCTACAGCGGCGGCGGCTTTCTCTTCAGCTTCCTTCAAGCGTTCTTGAGCCTTCTGCTTGGGTTGGGCTTTCTTCGGATTGTTCTTTTGAGCGATCTTGCCGATTAATCCTTTGTCGCTTAAGAAACGCTCGACACGGTCGGTCGGTTGAGCTCCTTGTGTAAGCCAGTGCTTAATACGATCTTCTTTTAAAATTAACCGTTGCTCGTTATCGTCAGACAGAAGCGGGTTAAATGTGCCGATCTTTTCGATAAAGCGGCCATCTCGAGGATCCCTCGAGTTTGCGACAACAACGTGGTAAAAGGGGCGTTTCTTTGCCCCGTGGCGTGCCAGACGAATCTTTAACATTTTATTTCTCCTTTCGTAAAAGACGTCTATTTTCTAAAAAGTCCTCTTAAGCCGTGACGCTTAAGTCCTTTGTCACCCAGTTTATTCATGCGCTTCATTACTTGCAGCATGTCCTGGTATTGCTTCAGCAGGCGATTGACCCCGGCCACATCCGTCCCGGATCCTGCTGCAATTCTTTTCTTGCGAGAGGCATCAAGCAGTTTATAGTTCTTCCGTTCTTTCAACGTCATGGAACCGATGATGGCCAATTGACGGCCGACCATTTTATCGTCGATCCCGGCTTCGTCAATTTTGTCCTTTATTTTACCGATGCCGGGAAGCATGCCCATGAGTCCCGAAAGCCCGCCGAGCTTTGAAATCTTTTTAAGTTGATCTGCGAGGTCATCAAGGTCGAAGTGACCCTTTTGCATTTTTTGAGCAAATTTTTTGGCCTCCGCCTCATCAAAGGCTTCCTGGGCCTTCTCAACAAAGCCCACGATATCCCCCATATCAAGAATACGGCCAGCCACACGGGAGGGATCAAATTCTTCGATCTGCTCGATGCGTTCCCCCACACCTGCAAATTTAATGGGACAGCCCGTTACGGAACGCATGGAAAGGGCAGCACCCCCTCGAGCATCACCGTCAAGACGAGTCAGGGTAATTCCCGTGAGTGCCAACTGATCATAAAATGCCTTTGCAACATTAACAGCATCCTGCCCCGTCATGGCGTCGGCCACCAGCATGATTTCAGAAGGCTTTGTCCGCTTTTTGATCTCGGCTAACTCTTGCATGAGAGCCTCATCAATGTGAAGGCGGCCTGCCGTATCGATTAAGAGAACGTCGTATCCTTCTCTTTGGGCGGCATCAAGAGCTCTCTCCGTAATCACAAGCGGTTTTTCAGTCTCAATCACAGGCAGAACGTCAACGCCAGCCTGCTTTCCGAGGATGGTCAACTGCTCACGAGCCGCAGGACGATAGACGTCCGTTGAAGCCATTAAAACTTTTTTCTTGTACTTGGTTTGAAGCAGGCGGGCAATCTTGGCCGTTGACGTCGTCTTTCCCGATCCCTGCAATCCGACCATCATAATGACGGATGGAGGAGCACCGATCTTGAGCTCGCTTCCCTCGCCGCCCAAGGCTGCAACCAAATGGTCATGAACGATTTTCACAACCATCTGGCCGGGCTTCACGCTTTTAACGACATTCTGTCCGACTGCCTGCTCTCTGACTTGCGTCATAAAATCTTTAACGACGGGCAGAGCCACATCCGCTTCAAGCAAAGCAACCCGAACCTCTCGCAAAGCCACGTCGACATCGCCTTCTGTTAAGGCTCCACGCCCTTTCAAGCGATCAAAAACATCTCCGAGTCGTTTACTTAAATTCTCAAACATTCCTTCAGCTTTCACGCCGTAAAACAAAACGCGCCAGTGGGCGAAACTCGCTGACTGACGTGATTTTCTTAACCCTTCTTTAAGGGAATCGTTATGTTTTTATCTCAACTGATAATCTCCTGTCAAGGATTTACAAAAAGAAGGCTTCCTGATAAATTTTATATTACATTCTTGGGTTAAACCTTGAGTGCCTTAAAAACTACAAGCCAGGGAGTCGCTATTATGGAAAAGAAAATTGTTACATCTGCCGTCGCTATTGCTTTCGGTGCTGCCCTTTCTGCTGCCAAAGCCGAAGAAGGGAAAATGGGAAAGTGCATGATCACAATGGAAAAAGACGGCAAAAAGGTCGGCCTTATCAAGGAAGGGAAATCGGATTGTAAGAGTGCGACTTCTTCCTGCGCAGGACAAAACAAGGCGGGAGACGCAAGCGCCTGGATTTACTTGCCAGAGGGCGCATGCGGAAAAATTGAAGGTGGCGAAGTCGTGTCCGGAAAGTAAGCAATACCGTTGACTAAACAATCCTCACACTTAAAGTCTGAAGGATCCTTTCCTTCAGACTTTTCTTATCTGACGGACTATGCAGGGATCGGCCTTCGCCATCCTCATTACTTTGAGGTATATGAAACAAAACCGGAGATCGGGTGGCTTGAGGTTCATACAGAAAATTTTATGACAGAAGGTGGCCCGCACCTCACCTTTCTTGAAAAAATTTCAAAGCTCTATCCTCTCAGCTTTCACGGTGTTTGCTTGTCCTTAGGATCGGCAGACGGTCTTTCCCGAAGCCATCTCCGTGAGATTAAAAGACTCACCGATCGATTTCAACCGATAGTGCTTTCTGAGCATCTTTCCTGGGGACGGATAGGAACGACGTATCTCCATGATCTTCTCCCCATCCCCTATACAAAAGAATCTCTCATCCTTTTTTGTGATAATCTCAAGCATGCCCAAGATTTTTTGGGAAGAAGGCTCTTTATCGAAAACCCTTCTTCCTACCTAACCTATCGCGATTCGTCCTATCGAGAGACCGAATTTCTTCTAGAGCTTTGTAGGCGCACGGGAGCAGGCCTCCTTCTCGACATCAACAACGTTTATGTTTCCTGCCACAATCACGGGTGGGATCCGACGGCTTACTTGAATGAAATTGACCACTCCCTTGTCGGTGAAATTCATCTGGCTGGCCACACCCATCAATCCCACGGAGACGCCACCCTCAAGATCGACGATCATGGCTCTCCCGTCTCCGATCAGGTTTGGGAAGGCTACACCACTTTTATTACCAGAGGAGGCCCCCGCCCGACCCTCATCGAATGGGATAGCAATATCCCGGACCTGAAGATATTGATCGAGGAAGCAGAAAAAGCATCCCGCCTTTTAAACGCAATCACTCTTAAGGAGCCGTCCCATGTCCTCGCTTCTTGAAATTCAGGAGAAATTCCTAAAGGCGCTTCTGGAAAACAACAAAGCCTTTCTTGAGGATGCCGTTGAACAGGGCGGCATCCCATCCGATGCCCGGCTGCAAGTTTATTTTAACACGATTCAGTTAAATCTTTTGAACGCTCTCCGTCTCACCTTTCCTCTGACATGGAAATTAATCGGTGAGAAATGTGCGGAGGTAGCATCCCTTTATTTTTATAAAAAATTCATGCCTCAAAGTGGAAGTCTGGATACATGGGGAGCCACCTTTCCCGATTTCTTTAAAAATTTTGAGGCCACGAAAAGCGTTCCCTATTTACCTGATGTGAGTACCTTTGAGTGGCTGCGCCATCTTGCTCACATCGCCTTGAACGTGTCACCCCTTGACTTTAATGAGATTAAAGAAAAAACAGCATATCGAGATCTCGATGATCTGCGATTAACTCTTCATCCCTCCGTCCGATTTTTTAAATCTTCCTTTCCTCTTCATAAAATCATTCCCTTCTTAGAAGAGGATGCTGACAGCCCACTTTCATTAAAAGAAGGGCCAAGTTTTGCTCTTATCGCTCGCCCATTCGGGAAAGCCGAAACCTGGTGGTTGGACGAAGCCCTCTATGAAACGTTGAAGTTAATCTCGGAAAGTATGCCTTTGAAGGACGTCATGGAAACCGTTGAGGCGCTCTATCCGAATTTCAAGTTTGAGCGGGCCCTTGAAACCCTTTTTAAAAATTCGCTATTATGGAAAATAATATAAAAAGACAAGGGAAGGTCTCTATGAAAAATCTGATTCAGTCTTTAAAAGAGTCTTCCCTCGGAAGGCTCACCCTCATGAGCTTTCATTTGATGGAGGATTTTCTTAGCCCCCTTTTGGATTTAGGGATCCGCCTATGGATGGCAAATGTTTTCTGGAAATCAGGTCTTTCCAAAATTCAAAGCTGGCCCACCACCCTTTCCCTCTTTCAGCATGAATATAAAGTTCCTTTCCTTAACTATAAAGCGGCTGCTTGGAGTACAACCATCACAGAGCTTTCGTGCCCCGTTCTTCTGACGATCGGGCTTGCAACGCGTCTTGCAACGATTCCGATGTTGTTTATGACAGCGGTTATCCAGTTTACTTACCTGAATCATACGGACCATATTTATTGGATGTTTCTTTTAGGAAGCCTTCTTCTCAGGGGACCCGGCAAACTCTCACTCGACTCTTTCCTTTTTGAAAAATACGGGAATGAGCGCAAGTGATTCTTCACTGCACCGGCATCTTTGTTGAGGTGACGAGCGAGTGATCTCAAAAGGGTTCTTTGATCTATGGAAGAGGAATGGAGGTGACCTTTCCGATAGGGCATTCGTTTACTATTTATTAACTTTTATGTCAAATATTGAAGACGCTCGTACTATTTCATACTATTATGGAGGCAATTCAATGCTGAGGACTTCATTCACCCTTCTTGTAATCTTAGTTTGTTCCTTTTCTCAAGCAGGCCATACATCAGCCGCTCATTGGCAAGAAGAAGAGGCGGGTTCTCCCCTTCTTCATCATTATGATCTTTCAATCTCAAAAAAATTAAGAAAAAAAGAGAGCTATCAACAGCGTCTTGCCGACTATTCCGTCAATCACGATCTCTACAAAAGAAACCTGAAAAATTCAAAAAAAGCCAGAGAATATTTGGAAAAAATTGACAGAACCGTTCAATCTGCTTTGACGTCTCTTCTTGAAAATCAGAATGATCACAAGGGTGCCCTAAGACATATTATCGAAGCCGCTGCCGATTTTGTACCGTATCCCACTTATATGACGCCGCACGTAGAGGGGTTACTTCCTATCCCCGGCTTTTTTACGGGGTCCTTGGAAATGAGCCTTTGTAGCGGATTCTTTTCAGGAGAAGTCACAAATGCATCGGTTTCCTTAAGCGATGAAGAATGGAATTTTTCTGTGATAATAGGACATCAGCAGTTCAATGGGGCCTTACCAAGAACAAACATCAAGTCGGGTCCGTTGACCTTACGGTCAACAAAACATCCAGAAAATCAGATCGCGGTTAATCTTTCATCCGCTTTTCCAGAAACACCAGAAATTGTAGACGTCTCGGATGCTTGGCAGAGTTTTTTTGGGTTAGGAGGAGAGATCTCCCCTGCCGTATTTTATGCATCTTCCATACCTCTTCCTAGAGGAATCGAAATTACGGGATATGTACCGTCCCCCATCACCATGAGTTACCACCGTTTAAGAACATCCTCTTCTTGCTTTTTAGGTCGATTGTTGGGATGGGATAAGAAGAGTGGTTCAGGCTGTTTTTCTCTGACTGATGGATCAGGAAAAAGCATGGGCAAAATTCTTCTCGAGAGGAGAATTTCCTCTCCTTTCTCCTTCTCTCCTCTAGCACCTTTTGAGGTCCCCATCCGAGTAGAAACGGGGTTTGATCCTTCCCTATCTTTTGAACAGGTCGTTTTATGGACACTCCTGAAGCCAAAAATTCCCGATATTCATCTGAGCTTCTCAACCTTTGATGCTGATTTCCGAGAAACAGTGCAAAAGTTTAGCTCTAAAGAGTTTTGGCAGCGATTTAAAAAAGTGATTTTGCCTCTTCTGGATTTGCCTGCTCATGAAGAGACCCCTCAAACCACCATTGAAACTCTCAAGCGGTTTCAGGTTTTGATCGGCGACAACTTATTCTTTCTCGATAGATTTGATGAAATTGTAAAAAGGTTAAATAATACCAATAAAGAAAAATCATCTGAGATCCATGCTCTCGGAAAAGCATTGAATATTTAACGGATAACTTCTTCATTTTTAAGGAGGCTAAAACGTATCATGAAGATACTCCTAAGATTTAAAATTTAGCTGTGTATATTTTACAAGAGGCGCTAGAAAAGCTGTGAAAATTTTCTCAGGCGTTTCCTCCACAATTTTTTTGAGTTCAGAGACTCTCATCCAATGGGCTTCCTTAGTTTCATCTGTTTTTAAAGCGGGTATGCCGGTAGCCTTACAAAGAAAAATGATCCCGATAAAGGGCCCTTCAGCCATTTGGGTGACGCAGAAAGGCTCAATAAGAGAAGAATGATGATCCTTATTTTTAAAGGAGCGTTTATCCTTTTCACCTTCAATAAAGCTTATATCCAAGCCGCTTTCTTCTTTCACTTCGCGCCGGAGGCTCTCAT
>CAYUCY010000011.1:0-6561 GCA_964443525.1 uncultured Thiotrichales bacterium
TATTAAAGGTGCCGCTTTCTCCCTTGATGGCGGTTGGCTCGCTCGGTAGAGGCTTCTATCTTGACAATATTACAGAGTCATATAGAATTAAAAATCTATGATAATAAAATTAAGAGGGACGGCATGAAAAAAAAGTTATTCGGTAAGGTTATATTTGGGGCGGCTCTTCTTGTAGGGGTCAACTGTTATGCGTTGACGCTTGGACAAATCGGTAATTGGGACACCAGTGCAGAGTTACCGAAGGTTGTAAAAGTGATCGATCAAGTCCTATCACAGCCACTGAGTCCAGCTCAAAAGAATCAGTTAGGAACTCTTAAAAAGCACGTCATAGATCTTCAAACGGCAGAGCATAACATTAAAGTTACCCTGGATGTTTGGAATAAGCTGAATGAAGAACTTTCCAAAATACACCATACAGGCGTAGACAAGCAGAGTCATCCTTACGCTTGGTCGGGTCATACAACAGCTGAAGGTAAACCGGAGCCCCGATGGGAAAAGGTTCAGGCGGATCAACGAAACGCCAATGCAGAAGCAGCTGATAAAAGGCAAATCGTGAAAGCCACGATTCGGGACCTGGAGCCGGACCTTAAGGACAAGCTTGAAGAGCTCTTAATCAAATAAAGCCCTTGCGTGAAAAGCTGCACGGATCCTCTTTCGCTACATTGCAAGAGATGCCGTGCTCAATCGAATCATACGGCTTTATCGAGTATCCAAATTTCTCTTGAACCCAAAGGTGAACACGGCACTGATTTTTAACGTCAATCTTTATATTTGGGTATGCCTTATGGAGGTGAGCCTGTAAATATAGTTCTTTTTTGGGGCACAGGTCTTTATCCTAATAGAGAATATCAATATTTGAAATTCCATTTTCTAACGGAAGATTGCGCAAAAGGTTCCAGACTGTTTGGGTAACCGCTCTCCCGACAAGAAAAAATGATGGAGGCCACTTATCCCTCAATATCCCGTTTAAGAGAAAGTTTTTCTGAAGAAGAGATGTGAGAGCGTTCATTATTATTAACCGAGGAAGCTGAGGGAAGGCAATTTTCACCGCATAGCGGTATAAAGTTTTGGCCCCGGGGCCTCTTTGATTGCGATACAGGCGGCACCGTTTTTAATTAACAGCTTGCATGCTTTGTCCGCGGCACTCTGAGAAAGGCCTGTAATCCGAGCTCGATAGAGCTTTTTTCTTTTTTTGAGGGTGGGTTTGATCATCACCTTTCCGGGGAGGTCTTTCGGCAGATGAGAGAGTGCAAGTGCCGCATTCATCTGGGCTTGCTTTGCTGATTTATAGGCTCCTACCTGGATTGAATGATCCCCGCTTAACCGAGCCGGTAATTTTGCTTGAATCATTTCCTCTTCCGACTCTTCTAAATCTTCTTCAAGGGACTCTTCTTCTCCTAAATCGTCAAAGGCCTCGTTCATACTGACTTTTACGAGCTTTTCAAGAGGCAGCTTTTGCGGGACGACTGGCATCACATTTTGGGGTGCCTCCGCCACGTAAAACTCCCGGTTTTTGGTTGGAAGGGCCGGCTTTAAATAAAGAGTCGGCTGAGCTGAAGCCTTTTTATCCACGATCTTTTTGAAAGCTGCATCCAGAAGATTTTGCATGCGCTTGTCACGCCAAAGACGTGTTTCGCCCCCTAAAACCACACCGATCAAGCGCTTCCCATTCCGCACGGCCGATGTGGCAATATTCCAGCCGGAAGCATTAATAAAGCCCGTCTTGATCCCGTCAAGGCCTCTTACTCTTCCGAGAAGCTTGTTATGATTACCGTGCTTTTGTCCCCGATAATGAAAAGCCGAAGTTGAAAAATACCGATAATATTTCGGGTGCCTCTTTAAAAGAGATTGAGAAAGGAGAGCGATGTCAGCGGCCGTTGTGACCTGATGCTTATTATGTAAGCCGTGTGCATTTTTGAAAGTTGTGTGACGCAGGCCAATTTCTTTAGCTTTCGCCGTCATGAGTTCCGCAAAAGCAGCTTCCGTCCCTCCTAAGTTTTCTCCCACGGCACAAGCAATGTCATTGGCTGATTTGGTAATAAGAGCCATAATGGCATCCTTCACCAGAATCGTAGAACCGGGCTTTAATCCTAGCTTTGACGGGGCTTGGGCTGCAGCGTGGGCTGAGATCTTAAAGCGGGTTGTCATCTTCACTTTTTTGGCTTCAAGATCATCAAACAAAAGGTAAAGTGTCATAATTTTCGTCAAGGAAGCGGGATGGGTGACGACGCTTTCGTTTTCCTTATGCAAAATACGTCCCGTATGTGCGTCGATGACGATCGCGGCATATTTGGCCGCAGAGAGAAAAGGAGAGATAAAAGTCAGCTGAAGAACGAAGAGAATGAGACAAGAGAGGGTCAGAGAATCTACCCGAAAAAACCTTCTCATTAAAAACGGTATCCTTTCACAAAAATGACAGATTTACATTCTGTCATTTTTCTTTTATTTTCTTAAGCAATATTATCGCACACGAAAGCCTAAAGGCATAGCCAAAAAAATGCCTTTAATTCAAACTTTTAGTAAATTCAAATCAAAAATCAATCAGTTATCATTTAAAATAAACTAAATATTTGTTTAATTGCCATTTTTTGTGCCTTGTAGGCCCTTTTAATAATCATTAACATTGATAGTGAGGCAAGAATAAAGAAGATAAATTAACCTCGGGAGGGGCGTCATGAAGGGGATTCTCAAAATAAAATTATCTTTACTGTTCATTACACTCTCAGGATTTCATGATTCTTTGAGAGCAAGTGTTTCTTTTGAGAAAATATCTTATGAGGGGTACTACAGATACCCGACAATCTTTGACAATAAAATCGTTTTTTCTTCCGAAGGCGATCTGTGGTCTGTGCCTACCACAGGAGGATTTGCACGACGCTTGACGAGCGGTCTCGGATTTTCTTTTGCTCCCAAATTTTCGCCGGACGGAAAATGGATTTGTTTTAACGGAACTGAGGAAGGGAAAAGCGCGATTTATAAAATGCCTGCAGATGGAGGCAGAGCCGTTCGCTTGACTTACCTCTCCGCGTCAAGTCGTGTTGTCGGGTGGACCGATCGGGGGATTATTTATAACTCGGAGTTGGGGAATCCTTCTCGTTTTTGGCTTAATCTTTGGTCTGTCTCTCCTGAAGGGGGTGAACCTGAAAAACTTCCAACGGGCCATCTTTCCTATCTTTCTTTCGGTCCTGACGGAAAATCAGTCGGACGGGCTTGGGGCAATAATGAGCCCACGCGCTGGAAAGAATATAAAGGAGGGACAACGGGACGTATTTGGATTGATCGCCGAGGCGACGGCGAGTATGAAGAACTTCTTAAAGATATGGAAGGTAACCCCTCCAGAACTCTTTGGATCGGGGATAGGATTTTCTTC
The DNA here is from genome assembly GCA_964443525.1 of uncultured Thiotrichales bacterium. Taxonomy (GTDB): domain Bacteria; phylum Pseudomonadota; class Alphaproteobacteria; order Caedimonadales; family Caedimonadaceae; genus CAYUCY01. The sequence continues at coordinate 3,371 of CAYUCY010000011.1, forward strand.
GATCGGGATTTTGAGGGACGACGAAACATTTGGTCATGTGCTCTTGACGGAACGGATCTCAAACAACACACCTTTCACGAAGATTATGTACGTCATATTTCAACGGATGGAGAGAGGATCGTTTACGACATGGGCGGGGATCTCTTTGTCTTTGATCCTTCGACCGACAGCCTACCCGTTAAAGTCAATGTGGAGTATGTCAGTCCTTTCACGCAGATGAATAGAAAGTTCGTCAGTGCCCGTCAATATTTGGACGGATTTGATCTTCACCCCGGCGGAGAGAGGCTCGCCCTTATCACCCGAGGACATCTCTTCACGGCAAAAAACTGGTCTGGAGCCGTCACCGGTCTCTGCAATCCCGATGAGATCCGCGTCAAGTCGGTTAAATGGCTGGATGAGAACAGACTCTTGACTGTAAGCGATTACGGGGATCGGGAAATCATCGAAATTTATGATATGAGAACGCGCAAAGGGGAACCCGTTCATCCCGACCTTGACTTCGGGAAGATTCGAACCGTCAAAATTTCACCGGATGGACAGAAAATCGTCTTTAACAACCATCGAAATGAACTTCTTTTCATTGATCTGGAAACTTGGATCGTCCGGCATCTTGATACCAGCAAGTACGGTGAGATTTCTGGATTCGATTGGTCGCCAGATGGCAAATGGATCGCATATGGTTTTGATACGGGTGCCAGAAATTCACTCATCAAAATCATTAACCCTCTGGAAGATGAGGCGATGCCCCATTTGATCACGACGGGAGAGTTCAAGGATTTCAATCCGATTTTTGATCCACAGGGAAAATATCTATTCTTTATCTCGAATAGAGGCCTTCTTCACGGAGAGAGGCCCTACTTCGTAACGCTTCAGGAAAAACTGACTTCCATCATGAATCAAGAAAATGACGAAAATGATGCCGAGGATCACAAAGAGGCGAAAGAGTCCGACGGTGACGCTGTTCAAGCGGATCCCTCAAATCAAGACGAACGTCAAGAAGAAGATGCTCTGGAAGGAGGAAACGTCAGTGCTGTCCCCCAGAGCCCCTTCATTATGCTACTCATGAAAATGATGGGAGAGAAATCGGATATCAAGATTGATTTCGAAGGGATTCAGGATCGGGTTTTCGGATTTAGAATCTTTCCCTATTATTATCATTCGATCCGGAGGCTCGGGACACAGCTTCTCTTCGAGATGAGGTCCGATGATCATGATCGTTTCCTTCTGTCTTTTGATCCCACTAAAGGGAAGGTTAAACTTCTTCATTCGGGATTTGAAGAGTATCAAATCTCCGAGAACGGTAAAGCCTTTGCATTCCGAGTTGGCAATCATATCCGCGTTACGCCTGCAGGTAAGGTTGTTAAGTTCAATAAGGATGCTCTTCACTTCAGTAAAGGAGACGGATGGATCGACATGGATCGGTTTAAGGTTCTCGTGAACCCCAAAACCGAGTGGAAGCACATTTTTCTCGAGGCATGGCGATATCAGAAAGAACATTACTGGAACCCTTCCATGTCCCAAATCGATTGGACGGAAATTCGGAAAAAGTATGAACCGCGCCTTTCGCGCATCGGGACTCGAGAGGAACTGGAGGATCTTCTCTGGGAAATGGTAGGCGAACTTAGAACCTCTCACGCCTATGTCTTCGGTGGTGATCAACGTGTACCGCCCAACTATAGCGTCGGATCTTTGGCGGCCACATTTAAATGGGATCCCTCGGTGGGTGCATACCGGATCTACAATATCGGCAAGGGAGATGCCTGGGATCCGAACAACTCGGCCCCACTCTATCAGCCGGGGGTCCAGATTAAGGAAGGAGATCTTCTGTGGGCAATTAACGGTGAGCCTTTGGATGCCGACACTTGGCCCGAAAAGAAACTCTTCAACCTCGGTGAGGAAGAAGTAAAGCTCTTGATTAGCGACGGAGCCGGCACTCATAGGCGCCATACTACCGTTCAAACGCTCCATTCCGAGTTCAAGATTCGCTACCGCGACTGGGTTGAAAAGAATAAGGCCTACGTTGCTGAAAAGACCGGCGGCCGGGTCGGTTATCTCCATGTTCCCGATATGGGGTACAGGGGCTGGGCCGAATTTAACCGAGCTTACTTCAACGCCATTCAAGGAAAACTTGGTGTTGTTGTTGATGTTCGGTGGAACGAAGGAGGAAACATCTCACAATATCTCTTCCAGAAACTTGCTATTCCGAGGCTCGGGACATGCGTTTCACGCTGGAATGCAACGGAAAATTATCCAATGGAGGCCCCACCCCATGCTATGGTGGCTCTCACCAACGAGCATGCAGGCTCTGACGGCGATATTTTCTCCCACAACTGGAAGGAGCTTGGTCTTGGGCCTCTTGTCGGCAAGCGCACCTGGGGTGGGGTGATCGGGATCAACTATAAAGATCCGTTTACGGACGGCGGTCTTTCGACGGCTCCCGAGTACGCTTTCTTCTTCCGCAATCAAGGCCTCAATATTGAAAACCGAGGCGTTGAGCCGACGATTGAGGTCACTTTAAGACCCCAGGATGTGGCACGTGGTGTTGATCCTCAACTGGATCGGGCGATTGAAGAAGTCTTGAAAATCATCCAGACACATCCCGAGCCAAATTTCGTGGATATGGGAAGTCTGCCCCGGTTAACTTACTCTCACGAGGAAAAAATAGAGGTTGAGGAGGAGTCAAGGTCTTTTCATTTTGCAAATTTTGAAAACGTGCCGAGTGAGCTCCCAACGTTAACTGTCTCTCCTGTCGTTTCCGATGACGAAGTACCTTACGGCTCGGATTCGGCCATCGCTGATTGGGAGGATGAAGATACTAGTGACGGGTCGGATGCCGATGACGAGTATGATTCGGGAGATGATAACGACGAGGGCGTCGAACGGGGTCGAAGCAGAAGTCGGTTGGATGCCTTCGGTGCTGATCGAGGGGAATATGCGCCTCCCTTCAAGAGAAGAAGGTAGCTTCCCGGGTACCTTAAAAAAAGGTTGGATCCTCCTCCCGGCCTTTTTTAAAGCTTTTGAAAGGTGAGCGCGATCCACTCATCCAAGGTGATTTTATCTTGTAAAACGAAGCCGTGCTCTTCATAAGCGGTACGAATTTTTAGCTCTTGCTTATCAAGAAGCCCTGAGAGAATCAACCTTGCTTTAGGAGTCGAGTATCGAGCCATGTAAGGTGCTAAAAGGAGGAGAGG
>CAYUCY010000011.1:6571-31413 GCA_964443525.1 uncultured Thiotrichales bacterium
AGGTTCTGCCAAAATGTTTGCCACGATGAGGTCAAACGGTGCCCTTTGTTGAAGGGCCTGATCCTCAAACCCCTCGGAAACGTGAAGCGAAATCTTGTCTTTAAAACCGTTTTGGAGAAGATTCGTTCGGCTCACCTCAATGGCCTCGGGATCATTATCGGCTGCTGTGACCGTCCCGCCAAATAAACGGTGTGCCGCCATTGCCAGGATGCTGGTACCGCATCCGAGGTCAAGGCATTTCTGAGGGTTTGCCCCTTGATTCTTGAGACGTTCGAGTGCCATGAGACAGGCTTTTGTCGTTTGGTGCTGCCCCGTCCCGAAAGCCAGAGACGCCTCAATGAAAAATGTTTCTTTATTTTGAGGGAGCTCTCCCTCGAAGTAGGACCCGTAAATAAAAAAAGAACCGATTTCCAGAGGAGGAAAAGCCTTTCTGTTTTCAGCAAGCCAATCAACATCAGGTATGCGTTCGAAAGACGCCTGTTCCAAGAGAGACTCTGAGTCGAGCAGGGCTTCGATCTCGGGCCTATGCTCGGGGGCGTAAATAGCCTGAAAAAACCAGTTTTTAGTTCTTGGGTCTTCAAACCAGGTGCTGGAAGTTGCAACGTCTTCCAACAAAGAGGAGAGTGCTTCCCCGCGTGTGGGGTCGTCAAGGGCAAGAGTCAGGCGCTCCACCGGGCTTATTTCTTCTTATCCGCTTCTTTGCGGGCCTGGCGCCCGTAACTTCCGAAGATCGACTGCAAGAAAGACCTTTCACGCTCATAGGACGGGGTGATTCTAGAGGAGGGGCTGATCACTCTTTGTTCGCCGTCGATCTCATCAATGCTCGCAACTTTTCCGGCTTCATTGAAGACGACACGAACTGTCTTTTGCGAGATCGTTTTGGGATCGAAGAAGGAGACCTTTTCGGTGACCTTGGAAACATAAAGCCATACATTATTATCAAAAGCGGGAACACTGGAAGGACTCCCTAAAAGACGTTGAACGTCTTCTTTTTCGTGGACACCCGTTTGAACTTGAGCTAAGACCTCAGGCTCTGGCAGTTTACCGCGGTGATCTATGCGTGGAGAGCAGCCTGTCAGAACCGCTGAAATAAGAAAAAACAAAGAAAACGTGGTGCGCATAAAGACCCCTTATAAAATCATTTTGTTTTTATCTCGCATATCTGGAAGACCCTGTCAATTCTCTCCGCAGGAAGGACATTCCCTCATTCTATTATTTCGAAGACAAGGCCCTTTGTTTTAGTTAGACTAAAGCTGAGATTTAAGAATAAAGGGAGACAAAAATGCCAAAGACTCATACGGTTTCTTTTATCGAGGGAGACGGCATCGGGCCCGAGGTGACGGGGGCAACTCGGAAAATCATCGATGCAACGGGCGTGAAGATTACGTGGGAGTCCTGTGATGCCGGTGCCGAAGTCTTTAAAAAGGGCTTGCCTTCTGGCGTTCCCGCGGAGACCATCGAGTCGATCAAGCGTAACCGAGTCGTCCTCAAGGGACCTCTGGAGACGCCCGTCGGCTTCGGGGAGAAAAGCGCCAACGTCACCTTGCGGAAACTTTTTGAAACCTATGCCAATGTAAGACCGGTCCGCGAATTTCCAAATGTCCCCAGTCCTTATGCCGGTCGTAAAATCGATTTCGTCATCGTCCGGGAGAATGTCGAAGATCTTTACGCGGGTATCGAATATATGCAGACCCCTGGCACGGCTCAAACTTTAAAGTTAATCACAAGGAAAGGATGTGAAAAGATCGTCCGTACCGCTTTTGAGTTTGCGCGGTCTGAAGATCGCAAGACCGTGCATTGCGCGACAAAAGCAAATATTATGAAATTCTCGGAAGGTCTCTTGAAACGCACCTTTGAAGAAATTGCGAAGGAATATCCTGAGATTGAAGCCCACCATATCATCGTCGACAATTGCGCTCACCAGCTCGTTCGTTTCCCGGAGAAATTTGATGTCATCGTGACGACCAACATGAACGGTGACATTTTGAGCGACCTGGGATCAGGTCTGATCGGGGGGCTCGGGTTTGCACCAGGAGCCAATCTCGGCAACGATATCGCGATTTTTGAAGCCGTTCACGGATCGGCACCTAAATACGCAGGCAAAAACGTGATTAATCCGACGGCCGTTTTGCTTTCGGGTGTCATGATGCTCAGGTATTTGAATGAGTTTGAGGCTGCAAGCGCCATTGAAAATGCGCTCCTCGTGACGCTGGAGGCCGGCATTCGAACCCGCGACATTGCGGGGGATCAGGGCGCTGTTACAACAACGGCCTTCACCGACGCTATTATCTCTAACTTGGGCAAAAAGTCTTCTTTCTGGCCCGAGCGTACCTACAAACCCTTGAGGATGCCCAACGTTTCTCGTCAGCCGAATCTGGTAAAGGCGGAGGAAAAAGTCATCGGCCTTGACGTCTTTATTGAGTCTTCCCTTCAAGCTGATGAGTTGGGCAAAAGCGTGGAAGCCCTTGTCGCCGATACACCCGTTGAGCTCAGGACCATCTCGAATCGGGGAGTTAAGGTTTACCCTATTGGCGGTACCCAACCGGACGTGGTGGATCATTGGCCTTGCCGTCTGGTCCTGAGAAATCCGAACGAGACGCTCACCAATGCTCAAGTCTGCAATATTTTAGAGAAAATCGGTGCCAAGCACCGCTGGATGCACATCGAAATGCTGAATGTCTATAACGGCAACAACGCTTTCTCCAAGGCCCAGGGCGAGGATTAGGAAGCGTTTTCAATCTTGGCATTAATCTCCATGATCGATAAAAGGGTCTTTTTATTGATCCTAAAAGGGGCGTTTAATGATTGATAAGTGGTGTTCTTATTAATCACAGCTTTCATTGAACGTGTTTTTATGAAAATTGATTTTGTTCCCCTGACCCAAGATCACTTTCCCTATCTTCTCAAGTGGCTGGAAGCGCTCCACGTGAAAGAGTGGTGGGATCCGGATATTTCGTGGACGCTTGAGCTCATTACTAAAAAATATGAAAGCTATTGCGAGGGGATGAAGACGGTTGACGGTATCACGGGGAAAATTGCCGCTTACCTTATCTTAATAGAGGGCCATCCTGTCGGCTACAGCCAAGTCTATGCTCTCAATGATTTTCCGACGGATATGCCCTGGAAGGAGTTGGACGTACCCCCGAACAGTGCTGGCATCGACTGGTATATCGGAGAGCAAGAATTTACAGGCGTAGGATTAGGGCCTAAGATTCTGAACGCTTTTTTGGAGGAGTTTGTCGCGCCTTTCTTTGATCATGTTTTGGTCGACCCGGCGGCTCGAAACACGAGAGCCCTTCATGCTTATGAAAAGGCAGGGTTTCGCCCATGGGTCTTCCTTGAAGACGCCGACACTCTCATCCTCATCAAAGATTTTATTTTAACTTCAAACTCTCCCTCAAAGAGATCTCCCGGTCCGTGAAGGGCGGGTGTATCGCCAGGTAAGAACATTTGCTCTGGTTATTGGATGCCTCGTGCTGTTAAGAGGAGTAACCCGCCGATAACTGCCGTATTCGTTGTAACCCAAAAGGTCTCACTAAGTCGTTCGAGGGAATCTGAGCGATTCCAAAAATCATGGAAAATGAGAGTAGCAATAAGAGTAAATAGGGCTAGAGCAGCTGCAAAAAAGCTTACATAGATTCCGAAAAGAATGGCTAATCCTCCGCCGATTTTCAATAAAATACTCAACGGAGCTAAGATGGGAACAAGTGGAATAGCCCTCGATTTCATGAGCATTGTATAACCATTCATATTTCTTAAGGCATTAATCCCTGAATGGATAAAAAGAAACGAGATAAGCAAACGCGCTATAATGTCTATTACTTTTGTATATTCTAAAAACATCTAATAAGGTTCCTCTTTTCTTATTAATTGATAGATATTCTCACAGGAAATTCAAGGCAATAAATAGACTCTTTAAAATTTCACAAAAAAACCCGGCAAAAGCCGGGTTTTTATAAATTTCATCAAGAAAAGAGGGTTAATTCTTTTCTTTTTCAATGGGATCCTGTGTCGGTAAAGCGACAAAGTGGAGCCCCCCTTGACCGTTCAAAAGAAGCAGAATTTCACTGTGTCCGTCTTTACGAGCCTTCTTCAAGATTTCAACGAAGTCTTCAGGTTTTGTCACCTTCTCCGTCTTGGAAGCAACGGTGACTTCCATAATCACGGAGCCGGGGCGTACACCCTTTTGGAAGGCTTCCGAATCGGGATGAATGGAGGCGATAAAGGCACCCTTCGTCCCTTCTCCGAGATTCAGGCGTTCCGCTATGGCAGGTTTTAAGTCTTGAAGAACCATTCCCAAAGCTTTAATGCCTTCTCTCTGGGAACGGCGTTCGGCCTTTTGATCTTCAAGACCGACGAGGCCTTCCTGCTCAGCTTCTTCAAATTCACCTACGTTCACATCCAGAGTTACTTCTTTGCCCTGACGCCACACAACCATCGGAACCTTTTTACCGATCGGCGTTTCGCCCACGATCCGCGGAAGAGCACGAGAATCTTTCACATCCACGTCGTTAAACTTGATGATCACGTCACCTCTTTTGACACCTGACTTAAGTGCAGGGCTCGAAGGGGAAATCTCACCCACCAGGGCCCCTTGTACCTTCTTAAGCCCCAAAGCTTTTGCTGCCCCTTCCGAGACGTTTTGGATTCGAACACCCAACCATCCGCGTTTGGTCCGACCGTATTTTCTAAGTTGCTCGACAACACCTTTTGCGATATCGGACGGAATCGCAAAGCCGATCCCGATGTTACCGCCGTTGGGCGAAAAGATAGCTGTTGAAATACCGATCACTTTTCCATCGATATTGACCATCGGTCCGCCCGAGTTACCCATATTGATGGAAGCATCGGTCTGGATATATCCGTCGATGTAGTCGGCCCCGCCCTCACCGAGAGCTCTTGCACGTGTCGCAATATCCCGCGCAATCGAGGAAATCACGCCAACCGTCACGGTACTCGAGAGGCCGAAAGGATTACCAATGGCAATCAGCCAGTCCCCGGGACGACTCTTTTTAGAATCTCCCCACTCCACGACGGCCAGCTTCTTCTTCGTCTTGACTTTCAAGACCGCAACATCCGTCCTTCGATCACGCCCCACGACCTCGGCATTTGCTTCACCATCGTCATGGAAGATAACTTTAATTTCATCTGCATCCTGAATCACGTGCGCGCAGGTGACGATGTAAGCGTCGTCTCCCTCCTGGCCGATGACAAAGCCCGATCCCAAGGAATGGGATTTCCGAGGTCGCACCATCCTCCCGCCGCCTTCCGGATCGAAGAAATGGCGGAAAAGCTCCTCCAATGGAGACCCCGGAGGAAAATTGGGCATTTCACTCATAACTTGGCGGTCACGTCCCCCGTCTGAGGTTGTCGAGATATTAACAACCGCAGGCAACAAAGGCTCGACCACATCCGCAAAACTCGGATACTTGTCCGCCCGAAGAGATGTCATAGCGATCGAGATGAATCCCAAAAGTATGAATCCCATATTTCTAACGGATCGTTTCATTACAGTCCTCCTTTAATCTTCATCTCTCAAAATGAGTTTATTTCGCATTTAAAAACTTCAAAAATTCACTCTTCGGCGACAGGATCAAGGTTGTATCCTCAGGGCCAAGAGCATCTTTATAAGCCTGCAAAGACCTATAGAACTGGAAGAAGTCCGGATTCGTGCCGAAGGCTTGCCCGTAAATTTCGGTTGCCTTTGCGTCTCCTTCTCCTCGAAGTTCCTCAGCTTTTTTGCGAGCCTCCGCCAGCAGGACGGCCCGATCCTTATCTGCTTTGGCACGGATGATCTGAGCCGCTTCAGCTCCTTCCGAGAGATAAAGTTCGGCTTGTTGATCCATCTCGGAACGCATCCGCTCGAAAACCTTTTCAATGGTAGACTTGGGGTAATCTGCCCGAATAATTCTGAGGTCCACAACCTCAAGACCGAGGGAGGCCGCCGTATCTCTTACTAATTTGAAAATCTGATTCATAATTCCGGCACGCGCCTCCGAGAACATGACAGGAAGCTCCGTTCGACCCATAACCTCTTGCATTTTCGAGATAACGATGCGATCAAGTCTTTCTTTAGCACCTTCAACTGTCCTGGCAGCCTTAAAGAGCGTGAGCACATCATTAATTCTAAAACGCACATAAAGGTCGACCACCAAACGTTCATTCCCCTTTGTGATGATCTCGGTCACGGGAAGATTATATTTCAGCAGACGTCGATCATATTTATAAACTTCCTGAATCAGAGGGATTTTAAATTTTAAGCCCGGCGTCGTATGAGCTTTCACGAATTCACCGAATTGCAAAACGAGGGCCTGCTCCGTTTGCCTCACAATAAAAAGAGAACTCGAAAGGATAAAGAAAAGAATCAGAGCCGAAAAGGCGATAAAGGGGAGCGAGACGCGTTTCATTCGCTTTTCTCCTGCGACTTTTGTTTCAACTCGGGCAACGGCAAATAGGGAAGCACGCCTTGCGTCCCCGGAGCGCCCTCAACGATGACCTTCTTCATGCCTTTAAGAAGTTTTTGAAGCGTATCAATATGAAGGCGATCTTTTGTCACACGAGGCGCTTTCTCAAATTCTCTCTCGAGAGCCTTAAACCGGCTGGCTTCACCTTCCGCATCCGCGACAACGGAAAGCTTGTATCCTTCGGCCTTCTGGATTTCTTCCTGGGCCTGACCGCGTGCTTTGGGGATGATCGAATTTCTGTATTGTTGGGCCTCGTTTTGAAGTGTTACGGCCTTTGCGCTTGCCTGGTGAAGGTTGCGGTAAGAGTCCACGACACTTTCGGGAACATCCGGCGGGTCAAGCAAGACTTCTCTTACATGAACACCGATTTTATATTCATCTAAAACCCGCTGCAAAAGCTCTTTACAATCGCGTGCGATAAGCTCTTTGTCCAAACGAAGAACGGAATCAAGCTTTCTTTGAGCGATGACTTCACGCATGGCGCTTTCAGCCGCTTCTTTAATGGTGTCTTCAGGGTTAGGATCGTTAAAGACGAACTCCTTAATATCTTTAATGTTCCAATGAACCGCAAATTTTACCTCAACAATATTGAGGTCCTTGGTGACCATTTGGTTCGAACTTCCCTCTGCCATGAGCATTTTATGGCGCACCTTAGCACCGCTTTTCAGGATGTTTACGTTGGTCACATTTTTGACGTACGTCTCACCGATAGGATAAGGAAAGTTATAACGTAGCCCTTGATCGGCAATTGAAGAAAGGCGGCCGAAAATCATCTCGACTCCTTTTTCGCCTTCATCGACCTTGTAAAAACCCGTCGTAAACCACAATCCGATGAGAACTGCCGCACCTAACAAAAGAGAGGTCAGGCCTATTCCTTTTCCTCCGCCTCCTCCGCTTCCTTTGCCGAAAAGAGCTTTAATCTTCTCTTCACTTTTTCGAAGGATCTCATCAAGATCGGGACTCTGACCTGAAGGGCGACGTCCTCGGTTGCCTCCACCTGAGTTTCCACCCCAAGGTCCGCTTGAACGGCTACCCCAAGGTCCCTCTCCCTCATCGCGATTCCATGTAAATGCCATGTTCGAGACTCTTTTATTTACTTTCTTCATCTTAAAAGTTATAAGACACTTACGGATATTTAGCAATGGCATCCCTGCTTTTTTCCATGAATTTTCAGGACCCTTTAAAATCGCTTTTAAGAAAATATCAGGACCCCGCTTCTGGGGTATCTCTGGATCGATCTCCTCATGTGCAAATTCATGAAGGTGAGAAAGGTCTTTCCCTCATTTTGGAAGCGTCTGATGATCATCTCTCCGCGTGGCAGTCTTTGGCCGCAACACTTCGGGAAAAATGCTTGGAAAAGGATATACTTGTTCATGTGCTGGTTACTAAGACGAAAGCCGCCTCTTTGAGCCAGATTAAAAAAATCATCGCCGTCGCCTCCGGCAAAGGCGGTGTCGGTAAATCGACGGTCTCTGTTCAGCTGGCAGCGGCCTTTGCGAAAAGAGGCTTAAAGGTGGGACTTTTAGACGCCGATATCTATGGCCCCTCCGTTCCCAAAATGATGGGGATTTCCAAAGAAGATTTGAAGAGAGACGAGACAAAGCTCGCCCCGGTGCAAAAATTCGGCCTCCATGTGATGTCCATGGGTTTTTTTGTGGAAGAAGAGGCCCCGCTCATCTGGCGCGGCCCCATGGTTCAAAAAGCGATTCAGCAACTTTTTTTCAATGTCGTTTGGCCGCCCCTCGATGTTCTGATCGTTGATCTCCCGCCCGGCACAGGAGATGCTCAACTAACGTTGGTTCAGAAAATTCCTCTGAGCGGGGTCGTGATCGTTTCAACACCTCAAGACATTGCTCTTCTAGATGCTCGGAAGGCTCTCCGCATGTTTAAAAAATTGGACGTTCCTATTTTGTGCCTTCTTGAAAATATGAGCCGTTTTGAATGTCCCCATTGCCAAGAAACAAGTGCGATTTTTCAGGAAGGGACCGTCCAAAAAGAAGCTTTAAAAGAAGGTGTCCCCTACTTGGGGGCTTTACCATTGACTCTTGCGTTACGAGAGGCTTGCGACAAAGGGCGTCCCCTTGAAAGCGGCCTTGAAAATCTTATGGCTAGAATGATTGAACCTCTGATGGCGTCCTTGGGACTTGACGCAGGGCAACTCCATGAGCATCGGCAAGAGAGGTAAGTCTAATAAAAACATCCCCCGTTACGGTCGTCATAATATGGGTGACTCCTGCGGCAAAGGCTTTCAAAACGTCCCCAGGATGGCTGCCGCAATGAAGCCACAAAATCACCTGGGCATCCGGATGAGCCTCCCGGTGTTTCTTCAGGAGTTCCGCAAAGTAATCGGGGCCGCAGCCAAGTACGAGGGACGGATAAATCATCCCCTCAAAAGAATTCCCGTTGTTGAGGGCTTCTTTTAGGGGTGCAAGATCGGAAATAATTTCCATTTCAGGCCACTTCATCTAAAGATTTTCCTTGGAGTGCCTGTTGAATGGCTCGATTCATCCGACGCTCGGCAAAGGGGAGACTCTTCTCATGGAGGATCTTGAGCGCTTTTTCAAGAACGACACGATCCCTTTGTTCTTTGACTTGCTTTAACTCTTCAGCCATGTGGATCAACACCTGGTGTTCCTGCAATGATAACAGGTCCCCATCTTTGCATAGCGCACTTTCCAAATCATGGAGAAGACGCGCCGCTTCAACTCGCCTTTGTTCCAAGAGGCGTGATTCCATATCTTCTCGTCCGAAAACCTGGCTTTGACGAATCATCCGTGCCATCTCCTCCGGATCAAGCCCGAAAGAAGGCTTGACTTCAAGGCGCGCGGTTCTACCAGTGGTTTTTTCCTGTGCCGAGACCGTTAACAGGCCGTCCACATCCAGGGCGAAGGTCACCTCAATGCGTGCAATGCCCGCAGGGAAAGGCGGAATATCGTGGAACTCAAAGCGAGCCAAAGACCTGCAATCTGCCGCAAACTCGCGCTCTCCTTGGACCACATGAAGAGCCATTGCCGTCTGACCATCTTCAAAGGTCGTAAAAGTTTGGGTTTTTCGACAAGGGATCGGCGCATTACGGTGGATAATTTTTTCAATGAGCCCACCCATGGTTTCAATGCCTAAGGAAAGAGGCGTCACATCGAGAAGAAGTTGGGATGCACCATATGTCAACGCATGAGCTTGAAGAGCCGCTCCCATGGCGACCACCTCATCCGGATTCAGATCATCATAAAGAGGGCAGGGGAAAGCATTTGACACTGCCTCTTTCACGAGGGGCATTCGTGTGGAGCCCCCCACGAGCAAAATACCCGTCAGATCTTCAGGCATTACTTTGGCATCTCTTAGAACTCCTTTTGCCAACTCTAGAGTTTTTTGAATAAGAGGAAGGGAAAGCATCTTAAGAGTGTCGCTACCAAGGCTCTTTTCACCTCTGTAGAAATCCTGTGTTGAAAGCGTTTCCTTGGCTTTGCGTGCTTCCGAAAGGAGGGTTTTTTGATCTCCAAAGCTCAGGGCCGTAAAATCGCCCCCTTCAAGGGACATCCAGTGATCTGCAATCAAGCGATCGAAATCATCTCCCCCGAGGTATGTGTTGCCGCCCGTTGCCTTGACTTGAAAGACCTCGTTGTGAAGAGCCAACAGGGAAACATCAAAGGTCCCACCGCCCAAATCATAGACGAGATAGGTCCCTCGAGATCCTTTTTCGAGACCATAAGAAAGAGCAGCTGCGGTAGGCTCCGATAAAAGCCTTAAGACATCTAGGTCAGCCAGATGCGCCGCATCTCTTGTTGCAGCTCGTTGTGCTTCCTCAAAATAAGCGGGCACGGTGATAACCGCCTTTCGAATAGGCTGACCGAGGGCCCTTTCTGCTCGGGCCTTAAGGGCTTTTAAAACCTCTGCTGAGAGATCGACGGGCGTTAGAAGGCGCTCTCCCAGAACAAGTTTTACGAGCCTTTCATCTCCTTTTACTTTATGAGGTGTCCGTGTTCGTGTTTCGTCGGCGCTTCTGCCCATCAGGCGCTTGAAAGAGGACAAGGAAGAAGCGGCTTTTTCCGAAAATTCAACGGAGAGATCTCCTGAAGTCAGCAAGTGAACAACGGAAGGAAGGCGGGCCTCTCCGCTCTCATCGCGCAAAAGATAAGGGTGCCCCTCGATCGTGATGGCCACTAAAGAATGGGTCGTTCCGAGATCAATACCGATTGCGATCTCATCTCGCTCTTCGTGAGGGTCCGGCGTTGTTCCGGGTTCGACAAGTTGGAGAAGCATCCGATTTTATCCTTCACATATTTTTTTAAGGTAACTGAGGCGGGCCAGGAGGGTACGCGCCTCTTCCCTATTTTCTTCTTTAAAAGCTATATTGATCGCTTCAATCGTTCTCTCAAAGTCAGCGCGCCTCTCCTGCAAAAAGCTTTCACGCATTTTTTCATCCGAATTGATACTCAAAGTTTCCTGCCAAGACAAGATCTCCTCTAAAAGAGTGGGATTTTGATGTGATTTAGAGCTTCCTTCATTTTCTCCGAGAAGATATTTCCCGCGTAAAAGAGGATCTTTCAAGGTCTCATAAGCCTCATTCAGGTCCACCGATTTCTTGGCAGCTAGCAAAAGGTCATGTTCCGATTTTCCCGCAGAACGGTCGGGATGTAGGATCCTTTGAAGTTTAAGGTATCTTTCTTCCAAATCTTTAAGATCCACTCGAAAGGAACGAGGAATCTGAAAAAGAGCGAAAGCATCTTGTGACATTTCGGGCCTCTTTTAAACGTGGAAGGAGTCACCACATCCGCAGCGACCCTTCTCATTCGGATTTTTGAAAGTAAAACCCGATTGGAGCTTATCTTGTACGAAGTCCATTTCGGACCCGATTAAAAATAAAATTGCCTTAGGATCAATGAGGACAGTGACTCCTTTCTCCTCAATCACTTCGTCATACTCGTTTTTTTCATCCGCAAACTCAAGCGTATAGGAAAGGCCGTTGCACCCTTTTGTTTTAATGCCGATGCGAACACCGAGAGACGATTTATTCCGTCCGGCAAGAAGTGTCTTGATCCGCTCGGCAGCGGCATCTGTGAGTTTTAAAGCGGCGGGGCGCTCTGTGTTTCTCATGAGGCTTTTTTCTCCGAAAGGGCTTGTTTTGCTTTATAATCGGCAACGGCTGCTTTAACGGCATCTTCAGCTAGGATCGAGCAATGAATCTTAACAGGTGGCAAGGCCAGGTGCGTAGCAATTTCCGTATTTTTGATGGAAAGCGCGTCCTCCAGAGTTTTTCCTTTAACCCATTCGGTTACAAGAGAGCTGGAAGCAATCGCGGAGCCGCACCCGAAGGTTTTAAAGCGGGCTTCTTCAATGACGCCGTCCTTAACCTTAATTTGCAACTTCATGACATCTCCGCAGGCAGGAGCACCTACGAGTCCTGTGCCGACCCCTTCTTCTTCCTTAGCGAAGGATCCGACGTTCCGAGGGTTCTCGTAGTGGTCAATAACTTTGTGACTGTAGGCCATTTCATTCTCCTTAATATTTTCTTCAGTGAGCGGTCCAGTTGATGGATGTCAGGTCGATTCCTTCTCGGGCCATCTCCCATAAGGGGCTCATCTCTCGCAAACGTTTGACGGCTCCAACAATAATGTCCGCGGCTTTCAGGACTTCTTCCTCCGTCGTAAAGCGTCCAAAGCAGATCCGCAGAGAAGTGTGGGCCATTTCCTCCGAAACCCCGAGGGCTCTCAACACATAAGATGGCTCGAGGGAAGCGGATGTGCACGCGGACCCCGAGGACAAAGCAAGCTCTTTGATCCCCATCATGAGGCCTTCTCCTTCCACATATGCAAAGCTCAAATTGAGGTTCCCGGGGATGCGTTGTTCGGCGTCTCCATTTAAATAAACCTCTTCCAGATTTTCTTGTATTCTTTGATAAAAGAGATCTCTTAAAGTATGCAATCGCTTTCCTTCCTCTATCATTTCTTCTCCTGCAAGACGACAGGCTTCCCCGAGACCGACACAAAGAGCCGGCGACAGAGTGCCCGAGCGCATCCCGCGCTCTTGACCGCCCCCGTTGATGAGAGCGGGTAGACGAACCCGAGGTTTTCTCCGGACGTAGAGGGCTCCGATTCCTTTGGGAGCATAAATCTTATGTCCTGAAAGACTCAGAAGATCGATCTTCATCTCATTGACGTCGAGGGGGATCTTCCCGACTCCTTGGGCTGCATCCGTATGGAAAAATACACCTTTTTTGCGACACATGTCGCCGATTTCCTTCAAAGGTTGAATAACCCCAATTTCATTGTTTACGGCCATAATTGAAACAAGTGCGGTTTTTTCGGTAATAGATTTTTCAAGCTGTTCGAGATCGATGAGGCCGTTTTTCTGAACGGGGAGGTAAGTCACTTCATATCCTTCTTGCTGCAGGTGACGTGCTGTATCCAAAACGCACTTATGCTCCGTCACGCAGGTGATGAGGTGATTTTTTTCTTTTCCGTAGAATTTCATGATCCCTTTAAGAGCCATATTATTGGATTCGGTGGCCCCGCTCGTAAAAACAATTTCCTTCGGATGGGCGCCGATAAGGACTGCTACCTGAAGTCGCGCTCGTTCGACGGCAGCTTCCGCCTGCCACCCAAAGATATGACTCCGCGAATGAGGGTTCCCGAATTGCTCGCAAAAATAAGGGAGGATCTTCTCGAGAACACGGGGGTCACATGGGGTTGTGGCCTGGTAATCAAGATAGATAACACCGGGGTTTGCATTGATAAGCTTAGGAAGAGACATAATATAGTAAAATCCTTTATGCACTATTTCTTTTTAATCGTTGTGTGAGAATAGACCAGGTATCTAAAATCCGCATCAATTCTTCTGCCCCAAACTCGGGGCCAAAACTGAATCTTAAAGCCGAGGCGGCCTCATCCGGAGAAAATCCCATGGCCGACAACACGTGAGATGCTTTCACTTTTCCTGAAGAGCACGCTGATCCCGAACTTACGGCAATGCCCATCAAGTCAAAATTCATGAGTAGAAGGTCTGCCGGAATTGTCGGCATTACAATACACGAGGTATTCGGCAGACGCGCTACATTTCGACCGATAATGCGAGCCTCTGGCGTCCTCTTCAAAAGTTTCTCCTCAAAACAGTCTCTCAGCACCTGAATCCGAGACCAGTCATCCTGCGCTAAGGCCTGAACGGCTGCTCCGAAACCGATGATACCTAAAATATTGGGAGTTCCCGCACGCCGGCCTTTTTCCTGCCCACCCCCTAAAACCGAAGGTTCAAGAGGAAAATCAGGGCGCACGATCAAGGCGCCGACCCCTGAGGGACCACCGATTTTATGGGCTGAGAACGTCAGGGACGTCCACCCTGAATCTTCGAAAGAAAAAGGGATTTTGCCGAAAGCCTGGACGCCGTCGACATGAAGAGCTGCCTCATAGACCTTACAAACATTTGTGATTTCTTCAAGATTCTGAAGAATTCCCGTCTCATTATTCGCAGCCATAAGAGACACGAGAGCTCTTTTTTGTGATTTCTTAAAAATGGCTTCTAAAGCATTCGGATCCGTCAGACCTTCTCTGGTCACGGGCAAAAAGATCGCGTCTAAAGCCGCTGAGCGGATCGAGTCATGCTCGGCGGCGCTGACGATAACCTCGAATCCTTGAATTTTCGCAGACGAGAGAATGAGGTTATTGGCCTCTGTCGCTCCGCTCGTAAAGATCACATCCTGGGGTTTGGCGCCTACCTGTGTTGCAAGAAGCCGGCGAGTTTCCTCAAGAGCCGCTGAAACTTTACGACCGAAGCAATGAATTGACGACGGATTCCCTACGAGGTCCATCGCTTGAATCATGGCCTCTTTAACGCACGCCTTTAAAGGAGCTGAAGCATTATAATCTGCATACAAAGGAAGATATGGCATGGCTTAAGCAATCCCCCTTAATGACTCTATTTTTTCGCGCACTACGTCGAAAAGCGTGACAGACGTCAAATAATGATGGATGGCTTGCTCAAGACCCGCCCACAAGTGATGGGTTAGGCATTTGCTGCGCGTACCTTGGCAGCCTGTTTTCGTATTTGAAGCACAGCGGGTCGTTTTAACGGTTTCATCCACAGCACGGACGACATCCGAGACAGAAATCGATTGAGCCGGACGCGCCAGCGCATATCCTCCGCTTTGTCCGCGCGTACTGATAACGAGGTCCGCCTTTTTTAACTTTGAAAAAAGCTGCTCTAAATAGGAGACAGGCAATGCTTGGCGTTCGGCAATGTCAGTCAAAGACACAGCTTGTCCCGCCGGTTGCATCGCTAAATCAACCATAGCTTGGACCGCATACTGCCCTTTCGTGCTCAGCTTCATCCGCATATCCCTTTCTGACAGTACTTTACTTTATTTTAATCCGACTAAAATAGTCAACATTTAAAATGGTACTTTACATAGATAAAGAGACAAGGAAAATCTAAATAAGTTTCATCCATGAGGGGATACTCGGATAAAGGCGAGCCTCTCCCCAGAAGAAAGGGGTATTCTGGAGAACATCCTCGATTCTTAGGCGTGCAAGCCCTTGATTTTGAATGTGAGAAAACATCTCTCCCCGCTCTTCACCTAAAACAGTCACGGGAGTTTCGTTCGAGGGCTGAGAGCCTTCGATTCGAACAGGGAAGAGTCTTTTTCGAACAAGGCCTCGATAGCGGGTCCGTGCTGTTAGCTCCTGTCCCATATAGCATCCCTTGTCCCATGAAATGGCGCCGAGCTCATCCAATCCGCATTCAAGAGGGATGGCTCTTTCAGCCGTCATATCTCGGCTGCCGTCGGGAATACCCAGAGTCAGCCGATGCAGATCATAAATCTCAAGCGGCACCTCTTTTCCCTGCAGGGTCTCGAAAAAACGGGAGAGGGCGAGAGATCCCAAAGACATCATGCGAGGATCAAGGCAGATAAGATCCTCTCCCTCCTTCACCGTATCACCTTTTTCTCCCTCAGGAGATTCCTTCCCCCAGAGTGCATAGAGGAAGAGGTCCTCTCGCACCCGAAAGGTCACGTTTGTTCTCAGCTTGTAAAGAATTAAGCGTTTAAGGAGATCGGTCGCTCTTCCCGCTTCAGGTGTTAGGTAAAATCCGCCCTCAGTCTTCCAGATCGTAAAATCATGAAGAAATTTTCCTTGAGGTGTCAAAAGCGCTGCATAAAGAGTCCTTTGTGGAGAAGCCTTCTCCACATCGTTTGTCACAATCCCTTGTAAAAATGCGGTCGCATCCGAGCCGCCGACCTCAAGGATACACCGCGTATGAATTTTGGTATAAAACATTAGGACGCTCGAAAGTCTTCCTCTTACCTCATTATCCATAGCGCTCTCCCAAGCAAATTTCAATGATTCGATCGGCACCAAAGTTATATGAGAAAAAGGCCACCCGAAAGAGCGGCCTTTTTGTAATCTGCTTAAATAGCTATTTTTTTAAGAGTTTATATTTTCTCGGCAACAATAGAAATCATATGATCTGTTCCATGGTTTTCTTCAGGAGTTGTGATTATCGTTTCTAAAATCCTAAATCCGTCACCGAGCACTTTCTTAAGTGTTTCCGCGGTATGATAATGCATCACACGATCGGTTATAACTCTATCTGATAATATTTTTTGGAAAAAGTGTGCGCTTTCCTCTCCTTCTCTTGGTTTGCGAACTTCAAGCATTCTGCTTTCTCCTGGCTGAGTTCCATCCACCAACATTGTCTCCAGCTTGTAAAAAACAAACCCCGGCAAGTCCTCACCTTCTTGAGTATTCATGAACTGCTCAATCTCACTTCCAGGGGAAGGAGTAAGAGAGGTGAGAAATAGCCTGCCACCTCGCTTGAGAAGAGAGTTTGCTCTTGCACCAAAAATTCTTGTCTGATTGCGATCAAAAAAATGACCGACTTTATTTGCATTTAAAATATTAAACGCACCTCTCGAGAAGTCAGGCGCCAATGTCAAGAAGTCTTTCTTAAATACTTTGAACCCAGAGAGAGGAAAGCTGGAGTCAACGTGTGTACGAATCGAACTTTCGACTACTTCCTTGAGAAGTTCACTTTGCGCTTTTTGTTTTTCAAGGGCATAGAGATTTTCAATCTTCTTTGTTAAAAGGGCAAAAAGAGAATCAATTCCATATCCCGCCCCAATGTCCATCATATTAAGAGGGTCTGTCGCCTGAGCACAGAATGAGAGGAGATGTCTCTGGACCCGGGGTACAGGAGGAAAGGTCCAACCGTAGTCCTTCGTAACAGTGTTAGGAAGAATTACTGATTTACCGAAAAGAACGGGCCTATCATCATGCATAATCTCTCGCTTATACCCCATAGCATCTCGATAGCAGTTTGCTACTTTCTCGATGTAATCCGGTGTCGAGTCCACTGGGACAAAGGTCTTCACAAACTCAACGGGATCAAACGTCTCGGTTTGATGAGTGGTTTGACTGCTCGAGCTTTCATCCGTACGGCAGCTTGCTTCTACGTCTACTAACGTTAAGGAGAAAACAGAAAAAACTGCCAGTGCTCTTGTCATCTTTTTCATTGGTTAGTACCCTTCTTTCATGAAATTACTTTTTGTCAAATTTTGCAGCGTTTCAACATTTATTTTGCCCAGAAATTAACCTTTGTTAATAGAAAATTCACCTTTTTTTGGGATACTGAGACTGTGGAATCAGGTCCGGAGGAGGGGATGTATGAAAGACGATCTCTGGAGGCAATTAAACGACAAGTATCGCTTGACCACGGCTGAGATTCTGTATCATTTACCTGACTATCCCGAACTTCTTCAATCTTTCATCTGGCAGGAATTTGATCTTTTCCCTGAATTTCCAGAGCTTAAGAAATTTCTGGACTTTTGGGAGGGACATCTCGAAGGCCAGCTTCACTCCGTCACGGTCACCCATGTAGATTTGATTCAGCCTGCCGAGATGATGTTTTTTGAAAAGTCTTTTAGCATTCATTAATCCAATAAAAAAGTGCGGACCCCAGGTCCGCACTTTTTTTCCCTGTTAAGCTTGGCCGAGAAAACCAATCTTGTGTTTTTTTGGTTTTTCTTAGAGGGATGCCTCCTCTAATCATCTTTAGAGTGAACGGATAAAGGTTAACAAAAAGTTAACAATCGTTAAAATTTTATTTTTTTATAAAAAGGAGGAACACGAGATACCTCCGCTCGGTTTGCTTGCCTCTTGAGCTATGATGGTGTACACCTCAAAACAGTTGAATTTTTAAGGAGCAGAGAATGGCGGAAACCTCATTTGATTTAATCATCATCGGCGCCGGACCCGGAGGTTATGTGGCGGCGATTCGAGCGGCACAACTCGGGAAAAAAGTAGCGGTCGTTGAGGAAAATCATTTGGGCGGTATTTGTTTGAATTGGGGATGTATTCCGACCAAGGCACTTTTGAGAACGGCAGAGGTTTTTGATCTGATGAACCATGCAGATTCTTTCGGTCTCAGTGTTTCGAAACCCGCTTTTGATCTTAAAAAAATCGTTGAGCGGTCTCGCGGTGTGGCGTCTCAACTCTCAAATGGAATTCAACATCTCTTCAGGAAAAACAAAGTCACGCACTTTGATGGCAGAGGTTTTTTTGAGCCTAAGATGGAAGGCCTTTTTAAAATCTCCATCACAAAGGATAAAAAATCCGTTGCAACACTTGCTGCTCCGAAAGTCATTCTGGCTTCGGGCGCCCGCGCTCGCGTCTTACCGGGATTGGAACCCGACGGGAAGAATATCTGGACTTATCGCGAGGCCATGGTTCCCGAGACGTTTCCAAGATCTCTCCTTGTGGTGGGATCAGGGGCCATCGGGATCGAATTTGCCAGCTTTTACAGATCCCTAGGTTCAGAGGTGACGGTCGTGGAGGTGCTGGACCGAATCTTGCCGAACGAAGATGAGGAAATTTCAACGCTTGCTCAAAAAGCTTTTGAAAAGAGAGGTTTAAAAATCAAAACGAGTACGACCGTCTCATCTTTGAAAATCGAGAAGACAGGGGTAAAAACAACCTTCAAAACACCGAAAGGAACGGAAGAAGAGACTTATGACAAGGTTATTCTGGCAGTCGGTATTCAAGCGAACACGGAAAATCTGGGACTTGAAAAAACCAAAGTCAAGCTTGAAAAAGGACATGTACAGATAAACGATTTTTGTGAAACGGCCGAGCCCGGCCTTTATGCCATCGGCGATGTGGCAGGTGCTCCGTGGCTCGCTCATAAGGCAAGCCATGAAGGGGTCATTGCCGTTGAGCATATGTTCGGACAAAAGGGCGTTCACCCTATGAAGCGCACCTCGATTCCTGGATGCACCTACAGTGCTCCTCAAGTTGCAAGTCTAGGGCTCACGGAAAAACAAGCCAAGGAAAAAGGTCACGAGATTAAGATCGGCCGCTTTCCCTTCCTCGGCAATGGAAAAGCGGTCTCTTTGGGCGAGCCCGAGGGACTCGTCAAAACCATCTATGATGCCAAGACGGGGGAGCTGTTAGGCGCCCATATGATCGGTGCCGAGGTGACCGAACTGATCCAGGGCTTCGCCGTTGCGAAAACCTGTGAGGCCACGGAGGCGGAGCTCATGCAGACCATCTTTCCCCACCCCACCTTATCTGAGATGATGCACGAGTCAACACTGCAAGCTTTCGGACGAGCTATTCATATTTAACGTAAGGAGGACGCTATGGCCTCAGACGATCTGTCACAAAAGATAAAAAAACCCGACTGGATTCGAGTTAAGGCTCCCGTCTCCCCTAAATATCAGGAGACCCGAGACCTGGTTCGACGTTATCAGCTCAACACGGTTTGTGAAGAGGCTTCCTGCCCCAATATCGGCGAATGTTGGTCCAAGAAACATGCAACTGTCATGATCCTCGGGAGTGTTTGTACGCGAGCTTGTCGTTTTTGCGATGTGGCCACGGGGATGCCCGATAAGCTGGATCCCCATGAGCCTGAAAGAGTTGCAGGTGCTTTAGCCGAGCTCGGGCTCAACCACGTGGTTGTGACCTCCGTTGACAGGGACGATTTGCCCGACGGCGGCGCCCGGCACTTCGCCAGAACCATCACGGCCATTCGCTCCGCCTCCCCCGACACCACGATTGAAGTACTTACCCCGGATTTTTTGCGAAAAGAAGGAGCTCTAGAGATCGTGGTTGAGGCTCGACCAGATGTCTACAATCATAATGTTGAGACAGTCCCCCGTTTATACCCGAGCGTGCGTCCGGGGGCTCGATATTTTCATTCCATTCGCCTTCTTCAGCAGGTTAAAGAACTGGATCCAGGGATTTTTACCAAATCGGGTTTGATGGCCGGCTTGGGCGAAGAAAAATCGGAGATCTATCAAGTCATGGATGATTTCCGTGCAGCAGATGTTGATTTTGTGACCATTGGACAGTACCTTCAGCCTTCTCCCCAACATCATCCTGTTCTGAAATTCGTGCCCCCTCAAGAGTTTGAAGATTATGAGCGGATGGCGCGAGGTAAAGGGTTTTTGATGGTATCAGCTTCTCCTCTGACGCGTTCCTCCTATCATGCGGGTGAAGATTTCGAGCGTCTTCGGAGAGCCCGGGACGCCAAACTTGCCTCTCCGAAGAGCGCCTAATGCCTAGTCATCACGAAATCAGAACTCTTCCATACTCACCTGAGCAAATGTTTATGCTTGTTGCAGATATTGAAAAATATCCCGAATTCCTTCCCTGGTGTCTCAAAGCGCGTATTCGTGAGAGGAAAGAAGCTCAACTGACCGCCGATCTGATCATCGGTTACAGCTTTTTCAGGGAAACCTATACCTCCCATGTAACAATAACCCCCTTTGAAGAGATTATCGTTGAATACGGCGGCGGCCCGATGAGTCATCTTGAGAATCGTTGGCATTTCCGACCTACGCCGAGCGGAGGGTCGGAAGTCGAATTTTATGTGGATTTTTCTTTTAGTTCCTCTTTTTTACAGCGTGCCGTCGAAGGGGTCTTTACCCAAGCTCTTTTTCATATGACGGAAGCTTTTGAAAAAAGAGCGGCGGAACTTTACGGAAAGCAAGATCAAATTGTTCTGCTGTGATTCATTTTGGGTAAGATGCATCATGGGATGGGTGATGGCCATGGTCGTCCCTCAGAAGCTCATAATATTGATCTTGCTTGATTGTAAAAATTTGATGAAAAAAGATAAACTTATTTATGAGAGGGCTTGCCTTTGGAAAAGAGCTGAGCTTTTATAAGAAGGAGTATAAGGAGCCCTGCTTTAAGGAGAACTCGCGTGACCCTTTCTATCAAAATTCAACGTCTGCCTCACGGATCTGATCTTCCGCTACCCTCTTACGGAACGGAAGGGAGTGCGGCAGTCGATCTGTGTGCTGCGGTCTTAACAGCCGTCATCCTCCAACCCGGAGCAAGAGCACTTGTCCCGACGGGCTATTCCATAGCCCTGCCCGAAGGATTCGAGGCACAAGTGCGTCCTCGTTCGGGGATTGCTCTTAAGCACGGAGTAACGGTCTTGAATGCCCCAGGCACGATCGATTCAGACTATCGCGGGGAGATTCAGGTGATTCTAATCAACCACGGAACGGATCCTTTTAAAATTGAACGCGGCATGAGGATTGCACAACTTTTAGTGGCGCCTTACACTCGAATCGAGTGGACCTTGTCCGAGAATTTAGAGGTGACAACTGAACGGGGTAATAAGGGGTTCGGATCAACAGGCATGGCTGCTTGATAAAAGGGAATGACCATGATGAAAAAAATTATTTTTAGTTTCCTTGTCCTTCTCTGTTCAAATGCTTTCTCGGCGGAGCAAACCCAGCTTCCTTTGCCTCGATTTGCGGCCCTGAGGTCCGATGAGGTCAACATGCGCGTGGGACCTGGCCCAGAATATCCGGTTGTTTGGACCCTTAAAAGAAAAGGGATGCCTGTTGAGATTATCGGCGAGTTCGGCACATGGCGTAAGATTCGCGAAGCTGAAGGAGATGAAGGATGGGTGCATCAGAACATGCTGACGGGTAAACGGACGGTTCTGGTTAAGGGAGAGGTACAGCCTCTCTTCCGGAAAGCGAGCCTTGATAGCAAACAAGTAGCACAGGTTCAACCGGGTGTCTCGGGTAAAGTCATCGAATGCGAGGAAGGGTGGTGCCGCGTCCAGATGGGAGACGAAGAGATTTCCATCAAAGGATGGATGAGGCGAGATGCCCTCTGGGGCATTTATCCGACCGATCAGGGAAAATTGAAATAAAGCTTACTTAACATCAGGGAGCGAGACAATGATCAAACAAGGACTTATTTTTTTAGGCTGCTGCCTCGGGCTTGCAGGTCACGGATTTGCAACGGGCTGCCCTTCTTTTACGCAAGAGCATATCGAGACTCTTTTAAACGGCGTGAACGTAGTTACGGCACAAGGAACGTTTATCCTTCGGTCTCACAATGAGGTCAGAGGCAATATTAAGCATGAACTGGAGAATGCTAAAAAGCGGCATCAAATTATTCATTATGCTTGCAAAGTTACAGAAGACGGCCTCAAGCTGACAGGGATGGACGGGGATCAAAAACTTTTCAGTCTGCACGTCGTAAAATTACAAAATTAAAGCTCAAGTTCCTTTTCGGCTTTTTCTTCTTTTGAAGTATTCATCTCGGTCGAAGTATTTAAGGATGTAATTGTCTTATAAGAAGATGTTGGCTCGACGTCATCGATCTTACCCGTCTTAAGGTTGAATAAAGTGTGCAGAAGCACATTGTTCTTACGGTCTTTCTTAATCACCTCAACCGTTTTTTGCGTATGATCAAGAATGATTCGTGTAAAATGATCTTCCCAAATCGTAGGCGATATTCTTCCCTCAGCCCAAAGCATAGGCCCCTTCGCACGAGAAAAGTTCACCTTCGAACTTAAGAGATTTCCCTTACCTGAGCTTATTTTATGAAAAGCCGACGAGGCATCTTCAAAGATGAAAAACTTCTTCTCATCGTCGAGGAAATCCTGCCAAAGCCCGGATTTACCTACATGGATATCTCCCGTAAAGAAAGCGACGTATTTTATCTTGTTCGAAATAATAAAATTCAAGATTTCTATGAGTTGGTCGGGGGAGGCTTGCCAAGGATCTCCTTGGTAGGTAAGAGCCGTTGTCGACATGAAGACAGGCTTGATGCGCTTTTCTCGTCCGGGGGCTATCAACCAATCTTTTAAAGCTTGCATTTGTTCATCACTGATAGCTCTGTTTTGAGATGGATACATCTCGGTACGAAGATCCATGACGAACCCTTCTAAATTATCGGCAATGGTGAACCAAGGGTGGGGTGTTTTCGACCCTTGAGGGCGTTGGAACAAGTCATAAGCTCGTTGTGTCGCTTGAGCTCGGGAGCTTGTTTTAGCCCAAACTTCCGCATGCCAGTCATTCTGACGCTCATGATCATCTGCCATTTGATGGACGGGAATAAACGTTTCGAACAATCGAGTTGCGCCTTCCGTTGTGTTCACCAACATATATCTTTCGACCATTTCATCGAACGTCGTAGCAGCAGTCCATTCTCCCGTTGCATCCAAATAAACCCAATCTCCAAGTGTAATGAAAGCGTCCGTCAGGAGTCCTGCCTTGCGGTTATCCTCAATGTCTTGGGCAATGGTCCGAAACATTTTAGAGCCCTTGTCTCGCCATAACTCAATGCCTCCCACAAGGCCAACCCGATTGCAGGACCCGTAGACGAAGGAATTAATGTCCCGAGGCTTTGCGGGGGGCGTCTGAAAAACGTAGAGAGGGCAGGCAGTCCAATCAAAGATTGAGCTGTTAAGGTCTGTGGCCCCCCCGTAGAGGATTTGACCGAATTGAATCTCATACTTCGCCTCGGGTAGAAGGTCTTTAAATGAAAAGCGTCCAATTCTTTTATCTTGAGAAGGCAACGAAAAGAATTGAACATCATCATCGTCGGATTTGTGTCGCCGTAGTCGAGCAATTCCGCAAAGTGTTAAATCTTCCCCGCTTCCACCGCAAACACAAGAGCACCCTTTTGATTTGTACTTATCCCCTTTTGCCATGACATGAAGGGTATAGAAAATAGTTGCTTTAGCTGGAAGAGAATCTTTGAGAAGTTTGAGCTTTTTGGAATCAGAAAAGAGTTGCTCTTTTTTCTTATCGCTTCTTTTTTTCTCACTCCTCTTTTTTTCAATAATCTTCTTCTCTTTTGAGGGCAGAATCTCTTTCGTATATCCTCGGTTGATCGGATGCATCTCGGAAAAAGGCTTTACGGTTAAGATTGAAAGTGAATGCTTTGTCTCAGTTTGTTCATCTGCCGACATTTGGCTAGCATAAGCCTCAAATCTTCCAAGAAGGGCGCTGAAAAAGACAATTAAAAAACTAAATTTGATTTTCTGCGTGATTGACTTCTGTTTTGAAAATAAGAAGGACATGTTCCCTGTTCCTTTCAGATCTAAAGAGATTGATTGATGGACAGCTTTCTCCGAGCCGTCATCTTTTCAAAGGATTATTAATAATTTCCTAATCTTTCATTTTCTTTGGGTTAATTTTGGCGACTTTAAAGAAAATTTAAAAGATCAAAAATTTTTAGCAAAACACAACTAAAGAGTAAGTGCCTGATCTTATTCATATATTTATATATAAATATAATTTTAAATTTTAATAAATATATTTATTTTGACATATTGTAATTTTTATTGATATGAAATTAATTTCAAATATTTAAGGAAAAGGAACTTAAAATGAAAAAGAGCTTAATTTTCGCAACTATTTTAACATATCTCTCTTCAGAAGGTATTCTTACAGCTTCTGTCAAAATGGAAGAAGTGGGTTCCACTATCAAAACAGAAGCAGATTCTACAATCTCTAGCACATTAGCCATGCCGCAGATCGTTGCAAATGCCCTATCTTTTTCCGAAGAATTTCGACAATCGGAGCTATTTCATCTAAAGAAAGCTGGGTTCGTCCCAAAAAAGGTACAAAATGCGACATAATCGTTTTGGCAGTAGCGTGATGTGATTGGCTTTCAGCTTTTTCTTGGCCTCCCGAATTTGAGGGTGTTTCAGGCGGCTGATTTCAGGGGGAGGATTCCAACTGAATCCCTGAGCTTTTCGTCGGAGAAATCGTATTCGCCGAGCATATTATTGATATGCTCCCATGACATCGGAGAGGGGGCGGTGACCTGACCAGCTCGGCTGGAAAAATGACGATGAACGTCATCAACGCGGTTTCTCAGTTCGAGCGTGACCTGCTCATCGAGCGCGCACAGGCCGGACTATCCCATGCAAAAGCACAAGGAAAGCCGCTTGGGCGGCCGCCAGCCCTGTCACAGGATCAGCAAAAAATCGTGCGCGAGAAAATAGAAAACGGAGAAAGCGTCTCAGCCATTTCCCGGCAATTCAATACCAGTAGGCAGACCATCATGCGTGCCAGAGATCACGCCTAATCCTATGTCGCATTTTGTACCTTTTTTGGGACGAACCCAA
>CAYUCY010000012.1:0-30245 GCA_964443525.1 uncultured Thiotrichales bacterium
CAAGCAGTTCCTCTTGCGTTGCGTGAAAATGCTCTTGCTCTCGGTGCCACGCCCGCAGAGATGATAAAAGGGGTCGCACTTCCCGCTGCCATGCCCGGAATTTTGGCCTCGATTCTTCTTGCCGTTGCGCGCGCTATCGGCGAGACTATGCTCGTTGTAATGGCTGCAGGCCTTATGGCTCATTTGACGCTTAACCCGTTTCAGTCCGTTACAACCATCACGGTTCAAATTGTAAGCCTCCTGACCGGTGATCAGGAGTTCTCAAGCCCCAAAACTCTATCGGCTTTCGCTCTCGGTACGACCTTGTTCTTTTTAACACTTTGCCTAAACTTGTGGGCTCTTCGCGTCGTTCGAAAACATCGAGAAAAATATGAGCAAGCTTAATCGTCTTTTAAGGCCGAGAGTGGCTCAAAACATTCACCGACGCCATCGGAAAGATCGCCGTTTCAAAGCTTATGCCACAGCCGCCGTTTTTCTCATTGTCGCTTTTATCGGGCTGTTGATGGCGGGCCTTTTGATCAAGGGCCTCCCTGCTTTCAAAAGAGCGGAGATCGGGCTCGATATTTCTTTTGAGACGGCGGCATCTCAAAACTCTTACAGCACCTTGGATACCAACAAGTTAATCATGGAAGCTCTTCGTGATATTTTCCCGAAAATCTCCGAGGAGGAATTGCTTCGAACCCGGCGTCTTCTAAGCCCGGGTGCCGGAAAAATTCTTTTTAGGGCGCTGAAGACTGAAAATACTTCCCCAAAGCAGAAGGTGCGTCTCTGGATCCCTGCGGCCGATGATGCCGATGCCTTTTTAAAAAATCGCAAAGAACATCAAATCCCCGAGAGATTTCGCCGTCTGGATGACGCTCTTATTAAACGTCTCGATCAGTTGGAAGAAAAAGGGCTTCTTCGCATTTCCTTTAATAGCCGATTTCTGATGGAATCGGATGCCCGAGATCCTGAGTTTGCAGGCCTTTTTGGCGCACTCAAGGGGAGCCTCTGCTTGCTTTTCATCACGCTTTCAATCGGTTTTCCGTTAGGTGTGGGCACGGCCATTTACTTGGAAGAGTTCTCCAAAAAATCCAGACTCGCACATCTGATCGAGGTTAATATTTCAAACTTGGCAGCCGTTCCTTCCATCATTTTCGGTCTTCTGGGGCTTGCCGTTTTTTTAAATATGCTATCCCTCCCCCGTTCTTCGACCCTTGTGGGCGGATTGACTCTCTCTCTCATGACCCTTCCCATTATTATCATTTCAACTCGAACAGCCTTGAGAACCGTTCCGAAGGCCATCCGTATGGCGGCTTTCGGTCTGGGAGCCTCTCAAATGCAAGTTGTTTTTCACCATGTGCTCCCGGCAGCCCTTCCAGGAATTGCAACGGGCACGCTCCTCGGGCTTGCACGAGCTCTGGGGGAGACTGCACCTCTGTTGATGATCGGGATGATGGCTTATATCGGAAGCCCTCCTGGAAGCCCTCTGGATCCGTCTTCGGCTCTCCCCGTTCAGATTTTTACCTGGTC
Organism: uncultured Thiotrichales bacterium; assembly: GCA_964443525.1. Taxonomy (GTDB): domain Bacteria; phylum Pseudomonadota; class Alphaproteobacteria; order Caedimonadales; family Caedimonadaceae; genus CAYUCY01. Next base: position 1,513 of record CAYUCY010000012.1, read on the forward strand.
AAGGAATCCCGAGCCCGGATTTCTCTCCAATGCCGCGGGTGCCATTCTGATTCTCATCGGGATTCTTTTCGTGTTAAATTTAGGAGCCCTTTATATCCGCAAAAAATTCGAGCGAAAGTGGTAAAAAATGCCTTCATCTCCTGTTAAAATGTCCGCCAGCAACCTCAACCTCTATTACGGGGAGAAACAGGCTCTTTTTTCAATAAGTCTTTCGATTCCCGAACGTCAGGTGACCGCTCTCATCGGCCCGTCCGGATGTGGGAAAAGCTCTTTTATGCGCTGCCTGAATCGCATGAATGATCTCGTTGACGGCGTGAGAATCCGAGGAACGGTCCTTCTGGATGGTCAGGATATTTATCAAAAATCAGTAGACGTCGTTCAACTGCGCGCCCGCATCGGCATGGTTTTTCAAAAACCCAACCCTTTCCCAAAATCCATTTACGAGAACGTGGCTTACGGTCCCCGCATCCACGGGTTGTTTCGAACACGGGATGAGCTGGATGAAATCGTGTGTACCAGCCTTGAAAGGGCGGCTCTGTTCGAAGAGGTCAAAGATCGTCTCCACCAACCGGGCACCTCTCTTTCAGGCGGACAACAACAACGTCTGTGTATCGCTCGAGCCATTGCCGTGAGCCCTGAAATGATTTTGATGGACGAACCGACATCGGCTCTCGACCCCATCGCAACGGCTCGAGTAGAAGAACTGATTGACGAGTTACGTCTCAACTATACGATCGTGATCGTCACCCATAGCCTCCATCAAGCAGCCCGCGTTTCTCAACAGACAGCCTTCTTCCATTTGGGACAGCTTGTTGAGTCAGGGCCGACGGGAGACCTCTTCACCAATCCCCGAGATGAGAAAACACAGGAATATATCACGGGCCGCTTCGGCTAAAAGAAAGAGAGAGAAAAATGGTCACAACCCACATCGTAAAATCCTATGACGAAGACCTGAAGCACCTAAATGATGATATTGCCCGCATGGGAGAGCTCACCATCAATCAAATCAATAAATCGGTTACAGCCATTTTAGAGCGCAATGCAAAGCTGGCCGAACAAGTCATTCAAGAAGATAGTCTCATTGATCGATTGGAGCATGATATTGATACCTTTGCGATCCGTATGATTGCCCTAAGGCAGCCCGTTGCAAGAGATCTCCGCAATGTGGTTTGCTCTCTTAAAATTTCGAGTCATTTGGAAAGGATAGCCGACTATGCGGTCAATCTGGCGCGGCGAGCTCTTCAACTTCAAGAGATGCCTTCCGTTCCCTCTGTTTCTCTGATTCCGAAGATGACGGCGATTTGCATTGATATGATTCGGGAAACGCTTCAAGCCTATTTCGACGGAGATGACAAGGAAGCTCTCAAGGCTTGGCATCGGGATCAGGAGATTGATGACCTTTATACATCATACCTTCGGGAACTTCTAACCTACATGATGGAAGACGCCCGCAACATCACGCCCTGTACTCAGCTTCTCTTTGCTGCAAAGAACATCGAACGCATGGGCGATCACACAACCGACATCGCCGAGCAAGTATACTACCTGGTCCACGGAACCCTTTTCCAATCTCCGATCCAAGACACTTAAGATTATCCTGAGATGAATCTCATGAACTTAAAGCTCCCACCTCAAATAAAAAATGTGCACTTAGAAATTCTTTCCCTTCTTTTTTTATTTTTTATAATATCAAGCCTAGAGGCTATGCCAAAAGAATTGAAACTTCCTCAACCTACAGGAGTATATTCAGTAGGAACAAAAGCCATAGAAGTCCTCGACCCTGCTCGAACCATGCTGAGAGGCAATAACTCAAGGCGATTTATGATTCAAGCCTTTTATCCCTCAAAGGAGCATAAGGGGGTGTACCCTTACATGCCGGAAACAATAGATGATGGATTAGTCCAGGGGACGAAAGTTCTAACTTGGTCGAAGCCAAATGCTGAATTCTTAAGGACGCAAAAATTTCCCGTTATCATTTTTGTCCCGGGACGTGGGGGCATGAGGCAGCAATATACAATCTTATGTGAGGAATTAGCCTCCCAAGGATATGTTGTCTTGTCTATCGATATCCCTTATGCGGCGAGTTTCGTAAAATTTCCAGACGGCACTAAAATTGTTCTTACCCTTAAAGATGCTTGGAGAGTGCCGAGAGATCGAGACTATCGCTATCAATATGATGATGAAATTATTGAAAGCGCTCTCAAAGACATTGAAGTTCTTTTAAAGGACTTCAATGATCTGAATGTAAAAGAACTTGGAATGCTTTGTGACCCTGAACATATTATTTTGATAGGTCATAGTTTGGGAGGTAACATCTCTCATATTTTAGGTTTTAAAGAGGCTCGTATAAAAGCCGTGGTAGATATTGACTCTAAAATTACGGAACGAAAAATTTTCGGCCGCATCGGAGTTTCTCCGAATTCTACTGGAAAGCCTGTCCTATTTATTCGAGGCATGATGCAGTATCAAGAAGATGTTGGCGATCAATTACAAAAAATCAAAAATGCAACGATTTGGTCTCCCCTTGTTGAACATAGCGCTTTTTCAGACAACGCCTATTTTGCGGCACACATAAGAGGCTTCGGACGACAAGGATTTTTTTCTGACTTCATAAACTGGCTTTTCAAGCGTGATCCCCATTGGGATTCTGTCGGAACAAATCTTGGAGGGAAGTCAACAGAGCAATGGTTTTCAGAATACAGAACATATGTAGTCGGATGGCTTCGTCAACGAGGAGGATTTCCTCCCAAGCTGTAAAGATTCTCGGCACGATCCCCCGCCTGGGTTAGGGGCTTTTTTCAGACTCCTGGACCTCCCTTTAACTCCTTAACCTAAAAGGAAAATTCTTGAAATCAAATTTGAAGTGTGATCTCTTGAAAAGCATGGAGAATGGGCTCACTATCCGAGCTTTTCAAAGGAGCAAACCTTGAAAAATCTATATATTCTACCAATCCTTATGTTCATGGGAGACTCTGCTTTTTGTTCTAATTCTGCAGTGGAAGAGGAAGATCAATCAAACCCTTCATTCTCCAAAGCAGTTGATATACCTCAACCGCCCAAAAATCTGCCTTTCCAACAAGACCATCTTCATGAAAACGCACCGCTCAACGTCGCCGAGAAATCTGATCCATGGGATTCTTGGAGCTACGAAGAAAGCATGAGTGATGATTCTTAATTTTTTAAGCTCAAGTATTTTTCACTTAAAATATGTCTCCCCTTTCCTCAATGATCCCCTCTTGAAAATGATACAAGAAGTCTCTCAATGTCTGGTAGAATGAGTCTAATGAGAGTTAAAGCTATAAACCTAAAGAATCATGGGGACCGCTTCTGTGCTCTGCCCTTTTTGAGGCTTAAAGCCTCTGATATGGCGGGCGATGGTCAAAACAGCTAAAGCCGAGAGCCCAGCTCCGATCAGCATGTTCTTGGCGAAGGCCGAAATGAAAGCCTCTTCCACAATTCGCGATACCTCCTCCCCATCAGGCACAAAAACTTGAATTTTTTCAAGGCCCCGCTGAGCACTCATAAGAAGCTTAACGAGCCCTTCACGCGCCTGATCCGTCAAAGAAATGCTCTTTTCTTGAAGAATCTGATCAAATCGGGTACGACCGAAAATTACGACAAGGCTGGTTGAGGCAATCACACTGATGGTATTCCCCATCATCATGGCCATTGTAAAGATTGCGGAGCCCGTATTCATTTCTTCAGGTTTGATCGTTTTAAACATGAGAGTATTAATGCTCGGGAAGCTGAGGCCTTGCCCGATACCCGCCAAGATCAAAACACTCACCACAAAAATAAGACCTGTTGAGAGACTAAAAAAGCTCATGAGAATACCGGCCGACACGAGAATTCCGAGTCCTGTTAAAATAGGAACTCGTGCATCGAAATGATCGACAAGCTTGCCGCCAAAGGGAGCAAGGGCTCCGAGTGCCAAGGTAAACGCCAAAAAGACGAGGCTGGCCTCAAAGTTACTGAGCTGAAGAGAGTTTTGAAGGTAAAGCCCAACCATAATCAGCGTCATCGAAAAATTATAGCTCGTCGCCCAAATCGCTCCCAAGATCGCCCGAAAGGGCTTATTTTTCAGGAGGGAGTTCGGGATCACCTGCACAGCACTCTTCCGGTCCCGAAGGATAAAAAGTCCCAGCACAACAATGCTGAGGGCGCCAACGCCGAGTAACTTCGGATCTGAAAAACCCCAGATTTCAATCTGATTGAGTGCGAACATGATGCCGACGAGTCCCATCGCCAAAAGAGGGATGCTGATCGGATCCAGCTTTTTTGCCTCCACTAATTTCATATTTTCGGCTTGGGCAAGCTTGTAAATACTTCCGATCACGATCAACCCGAGAGGTATATTGACGTAGAAAATCCAGCGCCACCCTACGGTTTCGATGATAAAGCCTGCAAGGGTCGGACCGGCTGCAAGGCCCAAGCCCGCGATGCCGCCGATGATACCAAGGGCCGTCCCTTGTCTCTCAGAAGGCATAGAAGTAAAGACGAGACCGTAAGCAGGAGCCGAAAAGATAGCGGCCCCAATTCCTTGGAAAACGCGGCCCACCACTAACACTTCGATGGATTGACCCATCCCCGTCAAGAGAGAACCTGCCATAAATAAGAGCATGCCTATAATAAGGCTAATTTTCTTGCCGAAGATATCAGCCATTCGTCCAGCTGGAACGACTAAGGCTCCCCAAACAAGTACATAACCGCTTAAAAGCCATTGAAGATCGTTCAGATTTACTTTGATTTCGTCTGCAATCGGCAAAAGAGCCTGATTGACGGCCGTGTAATCAATATTCATTAAAAAAACGAGCAAACAAATGGTAAACAACAGCAGCCATGCAGGCAAAGGAATGAAAGCCGGTTTGGAGGAAGAAGACATAAGTGTTATTCCTTTTTTAAAGAGAGAAAATCTGGGGCCCGATGCTCTGCCTTAGATTCACGCAGATAATTAAAATGCAATATTCTATAATTTTAACCAAAAAATTTTATCACGATTTTCGAAAGTGTAAATAGAGTACCCGAAGAAGAAATTTCTCATCCCTGTGAAAAACCCCGAGCCCTCTTTCACCTTCTTTTTTTAGTATCTGCTTTAAACCTCTTTAAGGAGGCTTCATCGCCAGCAAACAGAGCCTCGTCAAGACTGTAAAAGGTAGCTCGTGGCTATAACGTGAAAGATCTATAGCACGATCTGGAGGCTCTGAGAGAAATATGACATTAGATGCGCTTCTTCACAATAGGCCCCGTTGCCAAATCTGAAATTCTGAGGTATTCATCCAGACCATAACCTTCAGGAATCTTAATAGGGGAAACAATGAATAGACTCTATTTAAAGCTAGTGCTGTGCACTTTAATTGGGGCCATCCTAGCGCTTTCCTCTCATATTTATATTTCTGAATGGGTTAACCCCTTCATTACAAAAATGATGGAAGGATTAAACTCACCCACTGGGAATTATCCTTTCCATATAACGGCTGCTGCTTATGGCACTACTTTTGTGACTGTGGGGTTGCTTGTTTTTGTATATTATCAAGCTGGTCATTTACTTACGATTTCAAATTCCGGAGCAAAGGTATTCGTTCTCACAGTTATTATTCTAGAGATGAAAGGTAGTCTTTTGCGACAACCGTTGATGGATTATCTCATTAATAGCTCCTTGTATGGCATGGAACATCCTTTTGCTTTTATCTTATTAAGCAATATTGATAAATGGATTGCTAACCTATTCATTTCCTTTTGCCTTGTTTATTTTTGCCCAACGAGATATAAGGCAGCCAGCTCTTCTGTCAGGATCACCCATTCCTAAGAGTGCAAAGATTGGCGATAGTGCAACGGATAACTTAAATCATCCAAAAGTGAGCCGCCCGCTGCATAAACTTGAACGAGAAGCATTGGCGAAGAGCCATCTTTGCCCGCAAGGGTAATGCGAGTAAAGAGGTTTTGAGTTCTCACCGCACTTCTGTGGTGCGCTGAAAACATAAACTCTTGGGATGGAAGCGTGACTTGTGCCTTAAAGCTCTCGGGAACATCATAAATATACGCATAAAACCCTGAAGAGACCACCTCCGTGAAAACCCTGTTCGTCCCGATAAAATCTTCCGACTCCTCTTCCTTTTGAAACACCTTATATTGACCTGAGTAAGCCGCATGTGCATCTCCTGAAAGGATAACAGGATCTCGTTTGTTCTCAATCAGAAGTCGGGTGATGGCTCCCAACTGATAAGGATAGCCAAACCATCCGTCCTGGTTTTCCTGGCAAATCATGGGCACGGGGCTTACCAAAAAAAGAAGGTCGAATTGACCCGTCTGTTGAAGCCAATCACGGAATCCCTCTAGCTGGCGCTGAGAAATAATTTGATCCCGTGTTCGTTCAAAGCGCGTATCAAAGAAAAAGAACCGAGCTCCTTTTCTTGAGGCTGTATACCAAAAATCCAGACGAAGGAGGCGTTCAAGAGATATGTTCTGAGGACCTAAATAATACTGATAATTTAAAAAGGAACCTAGAGCCGCTTGAAAAACGTCGGGATCTTCCTGTATGTCTTCTGCCCCATAATTATTCTTAAAAAGATGATCATCCTCTTGCATCAGGGTCGGAGTGATCGACATCAGATGCCTAAGCCAAGGAGTTGAAAAAGCAGTCTTATGAATTTCATTATACTGTTCAAGTGTTCGCGGGCGGTAAAACCAATCAACGAGCCAATAAAGATCTGCTTAGATCTGGTCTCCGATCATGAGAAAAAGATCAAGAGGCCTGCCATCTTCCACTTGCCGAACGATTGAGCGGAAGGTCTCGTCCCCAGCCTCGAGCCCCATATTCCACCCGAAAACCCTCATATAATTTCGACAGGACCCCACCACAAAAGACAGGGGGGCGGGACTTTCCCCATCGTCAGTTTCAAAAGTCCCCGAAGAAGCCTGTTCCCAGCAAAGTTTATCCATGGGCACAAGACTCGCCACCTCTCGGTGAACATACCCCATTTGATAGAAATATTTTTCTCCTCGATGCAACCCTTGAAACCGAAGCATCCCGCAATAATCATTTTCAGCACAACAAAGACCCTGGCAACACAGCTGAAAGGATTTATCGGTATACATTTCCGTTCTGGAAAAGGGAGCTAGACGAGCCACCAAAAAATAAGTCTCTCTTGACGTGCTCTCCTCTCCTTTTCCATGAAGGAAAACCGAGGTTTTCGTGACTAACCCGACGCGCGGCCCCACCGTGACGGGGTGAACGTCGTACAAATCAGAAACAGAAGCTCTGAGAGAGCTTACCCCTAGAAGAATGATAAAGACTGATAGGATCCCCCGCATAAATCCCCTCCGAAAGATGAGTTCTTTTATTAACTAGAAACGAAGAGAATTAAAAAAGAGTAAAGTTCTAGAAACCTTCCATCTGAAAAAGGAATGGTCTGCACGTCCTGCCTCTATCATTACATTACTTGTTCTTCATGAGTAAGAAGCCATTTTTTTCGACCGACACCCCCACCGTAGCCACCAAGATCCCCGTTCGTGTTAATAACGCGATGGCAGGGAATCACAATGGCAATCTGATTTGCGCCATTTGCATTCGCCACGGCCCGGAAGGCTGTGGGGTTTCCAATAGCTTTAGCGATATCCGCATAAGACCGTGTTTCTCCAAAAGGGATCTTTTGGAGTTCTTCCCACACTCGGTTTTGAAAAGGTGAGCCAAGAAGAAAAAGGGGCGTTTTGAATGTTTTTAACTCCCCTTCAAAATACTGATTCAACTCGTGTTCGATTGAACGAAGAGGCGGCGTGTTCCCCGGGAGAATGGCGGACTTTGTCCTCTGCCTCAAACGTTCGACTTCCCGCTCGAGTCCTCGACAGTCTACGAATTCTAACAGATAAAGAGCATCATCATCAGAAATCGCTATCATTGGACCGAGCTTTGTATCCAACCAAGAAGCTTTCAGAACCTTAAGATGACCGAGCTTTGTTGGCGCAGCGCCCATGATGCGGGAAAAGGCATCCCTAAAGCCGCTACTGGACTCATACCCCGTCTCTAACTGTGTATTGATCACTGTGGCTCCTCCTCTAATTTGTTTCATGGCAAGTCCTATGCGACGAGCACGGGCGTATTCAACGAATGTCATCCCAAACCGCTTTTTAAACTGACGGCGAGCTGTTGAAACATCAATGTATAATTCCTGGCAATCTCTCTCTTTCCACCGCTTGTACGGATCTTCTTCAACGGCCTTCACGAGTCTTTGCACAAGCTCTGAGACTTGGTTCGGATGGGAAAGAGGGCGACAGCGCTGACAGGGCCGAAAAGACGCCAGAAGGGCCTGCCGAGCTGTTTCAAAAAATTCACAGTTCCCGAACTTTGGCTTTCGTGCAGGGCATGTAGGCCGACAAAATACACCTGTTGTTTTGACACCTACGTAAAAAACGCCTTCATAGTCCGGGTCCTTATATTGTAATGCCTTGTAATATTCTCGTTTTTTTTCAGCAGTTATCACTTTGCCCGTTACTCACTCACTTTTATCTAGAGTTCTACTATAGGTCAATTCACAAAATGCCGCCGCCGAAATTCAGGCATTGATTTTATATTTTAGATTTTTTCAATGCAGCTATAGAAGGCGCTCTTTCAGGATTTTTATTCTCCGAAATGATTCATTGAGACGTGTCAGGTTCAACTCTCCTCGTTGGACGGCACTTTCGAGCGTATCGTGAATTAAGTCGACGATAGTCACGGATCCTTTGAAATTTTTAACGCCTTGCGCTGCTGCCGCATTATTCGAGAATAGCAGAATATCGTTGCCGGCCTGGACGGCTAAGAGAGCAACTTCCTCAAGACCGTAATTTTGTCCGATTGCCCCCATATGAAGATCATCCGTAATTACAACCCCTTGAAAATCAAGCTGCTCTCGGAGGAGAGGCGTTATAATATGTTCGGAAAGAGTTGCAGGATATTCCCCGTCGAAATGACCGAGCCACAGGTGCCCAACCATGATCATATCTGCGTGATGAGAGGCGTTCAGCTCTCGGTAAGGTTCCACCTCAAACTCACGCCAGGTTCTCGTAATATCTACGAGCCCTTGGTGGGAGTCTTTGAGGGCGAGGCCGTGCCCGGGAAAATGCTTAAGCGCCGTCAAAAGACCTCTTTGATGATGAGCTCCCACAAAAGCCTTCGCGTAATCGACAATCTCCTGGGTTCTCGCACCATAGCTTCGCTCAAGGCCGCCTATTACGGGGCACTTTTCCCCCGTCCGAGGATTATGGTCAAAATCGACGACGGGCCCGAAATTCAAATTGAAACCTAAAGAGGCCAACTCTCCCGCCATCCCCGAGTAAATCTTAAGCGCTTCTTTGAGATCATATGTCTCCGAAATATCCTTGGCGGAAGGATAATCGTGCCCTCCGTTCTTGGAGGAAAGTCGTTGTACTTTCCCCCCCTCCTGATCGATTGCAACAAGAAGAGGCAAATCAGCAGGAGCTGCCTCCTTTAAATAGGCAATTAATGCTTTGACCTGCTTTTTATCTTTGATGTTATGGCGAAACAGAATGACGCCGCCTACACGTCCCTCCGAGACAGCCTCATGAACCTGCCTCACTTGCGAATCTGACGGGCCCGTCCCCTCAAACCCGACCATAATCATTTGACCGATCATCTTTTCTAGCCCCATTGCACCCACTCTCGTCTCTAAAGTTACAAACATTAGAATAAGAAGGGAAAAAAATTTGCGCATCTCGAAAAACCCATTCTGAACTTATTTTTATGATGTAACGATTTAATACCCGCCTGACAATGACGAAGTGGATGACACGACAAAAAAAATATTTTACTTACGCTGGACCTTAACCTTGCCGCCAGAACATGATTGAAAGTGCAATATCTCTGAGGGATCGTCTCTACCTTTACCGGAAAGACGCTCTCAAAGAGATTCCTGAAGACAAACGAATTAAGATTGCCCATAAAATTGAACTTTGATAGAAAAGTACTTTTGAATATGCTACTCAATATGTTACTCATACTTTTAGAGTGAAATAAGATTATCCCGATATGGAAACAAGGAAAGGTTAAGCCGTGTCCTTTTATCTTCCTCTGCCTCAAAGAGATATGTCCCATCTTTTGTCTTTGGCAAAAGATCTCAGCCCTTTCGGTATTCATTATGTAGCGGCGGGCCTCTGGAAGGATGAAAAAGCGTCTGCCTTTTTCACCCATTCCGCATGGGAGGAAAAGTACGTCACAGAAGGACTCGGTGAAATCGACCCCTATACCAATCTCGCAAAATCGGGTAGAGTTCGCCTTTTCGAGTGGGATACAGTCCCCTTAAAAGGAGACGAAATCGATGTGGTAAATACGCGAAAAGAATTATGCGGTATTCGTAACGGCTTTACCTTCACGAACTATCAGCGGGGCTTCCATGAAATTTTTGCTGTCGGAACCGACTCGAAACAAGCGAAAGTCGTAGATATTCTTAATAACCAAAAGGCCCTGAATAATATTCTGAAATGTATTCTTCAGTTCCGCCACCTTCAACTTAGTTTTTTAACAGCCTATGAGGTCTAAAGGATGTCCCAGTCCCAACGTCGTGTAATTGTTGCCAGCGCGCTCGGTAATGCTTTGGAATTTTATGATTTTACTCTTTATGGTGTTTTTGCGACCGTAATTGCAAAGCTTTTCTTCCCCTCAACAGATCCGACCGCCTCTCTTCTAGCAAGTTGGGGGGCTTTTGCCGCCGGGTTTTTGATGCGGCCCTTCGGGGCAACCGTCTTCGGCTTTATCGGTGACCGATTGGGTCGGAAAAATGCGCTTACTGTCTCCCTTCTTTTGATGGGCGTGCCGACGCTCGTCATTGGCCTTCTCCCGTCTTATGAGGCTATCGGAATCTTGGCGCCCGTTATTTTGATTTGTTGTCGCCTCCTGCAAGGACTCTGCACTGGTGGAGAATATAACGGAGCCGCGATCTATGCCCTTGAACACCAAAGAGGTGGTTCCAAAGGTTTTGCAGGTGGCGTCATTACGGGCTCTTGCGTGGTAGGAGCCCTTCTCGCAACATTTCTCGGAAGCATCGTCACGGGATCGAACATGCCTGAAGAAGCCTGGCGCCTTCCTTTTCTTTTCGGGTCTCTGATCTGCTTCCTGGGTTTTTATATGCGAAGAACTCTCGAAGAGTCCCCCGAGTTCAATACATGGCAATCGGTCCCGACCCAACGCCGTTGGTCCTTTTTTCAAGTTTTTAAAACAATGAAAGGAGCCATGTTCATGACTTTCCTCATCGGATGTTTGAATGGTGTCCTGTCTTATACGCTCTTTGGTTTTATGAACGCTTACCTGTCTCATTATCAGGGAATCCCGATTCAAAAAGCTATGCAACTTAACATCCCCGGCCTTCTGACGTTCATGATAGGATCCCCTCTTCTGGGGCTTCTTTTTGATAGGCTCGGTTCAAAGCCTTATTATAAATTCGCTATCACTTATTTGATAACGGTCGCTCTTCCCATTTACTTTCTTGCGCAATCTGGATCGACACTTCTTATTATTCTTGCTCAAGTGATGCTGGGGGTTGCAACGGCAAGCATCGCAGGACCCCAACATGCCTTTGTTCAACGCCTCTTTCCTGTCCCGGCCCGTTATTTGGGTATTTCAGTCAGCTTTTGCGCGGGTATGGCCCTTTGCGGCGGAACAACTCCCATGGTCTTGACCTATCTGATCAATAAGACCCAAAATCTTTATCTTCCCGCCTTCTATTTGAGTGCTGTCACAACCGTCTTTGCCGTTGCTTTCTACACCCTTAAGCTTCGTCTTTATGAAGAAGCCTCACCTCAACCGATTAACAAAAATTCAGGTAAAGAAAAAGCACACTCTCAAGCCGCTTAAGTTCCCATACCGACTTTTCTGTAACGATATCCCTTCCGACAAACACCAGGGAGGGTTTCCTTTTTTGCAATTCTGACTTTCCAAGATGAATCTGGATAAAATTAACAAAATATTTATCTTTTCATGAGATGATGACTTAAACATCTGGATGAGTAGAGAACAAATGGACTTAGATAAGCTGCACGTCTTTTATTTTGCAGCCCAAGCAAAAAGCTTTACGAATAGTGCTCTTAATTTGAGTCCGTCTGCCATCAGCCGACACATCAGCGATCTTGAATTCCGATTAAAGACCCCTCTTTTTCAAAGACTCCCCCGGGGGCTTGAGCTGACGGAACAGGGAGAAATTCTCCTTGTGCATTGCGAAAAAATTTTCCATGAAATAGAGCTTGCGCGCCAACAAATCAGCGACAGCAGCGATGAACCTCAAGGACTGATTCGCCTGGCGTGCCCCACCGGATGGATGGCAACGGTTGTCGTTCGATACCTTGCTGATTTTCTGAAAAACAATCCCAAAATTACCATGAGTGTCCTCAGTTCAGACTCTCCCTTTGATTTCGTCTCAGGCATGGTTCACGTGGCCTTTCTTCCTTATGTACCGGACAGGGCCAATTTAATTCAACGCTATCTCCTGACGTCCGAACTCGCCCTTTATGCGAGCTCCGAGTATCTTGAGAAGTACGGCATTCCCCAAAAGCCGGAAGATTTAGATCACCATCGCCTTATCGGATACGCGGAAGGAGAGACGTCCATCATTGATATTAACTGGCATCTTTCTTTGGGAGCTCCCAAAGGAGAAATAAGAGAGCCTGCTTTCCGAGTCAATCAAATGTACTTCGCAGCAGAAGAAGGTTTGGGTATTGCAACCTTGAGCAAGGAAAACCCCCTCCTGAGATCCGGAAAGCTCGTCCAGGTTCTCCCCGAGATTGAGGGGCCGAAAGTAGACGGCTACCTTGTCTACCCCGAGCATCTAAAGGAATCCAAGCGCATCCGAATGCTCTCTGATTATTTTATCAACGTGCTCAAGAAAGAGCGAACCTTTCCGAATGTCGAGTAAAACGGAGTGCCCTCTCAAAAAACAAAAATAAGAAGCTCTCTTCATACAGCAGAGTGTATCTTCAGCTTCAGAATCCTCTCATTACCTTTAAGGATTTTTGTAAATTAAGACTTTCTACTAACTGTATGTGGGACGGATTGACTTTCATACCGCATTCGATGAAAAAACGAGTAAGCGTTTCGCTGTCCAAAAGAATCGCTGTTCTAAAATCTTCACCCCTCATGTATTGGTTAGCCACCAAGCGCTGCACCGCCCATTTAGATTTTGGAGCATCTTCAGGCATTTTGCTGATTAAGCTTGAAAGAATCAAGGTCTGAGAGTTGATAAGCGCGACCGCCAAAGCATGATCCACATCCTTTGCAGGCGGGTTTTTCTCAACAATCTTACGGAGTAATTCATACCAATTATAATCAATCTTTAGCTTATTATCTGCAGCGAAGGTAATGAGCCTTACAACAGCTACCAAGGATTCGCCTAAATTTACATTTCTCTCAACCATCATCTCAATGGCCGAGACATCCCCCGACCGAATGAGTTCCTCAACGTCATAAAGCGTCATTAACTCTTTATTCTCAGCGGCATGATTCAAATGACTCAAAATCGCATCAATCACTTTCGGGTTTTTGATTGCAAATGCCCTTCTGTATCCCTCTGAAGAGATTTTCTCGAGTTTGGGTACGATTTTCATGATCGCCTCTGTACATCCTGCATCAATTGCATCACATAATGCTACACCTAATGAAATATTTTTGGCGCCGATCAGAATATCGAGTATTTGGTGCTGATTCCTTCTAAGCCAAAGAGCTTGTCGAAAATGCGTAATAGGGACGTTTATGTCTGCCGAGACAAGGAGCCGGGTCAACGGCACATTTCCCATGCTAACGGCTTTTTCAAGAATAAGATCATTTGTGTATTTTTCTTTAACAATTTTAGCAACCTGCTGGTGAGTATGCGGTGCATTTTCCGGCATATATTGAAGAAGAGACTCGAGGATCTCAGCTTTACCGTTTACAAGAGCATGAACGATAGCTTTGTCTAGTGCCTCTTCCGAAGGACTCTTTGTGAGAATTTTTTCCACTAACTGATTCCAGTAAGGATCTCTGAGAGACGTATCTTTTGTGACAGCTCTTATATAATCATGGCTCGGGTCCTTTACATTTTGAACGGCAACGCGGAGAGCAAACCCCGTATCAAATTTTTTATCTGTCATGTCTGAAAGGATCTGTTTTGCGCCTAATTTGAAAGCTGCATCTAAACTAGCCTCATCCACATAGTCGATTTTTTCAAGCACAGTCCTCAATAAGCTGACCCTCAGTTCTTCGGGAAGCTCTTTAAATCTACTTTTTAAATCTGCCGTTAAAAGTCCTTTTAATGCGTTCTGAAGCACCTTTTGATCAACGTAATGCGCTAAAACCAAGTTAAGAAGTTCGAGGCTTCCGAGATTTGCAGCTTCAATGATGACTTCAGAGGATTCCGTTTTTGATTTCTTTAACATTCTGGACAAAAGATTTTTTCCCATCCCTGGAGTTAAAAGACTTTCTACAGCCTCTTCTGATTCAGACTCTTCTGATTCAAATGGGATAAGCCCTATTAACCCTTTCAGAGTTCCAGATTCAATCTCACCAATTCTTTCTAAGAGAATTTCAATGATTATAAGGAGGGATTTTTGATTTTCTAAATTTTTAGAATTGATTTCCCAAGCCAATAATCGAAGCGCCTGGTCAAGAACCGTTTCATTGTTCAATTTATCGTTTGGATCTGCGCCCGATTGGATCATAAATTCTATGAGTTCTGGACTCATCCATTTCAGGGCCATCCTTAAAGGCAAGAAAGAGAAATCCGTATTTCCCCCCGGATTTTCAAAATATTGTCGTTGATCTTTAAAAAGAGCTAAAAGCTCAAATAGTTCTTCAGAAACGATATTTTGTCTGAGGATAAACTGTACGGGAGTCAACTGACGTAACGTTGTGGCATCCAAAAATGTGGGAACTAAAATCCCATCAAGCGATAGAGATCGATTTTCTTTTATGAACTTCTTAAGCAAATCAAATCGGCCCATCGCAAGATAACGCGCGATATTGTCTTTAGGGTTCGAAAAATACAAAGTGTCCTCTTCGTCGTCATCAAAGAAGATACTCTCACTTAAGCTTACAGCCTCTAATCTCATCGATTCTAAATTTCCGATGTCCACTTGGATCGATGGAAGACCAACGAGGTAATGAAGAGCCTTTTCATTCAGCATCAAATGCTGCTGTTTTTTCTTCCATTGCTCGAACGCCCGCTCATCTTGAGGTAAATACCGACCAATCTTGAGATGCCAGTAGGAAAAGAAAGAGCCCTGAATTGGATTGAGTTGAGGCGTAAAAAAGTTCTTCGACTCTTTTGTATCTATTAAATATTTCTTGCCGTCGATAGTACTCCTGACAATTTGTTTCGCATTAAAGTCACAGTGTCCGTATGGAGAGAATGACTTGTCTCCGACAAATCCATTTCCTTCAATATATTCTTGATAAATTTCAAAGCTATTGCTTTCAACCTGAAGTATGTTATTCGCCACATCCAAAAACATATTTTGGTGCCCCTCCCGCAGGTACGGCATATGAAAAGTAAAACTAACTTTTTTCGATTTAGTGGGGACAATAAAAATCCTTGGAACAGAGAGGCCCTTCGCATTCGTCCTTTCCAAAATCTCCCTCAAATAAATCAACGGGAGAACTCTGCCAAATTCAGATACCTTTCTGACTTTTACAGTTTCACCGCTATGAAATACAATCCTGTTTTTTTCATCAACATCCGCCGTATCAACAAAATAGGGACTGATTTTCTTTATGATTCTCTTGCCGTACTCTCGAAGTTGAATAATATTATAACGCCAGTAAGGTTCGTGGATATAAGTTAGCTCTGAAGAAGGCAGTTCATCTTCTGAAAGAGTTTGTTTTTTCCCTATTTCGGCTTTGTCAAAAAGTGTTGCCACGCTCTCAAAATCTAATTCGGCATTTGCTTTTACATAAGCCTGTAGTAGCGCCTCTTCTTCTGGAGAGGAGCACCAATTCTCTGAAGCAGTTAAATGCGACATCAAAATGAAAGTCAGAGCAAAAACTGCAGAGAAGGCGACCCTATTCATAAAGAACTCCAATAAAATATTAGCTTTTATTATCTATGTAATATCGATCTAAAAAATGTCAATTAGAAAAAATCCGATAAAGTATGCAAAAATTCTTTTTTCACTGCAGCTTTTTCAGAAGGAACTGAAATTCCGAAACGCCTTAATCTCCCAGAATTCTTGACCTTTTCCTCATTTCGTGTCAGACTTTATCAAAGACTTAATTCTAGGAAAAAAGCCTTGGCTAAAACGCCCCGGGACCCGGAAGGACAGATTAAAGACATCTCGCTCGAGCATGCTTTAAGCGAGCGATACTTAAGTTATTCCTTGTCTACTATTACGGCTCGCTCCCTTCCTGATGTGCGAGACGGTTTAAAACCCGTCCAGAGGCGCATCCTCTATGCTATGAAGGAATCGGGCAATACGGCCGAAAAGCCCTACCGAAAATCGGCCAGTGCGGTCGGATACGTGATGATGAAGTATCATCCTCACGGGAACGATCCTATTTACGAAGCTATGGTTCGCCTGGCACAGGATTTTTCAACCCGCTATCCTCTGATCGACGGACAAGGGAATTTCGGCAGCATTGACGGCGATAATGCGGCCGCCATGCGGTATACAGAAGCCCGCATGACGCAGGCTGCAGGAGCTCTCCTGGAAGGAATCGACGAAGAAGCCGTCGATTTTCAAGAAACTTATAACGGAGAGACCGTAGAACCGGTAGTTTTACCTGCGGCTTTTCCCAATTTACTTGCAAACGGCGCCACGGGCATCGCTGTCGGTATGGCCACCAACATTCCACCCCATAATGTAGGCGAGATTTGCGAAGCCCTTCTTCATCTGATTAAAAGTCCGAACGTTTCCGTGGAAGCCCTGATGAAGTATCTTCCCGGCCCCGATTTTCCGACAGGCGGTGTCATCGTCGAATCTCCCTCAAGCCTTTTAAAGACTTATGAAACGGGACGGGGAAGCATCCGTCTTCGGGCTCGTTGGCAAATGGAAGAACTTAAGGGCGGACTTTATCAAATCGTCGTGACCGAACTTCCCTATCAGGTGCAAAAAAGCAGACTCATTGAACGTCTTGCCGCTCTCATCCAGGAAAAGAAAATCCCGATCTTGGCAGATGTGAGGGACGAATCCACAACGGACATCCGGCTGATCTTGTTCCCTAGGTCCCGCAACGTCGATGCCAACGTTTTGATGGAAGCGCTCTTTAAAAACTCTGATTTAGAGATTCGATTTAACTTGAATATGAATGTTCTCGATCAAGGTCAGATCCCGAAGGTTATGACCTTGAAAGAGATTCTTCAGGCTTTTCTTAACCACCGCCAGATTGTTTTACACAGGCGAACACAGCATCGCATCTCACAAATCGATCACCGCCTTGAGGTCCTCGAAGGCTATCGCATTGCTTATCTCAATCTCGATGAAGTCATCCGAATTATTCGAGAGGAAGAAGACCCGAAAGCGAAAATGACCCAAAAGTGGCAACTTACGGATGTTCAGGCTGAGGCCATCTTGAACATGCGTTTGAGAGCCCTGAGAAAACTCGAAGAGCTTCAAATTCTGGAAGAAATTAAAAAATTAACACTAGAAAAAGACGATTTGAAAGCCCTCCTTGCAGAGGAAGGAAAGCAATGGCAGAAAATTGCGGATGAAATTCGTCTCATTCGTAAAAATTTCGGGCATGCTCATCTATTCGGAAAGCGTCGCACCGAGTTTTTGGAAGCGCCCGAAATTACTGAAATGCCGCTTGAGGCCATGATCGAGAGAGAGCCCGTCACAATTGTCTGCTCCCAAAAAGATTGGATACGGTCTCTTAAGGGACATTCTCTTCAAACGGATGACCTAAAATACAAAGAGGGGGATGAGGGCCGCTTTATTCTCACGGGGGAGACGACGGATAAACTCGTTGTCTTTGCCACCAACGGACGCTCCTACACCGTGCCCGTTGACCGCTTACCGGGAGGGCGCGGTCATGGAGAACCTCTCCGTTTGATGATTGACCTCCCTCATGAAGAGCAAGTGGTTAGCATGCTAGTCATGAAACCGGATCAAGGAGATCAGAAGATCCTCATTGTCTCAAGCGACGGGAGAGGATTTCTGATTGCACTCAAAGATATTTTGGCTCAAACCAAGGCCGGTAAGCAAATCCTGAATGTCTCACCCCCCGCTTCTTTAAAAAAGGTAGAGTTGGTTAAAGGAGACCATGTCGCTTGCGTCGGCGATAACCGAAAGATGCTTGTCTTTGAAATCTCCGATGTTCCTGAACTCACGCGGGGACGAGGCGTTATTCTGCAAAAATATCGGGATGGCGGCCTTGCTGATTTGAAAGTTTTCTCCTTGAACGAGGGACTTTCCTGGGCTTCCGGTACGCGCACCCGAACTGAGACGGCTCTCACCCCCTGGCTTGGAAAAAGAGCTCAAGCGGGTCGTATGGTTCCCGCAGGGTTCCCCAGATCCGGAAAATTTGAAACATCTTCTTAAATGTTGTTTAAATATCGTGAGTTTTTAAGTGGTCACGATCATCAATCTAATTGACGGGTATATTAGAACCTTCTATAAAAAGATATATTTTTCTTTTATTTTTGGAGCTTATTCCTATGACCCTTAATTCATCCATATACGTTTGTTCTTCAGTCTTCTCCCTGTTTTTATTTTTCTCTTCTTTTCAATTCGCTGATGCAAAGGAGGACATAAAAAAATACATTCCAAAAGAATATCGTCATTATGTTCCGGATATAGCTAACCTTGATAATGATGATTTTGATATCTTTGATGATGAATCATCAGATGACGATGATAAAGATCTTCCCGGCTCTGAAACACATTACGGCCCCGCTTCTTATTCGGATAAAAAATTCGAAAATCTCAAGGTGCATGGCCCTACGACTTTAAAAAATGTCACTGTTGAAAAGAAAATCGAGGTACACGGACCCTTTGTTTCCAAAAATATTAAAACTGAATCACTGAATGTTCTTGGTCCTGTAAAGGTAAATAACATGAAGGCCGATAACATCGAAATAACAGGACCCGCAATAGTCAAAAATTCAGAAATTTCTGGAAAATCTAATATTAATGGACCGTTAATTGGGAAAACTTCTCTTTTCAAAGGAGATTTGAGTATATCCGCGCATAAAATCAAGCTCATCGATTCAGAGGCTGAATCCATTTTTATCCATAAGAATTCCCCGTCGGACTACAAAAAGCAAATCCTTTATTTGAAAGGAAAGACGATTGTCCACAAGGATATCTCTTTTGAGCAAGGAGATGGGCTTGTTTTTGTTGACAAGAATGCAATCCTGAAAGGCAAGATAAAAGGTGGCAAGGTAAAATTACATACTGAATAAAAATATGAAATAAGATTGAGATCTTGGGAAGTCACTCCCCTTATAAACAACCTCTTCTTACGCCCTTTGTGTTAGGGGCTCTTCCAAGTTTTCGAAAACACGCCTAATACGGGATAATCCCCATTCTAGTTCTTGTTCGGTGATGGTCAAGGGCGGGGCAAACCGAATCACGGTATCATGAGTTTCCTTGGAAAGAATACCTTCCGCCATCAGTCGTAAACAAACGTCTCGTGCCATAATGTAGGCGGGATTCATCTCAATTCCAATCCAAAGACCTGCCCCCCGGATGTCCTTAATCCAAGGATGTTTAATATTCTGAAGAGCATCCTTTAAGTAGGCCCCCATCCGTTCCGACTTTTGAACCAGATTATCCTCCTCCAGAATTTTGAGCGATTCGAGCGCAACAGCGCAAGCAAGCGGGTTCCCGCCGAAAGTAGACCCGTGACTTCCGGGGGTGAAGACGGACATCAGATCATGCGTACCTAAAAAAACGGAGACGGGATAAACCCCTCCCCCTAAAGCTTTTCCTAAAGTAAGCCCGTCCGGTTTAACGTTTTCATGTCCAAAAGCGAACATTTTCCCCGTCCTTCCTAATCCCGTTTGGACCTCATCCAGGATCAAAAGAACATTGTGTCGTGTGCAAATCTCTCGCACTCTCAAAAGCCACCCTTTGGGTGGTACAATAATGCCGGCCTCACCTTGCATCGGCTCTACCAGAAAAGCGCATGTGTTGGGTGTTATCGCTTTTTCGAGAGCCTCCGCATCGCCAAACGGAATGTGACGAAAGCCGGGCGTAAAGGGACCAAACCCTTTCCGATATTTAGGTTCCGAAGAAAAACTGATGACCGTTGTCGTCCGACCGTGAAAATTGCCCTGGCAAATGATAATCTCCGCTTCATTTTCAGGAATGGCCTTCTTGAGATGACCCCAACGTCTTGCCCCTTTGATGGCTGTCTCAACAGCTTCAGCACCTGTATTCATGGGAATACCCTGATCAAGCCCCGTCAGGAAACAAAGCTTTTCAAGAAGCGGTGCGAGCTTGTCCGTGTGATACGCTCGCGAACAAACGGCCAAAGTTTTAGCCTGTTCATTGAGAACATTTAAAATCCTGGGATTGCTGTGTCCGTAAGAGACGGCGGAGTAAGCGGACATCATGTCCAGATATTTTTTTCCCTCGACATCCCAAAGCCAAACACCTTCGCCCCGGACAAGCGTGACGGGAATCGGAAGGTAATTTTTAGCGCAAACTTTCCCTTCTCTTTCAATAAACTCCTGATTCGTTGTCATTCGATCCCCCTCCCCGTTGCGGTAAAATTCTTTTTAAAAGCCTAAGCGCCAATTGAGCGGTTTTCAACTCGATATCTAAGTCGGGATTATATTCCGTAACCTCACAGGCCGTATATCCCTCTCTTTCCCTAATTTTGTGAAGATAAGGCAAGACCTCATCCTGACGAAGACCGTGAGGAGCGGGACTCCCAACCCCCGGAGCCTCTAAGGGATCGAAAGCGTCTAAATCGATACTGACCCCGAACCCTTTCGTACCTTTCGTCAGAATTTCAAGCGCCTCCTCCAGACAAGGACCGAACCCTCTTCTCTGAATCTCTTCCATCTTGTAAATGCGGACCCCCAATTTTTGAAGAAGGCTTTCCTCTTCTTTCTCAAAGCTCCGTATTCCCATTAAAACGGCATGTCGCGGAGATATTTTAGGACCCTTGGAGCCGACTTGGAGAAGCTCTTTTTCCCCGTACCCCATGAGAGTGGCAAGAGGCATTCCATGATAGGCTTTAGATGGGCTTGTTGCATAGGTGTGCGCGTCCATATGCGCATCAATCCAAAGAAGCCCGAATTTATCCTGTGCCCCGAGAAACGTCGTCACACCGCTCCAAGTCCCGATTGCAATCGAATGATCTCCCCCGATAACGCAAGGAAATTTTTGATCTTCAAGCGTTCGTTGGACACTTTGAGCAATTTTATCCGCCATTTCACTGACAAGAGGGAGAGACGGTCTTCCGACGGGGATTACCTCATCCACGGCTCTTTTAAGAGGATAAAGGGTTTCTGGCCAAATAACTTCAATACCGACCTGGTGGAGACTTTTAAGGGGATCCATATCTTTAAAGACGACCGGGCCTTTTTCCGTTGCCCTGAGCTGTGCACCCCAACCTGATGCGGCTCCTATGATTTTTGAAGTCATCTGCATACCTCCCCCCTTTTTTTGTTATGGTTCTTTGTAAAACTCGGGTCGTTTATCGAAACCTTCGTGTCAACGGAAATAAAAATAAAATAAATCCCTATCTTCATTAAATCTTAAGAGGGATTAAAAAAATCTTAATAATCGAGACATTCAGAAGAACATATTGATATAATTATACATTTTATTTAGAAAAGAAGTTTTTATAAACTCGAACGGGTCCTTTTTCGAAAACCTGTACAGCCTCAGGGAATCTTGATTCAAATTCACCGTAACGTTCTTTGTAGACGAAAAAAAGAACTTCTCCTTTAAGGGCGTCTATCCGCACGAACCCCGCAAGAGACCCCCTTGTTCTTTCCGCATAGAGAAGGTCGTTGGAGAGGCTATCGGCAATTAAGAGCGGTTTTTTCGTATAAAATAGGACCGATGAAATTTTTTCATAGTCCCGATAAAGACAAAGGGTTTTATCCGGGAAATGAGCGAGGGTCTCCTCGGTAATTTGTTTTGCAGAGAGCTCGTTTTCCTGGAACTGAATAGCCGAGAGAAGGAGAAGCGTTACCGGAATACTTTGGAGCGTTAACGGCAAGATTTTCAAAAAACTTCTCTGCTGTCCCCATACAAAACCGAGAGATAAAGCCGAGAGCAAACACCAAAGACTAATCCAAAAAAGAGAAAGAGGAGGAATAAACGAGGTAGCTTTAGAAGGGAGGGCAATCCACCCAAAAAAAAGAATCAAGACACCAAAGCTTGGTAAAAGAACAAAGAAACTGACGAGGCCTTGAGAAAATTTTCTCCACTTTAATGTTGACAGATAAAAAGCAAAAATGCCGATCAAGGGTGGAAAAACTGTCATAATATAATAATTGGCTTTGGCTTTTGAAAATGAGAAGAAAAGAAAAAAGATCAAAAACCAGCTGATGAAAAACTTAAAGAGAGGAGGCAGCAAGAGGCGGCGCGGTGCAAAAAAAAGAACAACGGTCCACGGCATCACATACAAAAATAATCGATGGATATAATAATAAAGGGGGCCGGAATAATAGTCTTTGGGTTCCCTCAGTCCTAAATAGCGCAGAACGTGCTCGTTTATGAAATAAAACCAGGCAAATCCCTCTTCATGCGTGACGGCTGCAACATGCCAAGGCAACAGAACCAGTAAAAAGAGAGAAAGGCCCGTCACGTCAAAGAAAGTAATCCATTTCTCGCGTGACACCTTCATCCAAAAGAGAAAGATGACGACCGTTAAAAATGCAAGCGCAATTGCTAAAAAGCCCTTTGTTAAGACGGCAAAGGCAAGGAACACGTAGAACCACCTGATCCATCTCTTTTGAAATGTTTGATGCCAAAGAAAGAAGGAAAATAAGGAAAGGGAAAGAAATAAAGTCAGTAGAACATCAAAATAAACCATGCGGCTAAAGATGAGAAAACCCATTGCACTTGAGAAAAGAAGGACTGCAAAAGCCGCAGATTTTTCAGAATCGACTTTTTTGAGAAAGACACCTGTTGCCCCCACCAAAGAAACTCCTGAGAGGGCCGGGATCAACCTGGCTGTTGTTTCGCCGACACCAAAAAGCTTAAAACACAAAGCAATCAACCAATATAAAAGAGGGGGCTTCTCAAGGTAGGGGCCCCCGTTAAGCGTCGGAATAATGTAATTTTGATTTTCGAGCATCTCGATCGGGATTTGAGCATAAAGGCCTTCGTTATTGTTAAAAAGGCCGTAGCTGCCAAGTCCATAGAAAAAGCCGAAAAACACCAGTATACTGGCGGCAATGCAAAAAATCGTTTTCTCAAAGGCCGAAAGCGTCATAATAACCGAGACTATAGGCGGAATTTCGTGAAGAAACAACTTCTGATCATTGCTGGCCCTACCGCATCAGGAAAATCAGCATTGGCTATGGACTTGGCCCGTCGTCTTCGAGGATGTCTTATCAACGGAGACAGTATCCAGATCTATGACGATCTTCCGCTTTTAAGTGCGGCTCCCTCGAAAGACGACAAACGCAAGATTCCCCATAGACTTTACGGTGTCTTAAAGCCATCGGAGGACTGCAGTGTTGCAGAGTGGCTTACCCTTTCTTGTCGAGAGATAAGACAGTGCCATCGAGAAGGCCTTCTCCCTATCGTTGTCGGAGGAACAGGTCTTTACTTGAATGCCCTCCTTAAAGGTCTGAGCTTCTTCCCCGAGATTGATCCCAGCCTCAAAAAGCAAGCTTGTGAAGATCTCACGGTCTTGGGGTATCAAGAAATTTATCGTCGTCTTGTGACTCATGATCCACGTCTTCAAGAAAAGGTCAAACCAGCCGATCGTCAACGTATCAGCCGGGCCTGGGAAATCTTAAAGACGACAGGTAAATCGATTCTCTCTCTGGTCGAGGTGAATCCTCCCGAAGATCCTCTGCCAGAGGTTGAAAAAATCGTCATCTTGATTCTGCCGCCCAAGGATCAACTTGTCTCAAAAGCGAAACATCGTTTGAAAAAAATGTTTCAGGAAGGGGCGATTGAGGAGGTAAAAAACCTTCTTACAAAGAAGATTCATCCCCGCTCAACCCTTTTAAAAGCCATTGGCGTTCCTGAACTATCGGCTTACCTGAAGGGAGAGATTTCGCTTGAAGAGGCCTTCGAGGAAGCGAAAAAGGCTACCAATCGATACATCAAAAGACAACTCACCTGGTTTCAGACGCAATTGAAAGCAGACATCATTCTTGAAAAATTATATGAGCAAAACTCTTTTCCAGAGCTCGAAATAATGCTAAAACAACAACATCTCTTGAAAGAGTGATTCAATTTTATATTACTTTCAAGAACTTAAAATTAATCTCGCCGATCAGTTAAAGAGGGATCAATGTTTCGCAAACTCATGGGGTTGATGTCGTCCGATATGGGGATTGACTTGGGAACAGCCAACACACTTGTCTATGTTAAGGGCAAAGGAGTCGTTCTCAATGAGCCTTCCGTTGTTGCACGTGCCACCGTGAAGGGCCGGAATCAGGTGCTCGCCGTCGGTAACGAAGCCAAACAAATGGTCGGCAAAACACCCGGAAACATTCAAGCAATCCGCCCCTTGCGAGAGGGGGTGATTGCGGACTTCGAGGTGGCTGAGGAAATGATCAAACATTTTATCCACAAAGTTCACAACCGCCGTAGCTTCGTGAGCCCTCAGATCGTTGTTTGCGTCCCTTCAGGAGCAACAGCCGTCGAAAGGCGAGCGATCCAGGAGTCTGCGGAGAGTGCTGGCGCTGGTAAGGTTTATCTTATAGAAGAACCTATGGCGGCCGCGATCGGAGCGGGCCTTCCTGTCACGGAACCCACAGGATCCATGGTTGTCGACATCGGCGGGGGCACGACGGAAGTCGCTGTCCTTTCCTTAGGTGGTATTGTCTTTGCAAGGTCCGTTCGCATCGGAGGCGACTCTATGGATGAGGCTATCATTTCCTACATCCGTCGTCACCACAATCTCCTGATCGGAGAGACCACAGCCGAGCGTATCAAGAAAGAAATCGGCTCGGCCATGAAACCCGAACACGGAGACGGAAAAACCCTCTCCATCAAAGGACGAGATCAAATTTCCGGCATTCCGAAAGAAATCATTGTTGACGAACGTCAAATTGCCGAGAGCCTGGCAGAGCCCGTCTCGGGCATTGTTGAGGCGGTCAAAATAGCTCTCGAAAACACACCGCCTGAACTTTCCGCAGACATCGTAGATAAAGGGATCGTTCTGACAGGCGGCGGGGCTCTCCTTGCAAACTTGGATCAAGTGATTCGTAATGCTACGGGAGTTCCCGTGTCCGTTGCCGATGATGCTCTTTGCTGCGTTGCGATCGGCACGGGAATGGCACTTGAACATATCGATACGATGAAAAGCGTTTTGGTGAATATGTATTAAAGACGAATGAGGTCGGATGAAGTTCCTTTTTCCCCTCTCCGGCCGCGCATGGTCGTTTAAACGAAAAATTCAACAATTTTTAAAAGGAAAGAACCTTTATCGTATCCTTCTCTTTTTTTGCGCCCTTTTACTGCTTTACGGCTCTCACCGAAACTATGCTTGGGTCGCAGATCTTCAAAATACGACCCGTTCGATGATCTATCAACTGACTGGTTTTTTTTCCACTTCAAAAAGCCTGCTCCCCGCGCAAGAAGCGTCCCTTCAAGAGAGGTTGCATTTTTGGGAAAGCAAGGCCAGAATTTTTGCCTCTGAAAATCATAAACTAAAGCAACTTCTTCAAATTCCTCCTTCTCATTATAAAACGCTCCATGCACGGGTTATCGATTTTCTTCATAATGAATTCGGCGTTCAACTTCTCCTCAATGCCGGAAAAAATCAGGGAGTCACATTAAAGGCGCCCGTTATTCTAGGACAGCAGGTTTTAGGAAGGGTGATCGAGGTTTCCGAAAATCATGCCCGCGTTATTTTATTGTTTGATCAATCTTCCAGAATTCCGGTTCTTTCGGAACAAGAACGTGCTCACGGCATTGTTTCAGGAGATGGTCTGAAGGGATTAACCCTTCACCTCCAAAAAGCGAGTTCCCATGTTCAACCCGGCGAAATCCTCCAGACATCTGGGATTGGCGGAATCTATCCACCTGGCCTTGAAGTCGGACGCGTTTCAAGAATCGAAGGAGGAAAAATTACTCTGTCGACCCCTCTCCCTTGGGACCAAGTTGAATACGTTGAAGTGCTTCTTGAAATCCCCCTTTTACCTGATGCAGCAGGAGAACTCCATGACGGCTCTTGAAACCCGACGTCGAAGTCTCCTTCTTTGGCTCTTGCAAGGAAGCAGCCCTTATTGGGTTATTGCTTTTTTCCTTGTGATCGGAGGAGCGGTTGATCTGTTTCTAACACCTGTCTTTCGCATCACGGAAACCTGTCTTTTTTACTTTGCTCTTTTTGCCTCCAATCGATTCCCTTATAGTTTTCTTTTCTTTCTTTCCCTTGCTTTTGATAGTTTTTCCGGCTTTCCTCTCGGCCTGCACGGATTGCTCTGGTCACCGGTCATTGCTTTTATTAAATCTCAAAATCGGTTTTTCTATAACAAGTCCTTTTTTATGATTTGGTTCTTCTATGGGTTCTGCCAAGGGCTTTTTCTTGCGGGACGATTCTTTTCCAGTCTTTTTCTGTTTAAAAAGGAAATTAATCTCGACCTCGGGCTTATCTCGGCCACCTTATCCATTCTCTTATTTCCGCTTTTGGCATCGTTCTTTTTCACCCTTTATAAGCGGACACAATGAAAAAAAAGAAAACGGATCTCGACAAGATCGAACGTCTTTTAACACGACGCACCTTCTTTCTAATGGGGGGAAAAGCTTTGCTGGGGACAACGCTCCTGGCTCGCCTCGGTTATCTTGGAATCATTCGAGGTCCTCATTATCAAACCCTTGCGGATGAAAACCGGATCAAACTTCAACTCCTTCTCCCTCAAAGAGGAACTATCACAGATCGGTTGGGAATGGAGCTAGCTAACAGCGATCTCAACTATCAGCTTTCCATCACACCGGATGAAATTACAGACTTCGATTCCTGGGCTCACACATTAAAGACTTGCATTCTCTTCGAGGAGGGTGAATTCGAAACCCTTTTGGAAAAGATGAAAAAATCTCCTCGATACCGTCCTTTTCTCATGAAAGAGAGACTCCGTTGGGATGAAGTCTGCTCCATCGAGCTCCATCTTCCAGAGCTTGACGGTGTCGAAATTCAACAGATCCATAAACGTCGCTATCCCTACCCTTTTGAAACTTCCCACCTCATCGGCTTCGTTCAAATCCCTCAAGAAGGGGAAGAAGATGATGAGGCACTCTTAAGGCTTCCGGGATACAGAGTCGGGAAGACTGGCCTTGAAAAACTCTATAACGACTCTCTTAAAGGAAAAGCGGGATATCGGGAGGTAGAAGTAAACGTTCATCGACGTATCATTCGTGATCTCTCTTATGAGGAAAGTGAACCGGGTGAGTCCCTCACTCTCAGTATTGACTTTGAAATCCAGAAGAAAATCTATGATCTTATGTCCGCCCATCAAAGCGGAGCCGCCCTTGTCATAGATGCTTGGACGGGCGAGCTCCTTGCTTATGTCTCATACCCGGGTTTTGACAGCAATCTTTTTGTCGACGGGATCTCGCAGGAGGATTGGAAAGCGCTTCAGGAGAATCCCGCCCGTCCTCTCACAAATAAAGCTATTCACGGCCTTTATGAGCCTGCCTCTACCTTCAAAAGCGTTGTCGCTTTAGCAGGCCTCGAAAGTCGGAAAATAACAGAAAAAACACATGTTTGGTGTAACGGTTATATTGAAGTCGGAGGGCACCGATTCCATTGCTGGAGCAGAGACGGCCACGGTTATGTCGACCTTGAACGCGCCCTTGCTCAATCATGTGACGTTTATTTCTATGAGGTCGGGCAAACGATCGGACATAAAGCCATTCTCTCCATGGCCGAGACCTTGGGACTCGGACAGATGACGACTATCGAGTTGCCTGGAGAAAGATCTGGCTTGATTCCTTCCCAGGACTGGATGCAAAAACGTTTCAAGAGGTCTTGGCGTAAAGGAGACACTTTTTTACTCTCAATCGGGCATGGTAATATGATGGTAACTCCTCTTCAACTGGCTGTCCTGCAAGCGCGGATGATAACGGGATATGAAGTTACCCCCACCCTTTTCAAAGCGGCGAAATCACGCCCTGATTTTCATCCGATCGACTTGAAGAAAGAGAACGTAAATTTAGTCCTCTCCGGACTTTCCCAAGTCGTCAATGAGCCTTGGGGTACAGGATTTCAGGCTCGCATTGAGGACCCGAGATTTCTAATGGCGGGCAAAACGGGCTCGGCACAAGTGCGCCGAATCTCTATGAAAGAACGTGCCTCCGGTGTCCTCAAAAATGATCAACTTCCCTGGCATTTGAGAGATCACGCTCTTTTTTTGGGGTATGCGCCCATTCACAATCCTCGCTACGTCTGCTCCGTGGTCATCGAGCACGGCGGTGGCGGCGGCCGTGCTTCGGCTCCCATTGCAAGGGATATTCTCTATCTTGTTCAAAAAAAGTACGAGAGAAGCACTGTATGACCTGGACCGAACGATTACAGAAAATCGACGTCAGAATTTTGCTTCTGATGACTTTTATTTCATCCATCGGCTTTTTAACCCTGTACTCAGCAGCAGGCGGCAGTTTATCGCCCTGGGCGTCCAAGCAGATGACCCGTTTTACGG
>CAYUCY010000013.1:0-28577 GCA_964443525.1 uncultured Thiotrichales bacterium
CTCCGTAACACATCCCGATCGTCATGGCGGGAATATTTTCAAGTCCTTCGTTTTGGTTGCGTTTGGTAATACTGCTTCCCAAGGAGAAAATAAGGGTTCCGATACCGGCCAACCCGACGCCCTTGAGCGTATCATTTCTCAAGCTTACTTGCATCATTTCATCCCAAAAGAAAATAGATAATCCCGCCATACCGATGATTGCGCCGAGCACCACATTGAGGGGCGGCTTTGATCTGAAAAAGAAAGAATTATTGAAAATGCTTAAAAAGCTAATCCCTGAAAAGACGACGGCGATAACACCGGAGACAATATAGTTTGTTGCATTATAAACGAATAGATAGTGAAGGGAAAACATGGAGAGGCCGAGCAAGCATAAGAAGAAATGATCTTTCAACTTAAATCTTAAGCCATAACCTTTTATTTGACACCACATGATGAGGCATAAAGCCGCGAGAACACCCCTATAGAGAATGGAAATTTCATCAGGCGCGAGCCCGACCTGTAACTTAATTGCAAACCAGGTCGTTCCCCAGATCATAATTGTGAGAACATATAAAGAAATATTGTTTATCATTATATTCTATTGAAAGATTTAGTATTGATTTTTTAGTATTAGATTGAAGTATAAGCTTCATATCGCAAAATTATTCCATAGGTCTTCACATTTGTAAAATGAAAAAATAGGGAAACGTCTTCTTGCTTCCTCGAAAATAAGAAGACCCCGAAAATGGGGTCTTTTTTTATCCGTGAGTTTAAAAGTGATCAGCATGCAATGAGCATGCAGTAAGGAAGCATGGGCCCGGTTGACTGATTTTGTAAAGAGCCTCTCCGCCCAGTTGCTTTGAGCCCTTACAGACAAGATCCCCTAAAGAGACGATTCCCACTAATTTCTTATCCTTATTGAGAACCGGCATCCGATGGACCTGATTTTTCCCAAGATTCTCGGTCAGGTCCTCAATGGAATCGTCCTCAAAGACATAGAGAACTTTCTTTGTCATGGCATCACCGGCCGTTGCATCCACTTTGCCGTCTGCAAGGGTATGAATGACGATATCCCGATCGGTCAGCATGCCTACCAAACGATCGTTTTCCGCAACGGGTAAAATACCGATATCGTCGTCACGCATCCGCTTTGCAGCCTCTTTCAAGCTCATTTTCGGGTCGATATAATCCACAGATTTTGACATGATGTCTTTGACTTTCATAGTAGCCTCCATGGTTGTTGATCGAGATTATTCTTATTATAATTATAACACAAAAATGAAAATATGATAAGTTGAGCTTAATATTCGGTTGTAATTAGGATTTTTTCTTGAATTTTATAGAAAAGCATCGTTGCTTCATTGCATAAATATAAACGCCTGGAAGAATGTAAACAGTCAAAAAAGACCCGAAAGCAAGGCCGAAAACGATAACATGACCAATGGCTCTTCTATTTTCGGCACCTGCGCCGCTTGCAAAAGCTAAGGGGATCGCTCCTAAAATCATGGCGCAAGAGGTCATTAAAATGGGGCGCAGGCGAATGAGTGCTGACTCCAGAATAGCTTTTTCAGGGAGAAGACCTGCTTTGATGCGCTGGTTTGCAAATTCAACCATCATGATGCCATGCTTGGTGATAAGCCCGATCAGAGTAATAAGGCCTACTTGAGAAAAAATATTCAGAGATTGGCTTGTTGCCTTCATCCCTGCAAGAGCCCCGCCGCAGGCGAGAGGAACAGTTACAAGAATAATCAGGGGTGATCTGAGGCTTTCAAACTGCATAGCCAAGATTGCAAAAATAAAGAAAAGAGCCGTCAAGAATAACCACGTCATCACGCTTTTTGTTTCAAGGAAAGCCTTTGCAGCGCCTGTCCAGTCGGCTGTCATATTTTGAGGCAAATCCAACTTAGAGAGAGAGCCGATCTTATTCATAATGTCGGCAATCGTATATTCGGGTTTCATCTCAACGGAGATCTTGGCGGATCTGAGCTGGTTATAATGCTTGATTTCCTTCGGGATGACTTTCGGTTGAAGGGTTGCAAAGGCACTTAAGGAAATTCGTTTTTGATTTGGATTCGTTACAAAAATCTCGCTTAAGGACCACGGATTTGTCTTCGTTTTAATCTGAATCGGGTAGAGCAGATCGTCTATCGCATAATTCAAAGACTGATCCCCACTGAAGAATACTTTCAGGGTTGTTGAAAGAAGAGAGGGGCTAATCTCCGCTTGCTTCAGTTTGATACGGTCGAGAACAACATCATAAGTCAGAGCATCGAGCTTTAAGTCTTGGGAAACATCTCCGATCTTCTTCTCCTGCTCCAGAAAATGTCTTAGGCTTGAAGCTTTGTTTGAGATCTCTTTTACATCTGCAACGGATCGAATCACGAAAGCAACCTCATTACTCGCCCCAAAGTTGTCTATGCCAGGCAGCCCGTACTCGATATTCCAAGGCCAAATGTCAAGGGAAGGATACCCTTGGACAACTCCGAAAAAGTAGCCTTGTAGCTCACTTGCCGAGCGCTTCCGATCTTCCCAGGGTTTGAGAGGAACGGCAAGCGATGCTCCCCAGTTACCGGTGAAAGAATAATAGGTTTTCTTCTCAGGGATGTCTTTGACGAGGATTTCCAGCTTTTTGAGGAGTTGATCCTGATCATCGATCGTTTTCCCGGGTAGGGGAGCAAAATAAAGACCCACCATCCCTCTATCTTCTTTAGGCGCAATTTCTTGAGGAAGCTGAAGATAAAAGAGAGTTGCAACCGCAAGAAGGCCCAACATAGAGACCCCCGTGAACCATGGCTTTGAAAGAAAAGCTTTCAAGGAACGTTCATAAAAAACCGTAATTTTTTTCAAGAACCTTTCCATGAACTGGAGAGACCTGTATTCCTCCTGTCTCAGGAGATGACCGCACATCATCGGCGACAAGGTCAGGGCGACGATCCCGGAAATTAAAACAGACCCAGCAAGGGCAACGGCAAATTCCGAGAAAAGCTGCCCCTGTACGCCTGATTGGAAGGCGATGGGTGCATAAACACTGGCGAGGGTCAGGGTCATGGCAATAATTGCAAACGTAATTTGACGCGCTCCTTTTTGGGCTGCCTCTAGAGGCTTCATCCCCTGTTCGATATAGCGATGAATATTCTCAAGAACGACGATTGCGTCATCCACGACGAGGCCGATTGCAAGGACCATGGCGAGCAAGGTAATCGTATTGACCGAGTATCCGAAGGCGTAGAGAAGAGCCGCAGATCCCAAAAGAGACACGGGAATGGTCACAAGAGGAATCAGAGAAGCTCTGACACTTCTCAAGAACAGAAAAACGATGAGAAGAATCAAGATACCGGCTTCGAGAAGGGATTGTTTGATGTTTCTTAAGGAAGCTCGAATGAAATCCGCTTGATCTGATTCAATCTGAAAGCTCATTTGATCCGGGAGTTGTGATTGGAGGGCTGAGAAAACGCTTCTCACCTCTGCGGAGACATCTAGAGGGTTGGAATCGGTTGCTTTATGGATGGCGATGAAAAGGCCTTCCTTTCCCTGAACGCGGGCTCGAAAACTGTTGCTGTCCACCGTCTGGGTGATCGTTGCGATGTCTTTGAGAAGAACCGGCTTTCCTTTGATGGTCTTCAGCTCGATTCGATCAAAGTCTTCCTTGGCTGAGAGCCTCAGATCTATGTTGACGGGGATCGATTCTTTCAATTTTCCGCCGGGCAGGGAGACGTTATATTTGGAAAGGGCTCCTAAGACTTCATCGACGTTAATGCCATAGGCGTAGAGTTTTTTCGGATCGAGCAACACCTTCATCATATAGGGTTGACCCCACATTTGGACGGAGGCAACACCTGTGACGTTCCTAAAATTATTTTTAATGTGGATGTTGGCATAGTGCGTCAATTCGGAGACGCTCATCTCGGAGTGGGTCAAGGACAAAAAGATAAACGGAAGGAAAGAGGTACCCCCTTCGAGTTTTTGAACATGAGGATCTTTGACTTCCTTCGGAAGTTCCGCCTTGGCCGCCGTCAGAGCATCTCTGATTAAGGACATCACATGATCAGTCGATTGCCCGGCTTTCATGATCAGATTAACCGTACTTTGCCCTGCAATTGAGCGAGAAGTCATGGTTTCGATGCCTTCTACCTCGGCAAGCTTATCTTCAAGAATATTTGTGACAGCCGTTTCAACCAGGTCGGGACTTGCATTCGGGTATTGGGCCGTAATCTCCAGCATGGGAATTTGAACCTTGGGATATTCCCGCAAGCTCAACTCATTTAAAGAGAGAACGCCGATCAGGACGATCAACAGGTTGAAGATCGAGGCAAAGATCGGACGTTTGATAAAAAAATCAACAAAGGTCATGAGCGCTCGTCTTCATTTTTCCCTTTATTATCCGCAACCTCAACGTCAAGTTCAGGGTAAAGACGGGTGGGATTAACAGAGATGACCTGATCCCCCGGCTGAAGACCTTCCGTGACCTCCAGACGATCCTTTTCTTGAATGCCTAATTGGATTGGTGTTAATTTAACTTTTCCTTCGATGAGCTTATAAACATGCGATTTTCCGTCTCTTAAAAAATAAGCTTCAAATGGAATCGTGAGAGCATTTTTCTTTTCTTCAAGAACAACGTCCACATCAATATTTCCGCCTAGTACAAAAGAGGTCTCATCAATTTCGGCCTCGGCAGGAGCCATATGCGTTTCAGGATCGATGAGCTTTTGGAGGAAGGAGAGGGTTGCCTCATAGCGTTCATCCAGAATAAGTTTCTGCCCAGGTTTGATGCGAGAGACGAGATCCTCCGGCACATCGAACGAAACGAGAAGTCGGGTGGGATCGTAAATTGTAACGATTTCATCTCCTGAAGAAAGATGCGTTCCTTTTTTAACCTTATAGACGCCTACAATACCATCAAAGGGAGCCGGGTATTCCGAGTCTTCTATGTTTTTTTCGGCATCTGCCGTTGCTTTTTTCGCCGTCAAGAAATTCTTGTGGGCGGTTTCAAGCGCGGCTTTGGAAATAATTTTTCTGTGATGGAGATCTTTTGCTCGTTGATATTTTTCCGCTTCAAGCGCTTCGGTCTGACGGGCTGTTTCAAGAGCTGCTCGACTCGGTTTGTTTGAAAGGCGGACGACAATTTGTCCTTTTTTCACGAGAGAACCTGAGTCAAGCGCATCCTCGAGAATCCCGTCTATCCTTGAGATGATCGCCGATTGACGTTTTGCTTTGACTGTGCCGAAAAGGCGCACAACTTCTCGGATGGTTTGGAACTTTATCATTTCTATTTCTACCACTTTTTTGGGCATGGAGGCATGAAGGGTCTCCCCGAAAAAGCATAAAAAGTTCAGGGCAAGAGTGATAAAAGGGAATTTTCTGCACATGTTTTAACTCGATCTTCGTTTTAAATATCGGAACTTTTTTTGGAGTCTTCCTTTCGAGCCTCTAGAATAAATTCAAACGCTTCGCGCAGCAAGTCGGAAACGCCGGCTTTGGAAACGGCAGAAATTGTATGGACATGTTTCCTGGTTCTTTTTTCGAGCGCTTTTTTCTTCTCTGACATGTCTTCAATTCCGAGGGCGTCGCATTTATTAAGGGCGATAATCTCCGGTTTTTCCGTTAAACGAGGGCTATAAGCCTGCAGTTCATCACGAATAGTTTGGTAGGCTTTGAGGGGATCCTCTTGGGTTCCGTCGATCAGATGGATCAATACACTACAGCGCTCGACATGTCCCAAAAAGCGGGTACCGAGACCGTGACCTTCATGGGCGCCTTCAATCAGACCCGGAATATCGGCGAGAACAAACTCTTTTTGATCGATGTACACAACGCCCAGGTTGGGATGAAGAGTTGTGAAGGGGTAATCTGCGATTTTGGGCTTTGCTCGGGATGTTGCGGCCAAAAAAGTCGACTTACCCGCATTCGGAAGACCTATAAGACCTGCATCCGCAATCAGTTTTAACCTAAGCCAGATCCATAACTCTTCTCCGGGCATGCCCGTATCCGCCCGTCGGGGTGCCTGATTTGTAGATGTTTTAAAGTGGGTATTTCCGCGGCCCCCGATTCCTCCTTTCAGGAGAACGATTCTTTGGCCTCCTTCTGTCAGATCCGCAAGCAGAGTTTCTTTATCGTCATGAA
The DNA here is from genome assembly GCA_964443525.1 of uncultured Thiotrichales bacterium. Lineage (GTDB taxonomy): Bacteria > Pseudomonadota > Alphaproteobacteria > Caedimonadales > Caedimonadaceae > CAYUCY01. The sequence goes on from CAYUCY010000013.1 coordinate 6,103, forward strand.
AGATTTGTGTGCCTATGGGGACCTTCAGAATGATGTCTTTCCCATTACGTCCCGATCTGTTGGCTCCCATGCCGTGGTGGCCGCGTTCCGCCTTGAAGTGTTGCTGGTAACGATAGTCGATGAGAGTGTTGAGATTGTCGACGGCTTCAACGACGACATCGCCTCCTTTGCCTCCGTCTCCACCGTCTGGACCGCCGTATTCGATATATTTTTCGCGACGAAAGCTAATACAGCCGGGGCCGCCGTCTCCGCTTTTTATAAAAATCTTAGCTTCATCTAAAAATTTCATGAATCACCTCAAAAGCATAAAAAAAGGGAATGATTTTTTATCATCCCCTTTTATGTCGAATTACGCGCTGTGAAGGAAGGTTATTTCGGTTGGACGGACACGAACATGCGTCCCTTTTGTCCTTTTGAGAAACTTACATGCCCTTCAATAGTTGCAAAAATCGTGTGATCTTTGCCGATTCCGACATGATCACCCGGATGGAATTTTGTTCCGCGTTGACGAACGATGATGTTGCCGGGAATGACAAGCTCACCACCGAATTTCTTTACACCGAGGCGCCGACCCGCTGAGTCGCGCCCGTTCTTGGAACTACCGCCGGCCTTTTTTTGAGCCATCTTACTTACTCCTCAGGTCTACTTACTTCTTTGTTGATTTCTTTTCTGCAGGTGCTGCCTTTTTGACTGCAGGGGCTTTTTTCTCGGCAGAAGCCTTCTCGGCTTTGGGCTCTACCTTCTTTGTTGCAGACGTTTCTTTTTTCACGTCTACCGTTTTTTTAACGGCCTTTTGAGGGGCGGGAGCCGCACTCAATTTGCCGTCTGCTGAAATTTGTTCGATTCGGAGAACGGTGATCGGCTGGCGATGCCCGTGTTTCCGCCGATATCCTTGACGACGACGCATCTTAAAGACGATGATCTTCCGAGCCCGTTTTTGTTCGAGAATCGTCGTACGAACAATAGCTTTCTCCAGAAGGGGTGCGCCCACGCTGATTTTATCCCCTTCCCCGATCATCAAAACTTGAGACAGGTCAACGGTATCACCCGCTATCCCTTCAAGCTTCTCAACTTTTAAAATATCGCCGGGAGCAACTTTGTATTGCTTACCGCCCGTTTTCACAACTGCATACATGTTCAGCTCTTTTTCATTCTTATATGTTAATAAAATATCACACGCTTTTAGCACGAGTGATGCCTCCAATAAAGGAAAAAATATCCTTTGATTGCGAAGCAGTTCCCTTCTGACTATAATCATCCTGAATATAAGTCAAGAAATTTCGACAGGGAAGCGCTCATCATGTCACCGGCCGATATCCTTTCTATTTCTCACGAAGCTATTTATGTTTTGTTGAAGGTTGCAGGACCTCTTCTTTTAGTCTCTCTTGTGACGGGCTTGGTGATCGCCTTTGTCCAGGCATTGACTCAGATCCAGGAAATGACGCTGACGTTCGTGCCTAAAATCCTCGTCACTTTCGGGCTTCTTTTATTTCTTTCCCCCTTCATTTCAAAAACCCTAAATAGCTATATGGATCAAATCTTCAATATGATCGTAAAAGCGGGGTAGGGGAGAGGCTCCATGGACCAGCAGGTTGCCTCCTCCTTTTATCTCAATGATCTCTTCGGATATGTGGTCGTCTTTATGCGCCTCGGGGCCTTTATCTTTCTGATGCCCGGTCTTTCCGAAGCTTATGTCCCCCCCAACATTCGACTTGTCCTGACCCTTGTTTTCTCCGTCGTCTTAACGCCTCTTTTGAGTGCCAATTTACCGACTCTTCCTGTGTCACCCGGAGACTTTTTTCTGATTCTCATGGGCGAATTCTTAATCGGCCTTTTTGCGGGTCTCATCATTCGGTTCCTGATGGCGGCCTTTGATTTGGCGGGCTCTCTTTTAGGGTTTCAAATGAATTTGGCGAATGCCTTTGTCCAAAGTCCGGCATCTGCTCAGCAAACGTCATTGCCGGCGGCTTTCCTTGGCCTGATTGCAACCGTCATGATTTTTGCGATGAACCTTCACCATCTCATGTTTACGGCCCTTTATGAGAGTTTCGAGACGCTAAAACCCGGCACTCTCCTTCATTTCGAGTTTTTGATTCAGGATATGACGCATCAACTAACAACCTACCTCAATGCTAGCTTCCTTCTGGCCGTTAAAATTGCAGCACCTGTTGTTTTAATTTCTATGCTGGTCATGATCGCAGTCGGGATTTTAAATCGGCTGGTGCCTCAAATTCAGATTTTCTTTATTGTTCAGCCGCTCCAGATTTTTATTGGATTTATTGTTTTAATGGTAAGTCTCGCGGTTATTATGAATCACTTTCTAGACCGGCTTGCTCAAGCTTTTATCAGACTGTGGGGGTAGAAGACGATGGCGGAAGACACAACCGATAAATCCCAAAAAACAGAACAAGCAACAGAACATCGTCTGGAAAAAGCACGGGAAGAAGGTCAGATCCCTCTCTCGCGAGAAGTGACCCATTTGCTTGTGATGATCGCCGTCGTCTTTAATTTTTTCGTGGTATTGCCTTATGTCTTTAAGCGTCTAATGACGAGCATGAGCCTTTTTTTTGAAAACGCATCTATGACGCGGCTTGAAGGCGGCGGATTTATGATCTTGAGTATCAGCTTGATCCGGGAAGTCGGCGAATATCTGGCGCTCTTTATGATGCCGATTATCTTTGCCGTTGTGGTAGGCGGTCTTCTTCAGACTCGCTTCTTGATTTCGGCGGGATCCATGAAACCAAAATTGTCCAAAATTTCTTTTCTAAAGGGGATTGAGAGGATGTTCGGGGCGAAAGCCATCGTTGAACTTCTAAAAAGCCTCCTGAAGATAATCGTTGTCGGTGCTATCGCCTTTTTCATTTTATGGCCAGAAGTTCAAAAGATCGATGATTTAGCAACGATGACGATGATGGGCGTTTTATCGGAGCTTCACGAAAACTTAGGGAGGCTGATCTTTGCGATTGCTGCGGTAATGTTTATTGTCGCAGGTCTCGACTATGGCTTTCAAAAGTTTCAGTTTATGAAAGACATGCAAATGAGCCGCCAGGAAATAAAGGAAGAACACAAAGAAATGGACGGAGACCCCCAGATCAAACAACGTTTGCGACAGATTCGACACGATCGGGCTCGACACCGTATGATCCAGGAAGTACCTTCTGCAACCGTTGTCATCACCAATCCGACCCACTTTTCGATTGCTTTGAAATACGATATGCAAAAGATGGAGGCACCCGTGGTGGTTGCGAAAGGCGTCGATTTTCTAGCCCTTAAAATTCGGGAGGTGGCTAAGGAACATGATGTCCCGATCGTTGAAAATCCACCACTTGCTCGTTCTCTTTACGACGGAGTTGAGGTGGGGGATGAAATCCCCTTGGAATACTATGAAGCCGTTGCCAAAATCATCCGCCGCCTCATTCGCCTACCCGCTCGTCAATAGTCCTTATGTATTTTAGGACGTAGCAGCCCCTCTCTTACCTTTTCTATGGAATCGAGGATGAAGCAAGATCACACTACAGCTTTTTTAGGCTTTATGGCTTGAGGTGCAATTACCAAGCCTTTGCTATCTGCGCTGACGCAGACGCTATCTGTAATTTTTCCTTCCAGAATAAGAGAAGCCAACTCATTTTGCAGATGCTTTTGAATCACACGCTTGAGGGGACGGGCGCCGTAGATGGGATCATATCCCTTCTCCCCGAGCCATTCTTTAGCTTTATCATCAATGGAGAAAGCAATCCGACGATCCTCCAGCAACTTTTCAAGACGCTTGAGCTGAATTGTAACAATCCCTTTCATATCTTGGGGATTCAGACGATTGAAGAGGAGAATCTCATCGATACGGTTCAAAAATTCAGGTCGAAAAGCGACGCGCACCACTTCCATGACGCCATCCCGGGCCTCTTCTGCGGGCTTGCCAGCAGGCAAACTTGCAAGAATATCCGAGCCCAGATTCGAGGTCATAACGATCAGCGTATTGGTAAAGTCAACGGTGTGCCCTTGGCCGTCCGTAAGTCGGCCGTCATCTAAAACCTGAAGGAGAACGTTAAAGACGTCTGGATGAGCTTTTTCAACTTCGTCAAAAAGAACCACCTGATAGGGTCTGCGTCTCACGGCTTCCGTCAGGGATCCTCCTTCTTCATATCCCACATAACCGGGAGGAGCACCAATGAGACGCGCAACGGAATGCTTTTCCATAAACTCGGACATATCGATGCGGACCATAGCGGATTCGTCGTTGAAGAGAAATCCGGCGAGAGCCTTGGTCAGTTCCGTCTTTCCCACACCGGTCGGCCCTAAGAAGAGAAAAGAACCGATGGGACGGTTTTGATCTTGAAGTCCGGTACGGGCTCGTCTCACCGCATCGCTGATTGCAACGATGGCAGTATTCTGACCGATCACACGCTGATGCAGGTAGTCTTCCATATGAAGGAGTTTTTCCCGTTCTCCCTCCAGCATTTTGTCAACCGGAATACCTGTCCAACGGGAGACGACCGCCGCAATATCGCTCTCGGTCACCTCTTCTCTCAGCATATGAGATGTGGCCGATGCCTCAGCCTCTTTCAACTTTTTTTCAAGCTCGGGAATGGTTCCGTAGGCAATCTCTCCCGCACGCGCCAGATTCCCCTCTCTTTGAGCGATCTCCAAATCATTACGGGCTTGGTCCAACTGTTCCTTTAACTTTTGAGCGCTTGTGAGCTTCTCTTTTTCCGCTTGCCAGGTCTCCGTTAAGGTCGCTGACTTTGCTTCGAGCTCTTGTAGTTCGCCTTCCAAATCTTTCAAACGATGTTTAGATTCGGCATCCGTTTCTTTTTTCAATGCTTCTCGTTCGATCTTTAGTTGAATGATTTTTCGGTCAAGCTCATCAATCTCCTCAGGCTTTGAGTCTACTTCCATCCTGAGGCGGCTTGCAGCCTCATCCACCAGATCAATGGCCTTGTCGGGAAGAAATCTATCGGAGATATACCGATTCGAAAGAGTTGCCGCCGACACAAGCGCCGAGTCCGTAATGCGAACCCCGTGGTGTAGCTCATATTTCTCCTTAAGTCCTCGCAGGATGGAAATCGTATCAGTCACCGAAGGCTCTGGCACGAAGATGGGCTGAAAACGCCTCGCAAGGGCTGCATCTTTCTCTATATATTTCCTATATTCATCAAGGGTGGTAGCCCCCACACAGTGAAGCTCTCCTCTTGCAAGGGCCGGCTTTAACATATTGGAGGCATCCATCGCTCCGTCTGCTTTGCCTGCACCGACGAGGGTATGAAGTTCGTCAATAAAGAGGACAATCTCTCCGGTTGCATTTGTCACTTCTTGGAGAACGGCTTTGAGTCTCTCTTCAAATTCTCCCCGAAATTTAGCACCTGCAATGAGAGCACCTAAATCAAGGGCCATCAGTTTTTTCTCTTTTAAGGATTCAGGGACATCGCCCTTCACAATTCGGTGGGCAAGGCCTTCTACGATGGCTGTTTTTCCCACTCCAGGCTCTCCGATTAAGACGGGATTATTTTTTGTCCGGCGAGATAAGACTTGAATCGTCCGACGAATTTCCTCATCCCGACCGATCACGGGGTCCAGCTTTCCTTCCGCCGCCAGAGCCGTCATGTCGCGCGCGTACTTCTTGAGGGCATCATAAGACTCTTCAGCGGACGCCGAATCCGCCTTACGTCCTTTTCGCATCTCAAGAATAGCTTTTTCGATTTTTTGGGGCGTAAGGCCTGCAATCCGAAGGGCTTTGGAGGCTTCCGAGTCCACTTGGATGATCGCCTGCAACAAGCGCTCTACGGTTGTAAAGGAATCTCCCGCTTTTTGAGAGAGTTTCTCCGCTTCATCAAAGACGCGGGCTGTTTCGGGGGCCAAATAAATTTGTCCTGCGCCAGCGCCCTCCACTTTAGGGTGTTTTGAGAGAAGCTCTTCCGCAAGTTGCAGAACGTGGGCGCGGGAAATATCAGCGGCGCTTAAGACGGCCGCGCCTGTTCCTTTCGGATCCTCCATGATGGCTACAAGCAAATGTTCGGGGAGAAATTTTTGATGTCCCAGCTTTAGAGCCGTCATTTGGCCTGTTTGCAAGGCTTGTCGTACTTTTTCCGTATAAGACTCCAGGTTCATTCCATCCTCCTGATTTTGAAGAAATTATAACGCGGAACTAAGGGAGATTAAAGTTTTTTGGCAGAAGCGAAGTACACTAAAATAAAAATTTATTTGACCCTCTATCGACCCGGCTCCGACTATGTTACAAAATGTTTCAGATCTGTTATGAAGCAAAAAGGTAGCCCAAAAGATGAAGCTTTGTATTCTAAAAGAGCGTCGCCCAGGTGAATCGAGGGTGGCGGCCACTCCTGAGACCGTCAAGAAATTAAAGGCTCTCGGCTATGAAGTTGTCGTTGAAAAAGGAGCAGGAGAAGCCTCCTCATATTATGATACGGCCTACCAGGAGGCCGGCGCAAAAATCGCCAAAGATTTGAAGGAAGCCGTCAAAGAGGCCGATATTATTGCTAAAATTCAACGCCCTCTTCAAAAGGGGGAAGACAAGGTGGATGAAGTTGCAGAGCTTCCGAAAGGAGTTTTGCTTCTTTCCGCCATGAGTCCTTATCAGGATAAAAAGCAATTTGAACTCTACAAAAAGGCGGGTATTTCCGCCGCGGCCCTCGAGCTTGTCCCTCGCATCACCCGAGCACAAAGCATGGATATTCTATCCTCTCAGACCAACCTGGCCGGTTATCGGGCCGTCATAGAGGCTTGCGAGCAATTTGACCGTGTTCTTCCCATGATGATGACGGCGGCAGGTACCATTCCCCCCGCAAAAGTTCTTATCGTGGGAGCGGGTGTTGCAGGGCTTCAAGCGATTGCGACCGCAAAGCGTCTGGGAGCAAAGGTTTTTGCCTTTGATGTTCGGGCTGCTGCCAAGGAACAAGTTGAAAGCCTCGGCGCTACTTTTATTGAAGTTGAGAGTGACGAGTCCGGAGAAGGAACGGGGGGCTACGCAAAAGAAATGAGCGAAGACTACAAAAAACGTCAGGCGGAGAAGTTAGCTAAAGCCGTCTCTGACTGTGATATTGTTATTACGACCGCGCTTATTCCGGGGAAGCCCGCCCCAAGACTCCTCACGAAAGAAATGGTGAGTTCTATGAAGCCCGGTTCCGTCATCGTAGACATGGCCGTTGAGACAGGCGGAAATGTCGAAGGGTCAAAAGCCAATGAGAACATCAATATCGGCGGCGTCAAAATTATCGGATTTACCAACTTGGCGGGACGTGTCGCCCGGGATGCCAGCGCTCTTTTCGCAAGGAACATTTTAAATTTTGTTCAGCTTATCACGAATACTGAAAAGAAAACTCTCAAAATTGATCTTGAGGATGAGATTATTAAAGGATGTTTGGTGACCCACGGGGGGCAAATCATCCATCCCAACTTTCAATAAGGAGACGAAAGAGATGCCCAAGGAAATCATCCAAACCGCAGAAATAGCCGTCGCCCATGCAGCAACAGCAATGAGCCCGTCCCCCTTTATCATCGGTTTGACAGTCTTTGTTCTTGCGGTTTTTGTAGGATATTACGTTGTTTGGCGCGTAACGCCGGCCTTACATTCTCCCCTCATGGCCGTGACGAACGCTATATCTTCAGTCATCGTAGTAGGTGCTTTGCTTGCCGCAGGCTTGAGTGCTTTCGGGTTTGCAAAAATCATGGGGTTCGTAGCCGTCACCCTTGCATCCGTGAATATTTTCGGCGGATTTATTGTGACGCAACGGATGCTTCAAATGTTTATGAAAAAGAAATAAGGACGCTGGATCGTGAGTGAAAATCTTCTTGCCGTTTGTTATTTGATTGCCTCTATTTGCTTTATTATGTCCTTGCGCGGGCTTTCTTCTCCGAAGTCGGCTCTCATGGGGAATATTTACGGGATTTTAGGCATGGTGCTGGCCGTGGGCGCCACTGTGACGTCCCCTCACGTACCCGATTACGGTCTGATTATCGCGGGCGTTCTGGTAGGCGGCGCCGTCGGAGCGGTCATTGCCTTGCGTATCCAAATGACGGCTCTTCCTCAACTCGTAGCTGCCTTCCATAGTCTTGTAGGACTTGCCGCTGTTTGTGTTGCAGCGGCAGCTCTCTGGAGTCCAGAGGCCTTCGGGATTGGTATACCTAACCTCATCAACAAGGGAAGTCTGATCGAGATGTGCCTTGGGGTTGCAATCGGTGCCATCACTTTTACTGGATCCGTGATTGCCTTTGCCAAACTGCAGGGAATCATGAGCGGAAAACCTCTCATTTTCCCCATGCAACATCCCTTTAATGCTCTTCTTGCCTTAAGCTTAGTAGGTCTTGGGGCCTGGTTCGTGATGACAGAGTCACACCTGCTTTTTGCAGCCATCGTTTTTATTTCTCTTTTGCTCGGTCTTCTTTTGATTCTGCCGATCGGAGGCGCCGACATGCCCGTCGTCGTCTCCATGCTGAACTCTTATTCCGGCTGGGCAGCCGCTGGAATCGGGTTTACGCTGGGGAATAACCTCTTGATTATTACGGGCGCTCTGGTTGGATCCTCGGGTGCGATTCTCAGCTACATCATGTGTAAAGGAATGAATCGTTCCATTATTAATGTGATTTTAGGCGGATTCGGAGGGGATACGACTGCATCTACTGGAAAAGTAGGGGGTGAACAACGTCCCGTCAAATCAGGAAGCCCGGAGGACGCGGCTTTCATCATGGCTAATGCAAAATCCGTGATTATCGTGCCCGGATACGGAATGGCTGTGGCTCAGGCTCAGCACGCTTTGCGTGAAATGGCTGACGCTCTCAAGGAAAAAGGCGTTAAGGTTCGTTATGCCATTCACCCCGTGGCGGGACGGATGCCGGGGCACATGAATGTTCTTTTGGCAGAAGCAAATGTGCCGTATGAAGACGTATTGGAATTGGAGGAAATCAATCGCGACTTTTCCTCAACGGACGTTGCCTTTGTCATCGGTGCAAACGACGTGACAAATCCTGTTGCCAAAACAGACCCGTCCAGTCCTATCTACGGCATGCCCATCCTGGACGTGGAGAAAGCCCAGACGGTTCTGTTCGTCAAGCGTTCCATGGCAGCCGGCTATTCCGGCGTCGATAACGAGCTTTTCTACCGCGACAATACCATGATGCTCTTTGGCGACGCCAAGAAAGTCTGCGAGGAAGTCGTCAAATCCATTGAATAAGACGACACTCTCTTTCCTCTAACGACCCAAGGCAGAAAGAAAAGTGTCGATAGCGCGGATGGCCGTGTCGACTGAGCCTGAGCAGGCCAAGGGATTTCGCCAATCACGATCGCAAATGGTTCCGACCTTAAGCTTTTCCTTTAAAAAGAATTCTTCAAATTTTCCGAGAAGATCGGGTACTAAGAATTCTTTCTGCTTAAGGTAATGGGCCTCGAGACGGCTTAGCTGATTCAACTTTGCTTGCCGTGATGCATAAAACCCGGGTGGAACCAGTTTTCTGCCTTTTTGGCGAGCATAAAGACCTGCGACTTGTCCCGGGTTCGGAAAAACATCTTGGTATTCCAAGATCTTTCTATGTTTGAAAGAGTTCTCGTAGCCATGCTTGACGGGAATGAAGTTTGATAGATTTTCTTCCGAGTCAAACTCCATCGAGATACCCAAGGACGGCATCAATAGTACTGAGGCGGATAAATAGAAAGAAATTCTCTTAAAACATCCCATAAAAATATCCTCCCATTTTTTATTAGTTTAATCAATCGAAATGAAGTTGAAAAGATCTCCTCTTCTTTCAAAAAATACCAATTAAGAAAAAATTTGTCAAAAATAGAAGGTTATTTGAAAAAATAGGAAAAAATTATGCAAAGGATTCTTTCTTAACCATTTGTTAACTCTTCGATTTTAAAAAAGAATTATAAAAAGCATCACAAAAAATCATAACTTTATTCGAATCGGGAGGTACAACAAATGAAAAAGTTCAAGACATTTTGGTTTTATCTCATTCTTCTTACAACCCTGGCAGGAGGTGTCGCGCCTGTCTCCTTTGCCTCTCACAGTGAAGGGGAAGAAAAGAAAGATAAAGAATCCTCGTCACTGTCCGTGATTGTTGATGGTGACACCTCTGAGACTCTTGCGAAAGAAACACTTCTTTTAGCTCCTAGAACAGAACCTTTGCCGCTCGAACTTGACCTGAACTATCAAGTCTGCGGTCTTGCTCTTTTTGAAGGAACGGATATTTTTAGCAAGACAATTAAGATCGTCACAAATTCGATCTATTCGCATTCCGGAACGATCTTTTACGATGTAAAAGCTGGAAGTCCCGATGATCAAAATACTTGGTACTGTTTTGAATCCACAGGATCGGCGGATGAAATTTTAGGAGAGGGGAAACTCCCCCACGTTCGGATGACTAAGTGGACGGATTTAGTAAAGGCCTATGGCGGGGGCGTTTGGTACAGGCGCATTCATTTCTCTTCCAACTTTACGCCCGACCCCAGTATTTCAGATAAATTTATCCGAGAGTTTAACGGGCGTTATTATGAGAAGAGCTTCTTTGAACTTCTGAATGCTCTTCGTGACGGGAATAGCGAATCATCTCTGGATAATGTGTTTTGCAGCGAAATGACCGCCGAACATCTGATGAGGGTCGGTTTGTTGCCGAAGTCTCCCTCAAATAATTTTGTCCCGGCGGATTTTACAACCCAAAAAGGGTTTTTCTTGCAAAATGCAACCATAGATGCCGAGGTGAATGTTAAACCTTTTGGAACAGTAGGGCCAGCACCTCAAACCAATAACTGGTTTAAGAAATTGTTCTGCTGTCTCTGCAGTGGGGACTGAACAATAACCTCCTTTTTACAAGAATTATAAAAAAGCGCTCTCTCAGGGCGCTTTTTTTCGGGGATGAAGACTTGGCAGAAGAGACAAATCTCGCTACTCTACGATCATTAATGAAAGAAGAGTTGAGGAAAGAGCGATGGCCTTGAATGCCGATCAAACCCAGGAACTGAAAGAAGCGCGGGAAGCCGCTTTTACAACGAAAAGAGCAACGGTCCCAGAGGTCGAAGCGATCCTTTATGAACCCCTTAAAGTGCTTGATCACGGGTTCGTGCGTGTGATCGATTATATGGGAGACGATACCGCAATCGTTCAAGCAGCAAGGGTTTCCTACGGCAAGGGAACTAAGAAAATTAATCAGGACAAAGGATTGATTAACTATCTTATGCGTCATCGCCACACAACCCCTTTTGAAATGTGCGAGATCAAATTTCATGTGAAACTCCCCATCTTCGTCGCGCGCCAATGGATTCGTCATCGGACGGCAAATGTCAACGAATACTCCGCTCGCTACTCCATTTTAGGTAAGGAATTTTATATTCCGGAGCCCCAGCATCTCTCCGCCCAATCGACGACCAATCGTCAAGGACGGGGCAATGTTTTAACAGGCCAAGAGGCAGAGCGCGTCTTCCAACTCCTTCGCGAAGATTCCGAGCGTGTTTACACCCATTATGAGGAAATGCTCAATGAGGATGAGTTCGGAAATGGCTATCAGGAGGATCGTCAGGGGCTTGCCCGCGAGTTGGCTCGTATGAATCTGACGCTTAATTATTATACGGAGTGGTATTGGAAAATCGATCTTCATAATCTCTTCCATTTTCTGAGTTTGCGGGCGGATGCTCATGCCCAGTACGAAATTCGAGCCTATGCGGATGTGATGCTTGACGTTGTCAAGAAGTGGGTCCCTTATGCTTGTGAGGCTTTTGAAGAGTACCGTATGTATGCGGGTCACTTCTCCCGCACCGGCTTGTCGGTCTTACGTCGCATGATTCAAGGAGAGCACGTAAGTCAAGAAAACAGCGGACTGAATCCGAGGGAATGGCGCGAGTTTCTTGAAATACTTCAGCTTGAGGAAGAGAAAGCAAAAGCCGTCTGAAAATTGTTTATAAAGACTTTCTTAACTTTTCTTTCATCAAATGCTCTTGGCATGAGGATTGCAATGAAAGATAGTATGAGACCGTTTTTTAGAACATTTTTGACCTTGACTTTTATGACGGCTGTTTTTTCTGAAGGCCGGGCCGTTCTTTATTTGGATCAGTACGAATCTCAAATCACTCGAGCAGAAAAAGCATACGGGATCCCCCACGGTCTTTTGCTTGCAATCGCCAAGGTCGAATCGGGGCAGTATAACGCAAAAGTAAAAAAGCGGGTTGTTTGCCCGTGGGCCGTAAATGCGGGAGGTACGGGGACATATTACTCTTCGAAAGCCGAAGCATTAAAGGCGGTGAAAGTTCTTAAAAAGCAAGGAAAAAAAAACTTTGATGTGGGACTTATGCAAGTGAACTGGCATTATCACGGCGAGAATTTGCCCTCCCTTGAGCAGGCTTTTGATCCTCACGTCAATATCACATATGCAGCCAAATTTTTAAAAAGCTTGAAAGAATCTTTGGGCAGCTGGGAGAAAGCCGTCTCTCACTATCATTCGGCCCATCCCGAATTTCATATTCCGTATCGCCGTAAAGTTTTGAAAGCTTGGCAGGAAATCCGACGCGAACAGCTCACCTTTGAAAAGGAGAATAAGCAAGAGGCAAGACTGATTCGCTTTAATCGTGCCAATCCTTGGGTCTCGGCACGCTACCTTCTCAACCCTGGGACATCGGTCAAGTCGTCTCTCAAAATCACCTCGGGATCAGACCGAAAGGCTATAGGCCTTGTTCGGAAAGGGCCTCTCGTTTTAACGGGCGGTGAGCGGGTTTCTTCTGCTGCAATAGGGCCGAAGCTCCTAGTTTTAAAAGCACGAGAAAAATCATCTATTCAGGGCAGTGTTGACACCAAGCGGAAGTCTTAAGCTTCGTGATGGAGAGCACAGACACTCTTCTGAGGGCTATTGAAGGAGCATCATAGAGCTCTTGCACAAGCCGTCACGCTGCTTGAATCGACAGCTTCCAAGGACCAGATCGCGCGGGAGCAGCTACTTGATTTTCTGCAGGGTATTCCTCGATTGGCTATGCGAGTCGGGATTACGGGAACCCCTGGAGCAGGAAAATCGACCTTGATTGAGGTTTTGGGACTCAGGTTAATCGAAAAAGGAAAACGAGTTGCCGTTCTTGCAATTGATCCGGCGTCTCCGATCTCACAGGGCTCCATTTTAGCCGATAAAACACGAATGCAAAAGTTGTCCCAGAAGGAGGAGGCCTATATCAGACCTTCTTCAAACAGAGGCCTCTTCGGTGGCTTGACGGCGACAGCCGAGGATGAATGTCGTCTCTTCGAGTTTGCAGGGTATGACGTCATCTTTATCGAGACGGTTGGCGTGGGACAATCGGGAACGGAAATTAGAAGAGTTGCTGACCTTGTGTTTCTTTTGATCTCTCCGGGACTCGGGGACGAGCTTCAGGGTATGAAGCGCGGGATTATAGAGGTGGCGGATCTGATCCTTATCACCAAAAAAGACGGTTCTTACGAAGAGATCGCAAGCCAGACGGCCCGTTCTTACGGAACGGCCTCTTCTTTAGGCAGGTCAAAGAGAACCGAGGTTAAAATCATCTCAGCTTTCACAGGCGAAGGCCTTGATGATTTGTGCAAGTTTATCCTTTCTTAAGCTTATTTTCGAGACGATTGTGTATAGGGCTCTGACCAGGGGCGTTGACCTACGAAGTCTGTTGTCGTCAGGATAGTGCCATCCGAATAGATGAAAATGCCGCCTTTGTTTTGGGGAATGCTGAAATCAACAGGGAGGACAAGAGAGGGCTCTTTTTTCAGAGTTTCGATGGCGAACATTTTCTGCCAGGTTTCTCGGGCAAATCGAGCCGATCTTAAGGAATTAACGACGCCTTCTCCCGAAGTCTCGATTTTTGCAATCAGTTTTCCGTCCTCACTGACAAAATACTCAGGCTTTCGGGGGAGCAGCAAGTGAAACAGAAAAAGGATGAGGAGGCATCCTCCAAGCATCCGTAATCGCGTCTTGAAGAAACAAAGAAGAAGAGCTCCGAAAATAAAAAGGCAAAAAGTTCCCATGCTCATCTGGGCAACTCCGATGGCGGATCCCCGCCAAGCACTGACGGATTCGGCAACCCACGTCATAAGACCGATGGATTCTTTGATGAGGGGGGCGACCCAGCCTTCCGCACCGAAAAGGCTTAGGAAGAAAAATAGAAGAAGAAGAGGCATAATGACGAAGCTTAAAAGGGGGATTGAGATCAGATTCGCCTCAAGTGCATGAAGGGTAAAACGATTAAAAGTGTAGATGATGAGAGGGGTTGTTGCGGCTGTTGCGAGCAGCGTCGAGAGGCAGATGCCTCCTATATAAAGCGCTCCTTTTCTGAAAAAGTTTTTGTCCCGACTCACCCAGCGGGCGAGGGGGGCTCTTAAGGCTTCGTACCCTGCGACAAGGGCGATGACGGCGGCAAAGGAAAGCTGAAAGCTTGCGGAAAGCAGAGATTCCGGAAGTAAGAACAGAATGGCGAAGGTTGCAAACGCGACATTTCGTAAAGTGAGAGCCGTTCTGTCCGTTAGAATGGCAAGCATGATAATGCTGGTCATAATAAAGGCTCGCTGGGCGGGAAGGGCAAAATCGGCTAGGGTTAGATATAAAAAAGTGAAGAAGATGGAGGCTCCCGCCGCTATCTTTTTCGTGTCGAGATGAAGGGCTAAGGGAGGGACGAAGCAGAGACCTCTTCGAATCAAAATGAAAATCAAGCCCGCCACGATTGAAAGGTGTAGGCCTGAGATCGCCAAAATATGAGCAATGCCCGAGTTAGCATAGGCATCCCTTAAGTTGTCATCGATGCCTGAGCGATCTCCTGTAACGAGGGCGGCCGCAACGGCACCCTCGCGATCGCCGATGAGGGTTGAGAGACGGTTTGTGATCGTCTCCCGCATGCCTTCAATCCGATGAGGCAAATCTTGGTGCGATGAGTGTTCAAGAAGAGTGAGGGGGCCTGTGGCATATCCGGTGGCTGAGAGTCCGTCGAAGTAGGCTTTTCTTCTAAAATCATAAGCATAAGGGGCAATAGGCCCCGACGGAGGAAGAAGAACAGCCTTGATCGAGACGAGGTCTCCGACACTGGGAAGTGTGGGATTTCCGGCGGCTTTACCTCGAAGGGTGATACGTACTTTCGGCAAGGGGTGTCTGAATTTTGTCTTTTGAGCAGCGACATGACTTAGGGTGAGGCGAATCCCTTGGGGTTTCTTTTCGATTTTATCGACGGTTCCGGTGAAATCTTGGGAGGAAGTCGGATACTTTAAAAGAAAGGTATCCAAAGACAGAGTTCTAAAGTGGGCGGCCCCGAATCCTAAGGAGATAAAAAAGAGAGATGTTGGGAGGAAGGTTCTGAACGGTCCTTGACCTCGGAAGATGAAATAGGAGAGAACCGAGGTAAGGAACATTCCGGAAAAAAGCCAGAGAGGAGGCTCTGTCGGTAAACTAAAATAAAAACCGATGCCGATCCCCAGAAAGACGGGGAACCAGAGAAGAATATGACCTGCTTCTTTAAAAAGAAGGAAGCGTAAGGTTGTTAGATGAGGAATAAGATGCCCTGATGCTTTTTTTGTTAAAGTGTGGTACAAGCGCCTTACCTGTTTATATTTTTTATTACGATAGAAAAAACCATGACCATTGTCACTCGTTTTGCGCCTTCTCCTACGGGTTTTCTCCATATCGGAGGTGCTCGTACAGCTCTTTTTAATTACCTTTTTGCTCGGCACCACAGGGGAAAATTTCTCTTAAGAATTGAAGATACGGACAGGGATCGTTCGACCAATGAAGCGATTCAAGCGATTATTAACGGCCTTAAATGGCTGGCATTAGACTGGGACGGAGAGATTGTCTTTCAATTTGCTCGGGCCAATCGTCACCAGGAGGTTGCTCGTCAGTTGGTGGCCGAAGGAAAGGCTTACTATTGTTTTTGTACGCCTGAGGAATTGGAGGTGATGCGGGACAAGGCCAAGAAAGAAGGTAAGCAACCACGCTATGATGGGACTTGGCGGGATCGGGATCCTCGTGAGGCTCCCGAAGGTATAAAGCCGGTGATTCGCCTGAAGGTCCCTTTAACAGGAGAGACGACCGTCGAGGACGGTGTTCAGGGTCGAGTTACGGTTCAAAACGAGCAGCTGGACGATATGGTGCTTTTAAGAGGAGACGGAACGCCGACCTATATGCTGGCTGTCGTCGTTGATGACCACGATATGGATGTGACTCACATTATCAGGGGGGATGACCACCTGACCAATACCTTTCGACAGCTCCAGATTTATCAGGCAATGGGTTGGGCGTCTCCTCACTTTTCTCATATTCCCCTGATTCACGGACCTGACGGTGCAAAACTTTCTAAGCGTCATGGGGCTTTGGGGGTGGAGGCCTATCGGGACATGGGCCTCTTGCCTGAGGCGATGTGCAATTATCTTTTACGCTTAGGCTGGGCTCACGGAGATGATGAAATTATTTCGAGGGCACAGGCGATCGAGTGGTTTGACCTGCCTGCAATCGGCAAATCTCCTTCTCGTTTCGATATGGTGAAGTTGCAAAGCGTGAATGCCCATTATTTAAAAGAGGCAGATGACGAACGGTTGCTGGGGTTAATTGAGTCACATCTTTCGGAAAAATACGGGCCTCTTACGAACAATCGGAAAGAAACTCTTCTCAAAGGAATATCTGGTCTTAAACAACGTGCAAAGACGCTGCTTGAGCTTGTGGAAAACGCAGATATCTATGTCGCATCGCGCCCCCTCAAGATGGACGAAAAAGCCCAGGCCCTTTTAGATTCGGAAGGGTTTTCAAAGGTGGAAATTTGCTTGAAGGCTTTTGAGTCCCTCGATGTTTGGATGGAGGAAAGTCTTGAGGCATCCCTTCGTGCTCTTGCCGAAACCCGGAATGAGAAATTGGGGCAGTTCGCACAACCGCTGAGAGCTGCCTTGACAGGAAGGACGGTTTCTCCCAGTATTTTCGAAATTATGTCGATTCTGGGAAAGGAAGAGTCTTTAGGCCGTCTTAAGGATGTGTTAATCTTTAAATAGGTATCCTATCATGATGCTAATATAATAAGGGAGATAAAAATGGCACATTCAGGGAGCGCGCAAATGAAAACTCCTTCCCCCAATAATGACACCGTAACAATGACTTTCAATGTGGGCGGGAAACAGGAAGCGTATACGCTTCCTGTTCTCTCGGGAACGCTTGGTCCCAGGGCCATCGACGTGCGTCAACTTTATACCCAGACAGGGTATTTTACGTACGATCCGGGGTTCACCTCGACGGCCAGTTGTGATTCCGCCATTACCTTTATCGACGGAGAACAAGGAATCCTCCTTCATCGGGGCTACACCATTCAGGATTTAGCGGAGAAATGTGATTTTTTGGAAGTGGCTTACCTTTTACTCTATGGTGAACTGCCGACCGAGAGCCAATTCAAGTCTTTTGATGAAAAGATTACCAATCACACCATGTTGCATGAGCAACTGATCCATTTTTACCGCGGCTTTCGTCGAGATGCTCATCCGATGGCTGTTATGGTGGGGGTGGTGGGGGCTCTTTCAGCCTTCTATCATGACAGTCTAGACCTTCTAGACCCTGAGCAAAGAGAACTTGCCACCTACCGGTTGATTGCAAAAATGCCGACGATTGCGGCCTATGCGTACAAATATTCCGTAGGTCAGCCCTTTATGTATCCGCAAAACGAGCTGAACTATGCCGAGAATTTTCTGCATATGATGTTCTCGATGCCTTCTTATAAATACAAGGTGAACTCAACGCTCGCTCGTGCGATGAATCGCATTTTGGTCCTCCATGCGGATCACGAGCAAAATGCATCCACTTCGACCGTTCGCTTGGCCAGCTCATCCGCTGCAAATCCGTTTGCCTGCATTGCTGCGGGGATTGCCTCTCTTTGGGGGCCTGCTCATGGAGGAGCTAATGAAGAGGTGCTCAAGATGCTGGAGGAGATCGGAACAAAAGACCGTATCCCTGAGTTTATCAAGCGAGCGAAAGATAAAAATGATCCCTTCCGCCTAATGGGTTTCGGGCATCGTGTTTACAAAAACTATGATCCTCGGGCAACCGTCTTGAGAGAGAGCTGTCATGAGGTCTTGGAAGAGTTGGGGGTCAAGGATGAACCGCTTCTCGAAATCGCCTTGGAGCTTGAGAAAATGGCGCTTCAAGATGACTATTTTATCGAGAAAAAGCTTTTTCCGAATGTGGACTTTTACTCGGGCATTATCCTGAAAGCGATGGGGATTCCTCTTTCGATGTTTACCGTTTTATTTGCACTTGCCCGCACGGTTGGTTGGGTAGCCCAATGGAAGGAAATGATCGAGGATCCGACCCAAAAGATCGGACGCCCTCGCCAGCTTTATATCGGTGAACAGCAAAGAAAGTTTGTCCCGTTGAATGCGAGAAAAGAGAGTTAAAAACTACATTTCCTCTCGGCTTGAGAGACTTAAATTACATCAGAAATTTCAAATCCTACCCCCGGGATATGCTCGGGATTTTGCTCACCCGATTAACGATAACCCCCGCCCTCCATCGGCGGTTCTGAAGAGAATTATTTTTTTAATTGCTTTCGGGGTGATTTTAGGGGTGGTGTGTTTCGTGTGGAGAAGTTATTAGAGGCTAGAAATAATTATTTATAATGTAAATTAAATACACATACTTATTCATAAAAAGAAGTGAATTCTAAAAGGAGAAAAGGAAATGGCTATGGAAGGAGGCATGGCAATAGAAAATGCTTTGAGGTGGCTTCAAATGAACGTAAAAGATTTTGAAGGATTTGCAAAAAAAGAGATACCTAGAATTTCCGCAGAATTAAATATTCCGGAAGAGGAAATCCATAGAATTTTTACGATTTTGGCGCAAGAGATACGAGGAGGGAAAAATACTGATAAAACATATGAGCCTACAAACATAGAAATTGCATTAAAAAGGCATATAAAAGGGAAAAGTTTTATAGGTTTTGCTGATAAAGCGAGAGGTGTTGCTCGAAAATTAAATCTTTCAAGTGAAGAGAGAGATAGGATTTTTACAGAATTGGAAAAATCTATCAAGGAATGGAATAAATGAAGAACGAGAGAATCTAGTTTCCTTCTAATGAGAGATTTTAAGGTAGGCGTTCAAAGAAACAGGAAATTTCAAAAACCTCTGACTCAATATTCTCACCCTGTTAAACTGCGGCCTTCAGAAGCGCACATGCTATGTTTGGGGTAATTTTTTGAGGTTTTCATGTGTGATCTTACAATTTTGGCTAACTACGGTTTACCTTTTGTGGGCAATATACAAAAAAGTTAAGCGGAGTTGACTTTTAAGCCTACGGGAAGAGGAAGAGTAAACTGTATTTTACTGAGACTGAATTGGTTAGGGTGACGCTTCAACTTTCGGTGGGTGGTGAATCGAGAGGACCTTATCCTTCGGCAGGATCATATAGCCATTGTTCTTCAGGAGACATAAGTAGAACTGGTCAAAGCTTAAGATTTTCATTGAATTGACTGAAGTGCTATCCGAGAGAGTAACAATTGAGTTTTCATTCTGATTTAATTTAGTAAGATCATTGCGAAAAAAATTAAACGCATCTGAAAAAAGGTATACATAAAGAGAAACCGCCAAAAGGAGAGAAAACAGAAAAAATCCAAGCCTGGTTTTTGTATATAATGAATGTATCAGCAAAAGTGTTGAAAAAGATGTTAAGAAAGTTAACCAGAAAATAGGGATCAACTTTGCATTATTATATAAATATTTGAACAAAAAAAAGAAAAATATTATTAATATAATTAATCGCGGAATAAAATTAATAAACTTTATAAATTTATAAATAAATAATTGACCTAAAGAAAAAAATTTTTCTTTAATCCCTCCAAAATCGGCATTGATTCTACTGAGCTCATAATCTTTTAAGGAAATTCTTTCTTTTTTGTCAAAATACAAATTGGGGGGATTATTTTTGCATATGAATATACTGAAACATTCCTCCATAAAATTAATAACTTTCGTCGGCAGTAAATTCATTAGAAAGATAAAGCAAATTATTATATACAAAGAAAAAAATGAACTGTGAACACATTTAAAGAAATAATCTAAATAATCCCAAGAGACCAGGTTCAAATCGGCGTCAGAAATCTTTAGGTGAGACAGTAGGTTGTGAACAGAGATATATCCAGTCGCATAAGCTAAAAAGAGAAGAAAAAGTCTGACAGTTACGAGATTGTACTTATATGAAAGCAACTCTCCAAAATGCTCCTTCCCCGTTCGTTTTTGGTGAACGGGGAGGGAGGCAGATGAGAGATTCATCGATTTAGAATCCATCGCGTTCCATTTTCTTGCGTGCAAGCTTGCGGATGCGACGGATGGCTTCAGCCTTTTCGCGCTTTTTGCGCTCAGAAGGCTTCTCGAAGTGGCGACGGAGTTTCATCTCGCGCAGCACGCCTTCGCGTTGAAGCTTTTTCTTAAGTGAACGCAGAGCTTGATCAACGTTATTATCGCGAACGTTTACAAACACTTTGCCTCACTCTCCTTTCTTGTTTTAGGTTTGTCATTCTAAGCAATACCTCTTAAAATGAAATACAAATATAATATAACACATGAAACTCAGGAAGTAAAAAATGAGCCAACCTTCCCTTCATGATACATCCGTCAAAGATGCCCTGGTTGAGCGGGTTCTGGAGCATGCTCCTTTTGATGGATGGGGCTTGAAAGCCCTTGAAAGAGCTCTTGAGGATCTAAATTATCGGCATACACATGCCTTGCGTGCCTTTGACGGCGATGTGGGGGAGATGACTAAACACTATGTGGATCTTTATAACAGAAAATTGAACGCCCTTGCCGTGGAGCGAGACATCATGGCATTGCGCGTGCGAGAGAGAATAGAGGCGTTTGTTCTCTTGCGCTTGAAATTATTAGAGTCCCACCGAGAAGCGGAAAGACAAGTTCTTTCCTTTCTTTCCGAGCCTTTGCAGGTTCCTCTCGGGATTAAGCTTCTCTGGTCTGTGGCGGATGAGATCTGGCATCTAGCCGGGGATACGGCAACGGATTGGAATTATTATTCTAAGCGTACTCTTCTCTCCAGTGTCTACGGCAGCACAGTCTTTTTTTGGCTTCAGGACTCTTCCCCTAACTTTGAGGAAACGCGGGCCTTTTTGAGGCGGCGGATCACAGAGGTTACGGAGATCCCAAAATTTAAAAGCAAATTAAAAAGCTTTTTCTTCCACCGCGCTGCTTAAACGCAGAGAAGTTCGCCGGCTTTTGAGAGATGGGGTTGGAAAAAGCTGTATGTCGTAAAGAGAACCTCGATGAGAATAAGGATAATGATGATCCACTCCAGGCGGGAGGAATGCCTGTGGTTCAGCTCATCCCCTAAAATTTGATAAAGGTCATGAATCATGTCCAGCTTGCGGTTGAGGTTCAGAGCGCGGGGTCTGATTTCCAGATCCGTCGCCGTCATTTTGTAGAGGGGTTCGTACTCCGGGTACTCCCAAAAAAATTCGGGCGGTTCAAGGAAATCAGACTGGACGTTGATGGTATTGCGTTCGAGAAAAAGCTCACCGATTTTACGGCCGATCTCCCTTCGTGTGAGAGGGATTTTTCCTTTCTTTGCAAGAGAACGGGTAATCGGATCCGTTGCGGCTAGGGTTTCTTCAACGGTTCCCTCGTAAATCCCGAGTTTGACTGATTGTGCGAGACCGTAAGAAACGGAAAGCTTGGCCAAGGAATCCTTCGGGTTTTCTAGAGTGACTTCGTCTTGAAAGACTTTCGCGGGTTTTCCGTAGGAATATTCGAAATCATCATATTCAAATTGCGGGAGTGGCTCTCGCTCAAAAGCTCGAATATGGGTGAGAGCCTCAAGCTCATCTTCTTGGGAAATATTCCAAAAGACGATGCATCCGTAATCAAAGGCGAACACTTCTCCCTTTTTATAGCGAAAATAAAGGGAGTCTCCGAAAGATTGAGCGGGGCTTTTTGTTTTCAAAAAATCGGACAATTTAGGGAGATCGTAAGATTTGGCGGTACAGTAGGCCGTACATCGCATCGGAAAATTCCTTCACGTCATATCTGACCTAAGCTTACCATAAGAGAAAAGAGGAGGGGAGGGGAAAGCTTTCGTTTTAAGCTAAAGCCAGTCACCCATTGGCTATATTAGGAGATGTTCGCTTTTTTGTAGTGTTTGCTACAATAAGGGCAATAAACCTCTCCTGTTTTTGAAAGGTCCAGATAAACACGGGGATGCCCCGCCTCACGACCGTTCCCGTCACAGCTGACCTGATCTTCTTGAATAAAGATGATGTCGTCGGAAATCATTTACCTCTCCTTAGCTTGTTGTTGGTGCAGGGGCCTGTTTGGAGGGACTGCCCCACAACCTCTCATGAGTTTTTTTGGAGAGACGTAAAACGAGATACAGGCTTGGCAGTGTCGCAAGCGTACAAAGGCCAAAAAAATGAACCCAACCCAAGGATTCAACCAGCCAACCCGAAAGGGCGGCAAAAAGAGTTCTGCCAAGGTGGACTATAGAGGTTAGAAGGGCTAACTGTGTCGCAGCCTAGGCAGGC
>CAYUCY010000014.1:0-14978 GCA_964443525.1 uncultured Thiotrichales bacterium
ATCCAACAATGCGTAAATGCTTCCAAAGAAAAAATTATACTCAACTAAAAACATTGTCTGCTGCTGCAGTCCTTAGCATTTTTGTAATTTTATTAGGATTAAAATCTTTTGCAGGATATTCCCAATTTATGGCTCATTTTAAAGGATTTATTGGCCCTTTATGGTGGAAAGTGTTTTTTACAATTTTTGCCATTTATATTTTTTTTGGTTTATTTACAAAGAAATTTCTTTTATCTCATAAACTATCTCCATTTTTGCCACTCTTTCTTTTACTCTACAATGCTCTTTTTTTTCAAAAAGAGCTCTTATTAAAAGAAGATACCCTAGAAAAAGGAAAAAATTACTTAGAAGTCCAACTTTGGGCAAAAAACCATACTCCTAAAGATGCTTTATTTATGGTAGATCCTACTATCTATTATGGATGGAGAGATTTTTCACAAAGAAGTTCGTTTGGCAATGTTAGGGAATGGATTCATGTTTCCTGGTTATATAATTCGGATGAAGAAACTTTTTGGGAAGGGATGCGGCGTTTTTCACTTTTAAACCTACCCATTGAAAAATATCTAACAGGCTTTTTCCCAAATATAAATGGGCATACTAAACTTACAAATGATGTTACAGAAGCTTTTTATAATTTTGACGAAAAATGGTTTAAAAATATTCAAAACCTATATGGAGTCCAGTATCTAGTGCTGGAAAGAGAAAAAATAAAAAAAATATATGAGTTTCCTACCATATTTGAAAACAAAAATTTCATGGTATTGAAATTATAAAATATTGATGATAACGTTGAACTTATAAATAAATAAGGTTTACTAAAATGATAAATACATCTACAGATCTAAAGGAAATAAATACTCATTTTTTTTCTAAAGGAAAAATATCAATTATCATCCCATGCTTTAATGAAGAAACAATGATTAGTAAAACTATTGAGCAGATAAAAAGATATTTATCTCAACTGCAATATATTTCTTCCTGGGAACTGATTTTAATTAATGATGGAAGCACGGATAAAACTGGTGAAATTTTAGAGTCCTATAAAAGTAAATCAATTCGTATTTTATCATTTGATCGTAACAAAGGAAGAGGAGCTGCTGTAAATGCAGGCTTAAAAACTGCAACAGGAGAATTTGTAATTTCACTAGATGCTGATCTAAGTTATGACCTCAATCATATTCAAGAAATACTAAAAGTTTTTCATGAGAAAAAAAATACAGATGTCGTTATCGTAAGCGCTTATATGAAAGGAGGCTTAGTTCAAGGGCTTCCCTTATCACGGTTGGCTCTCTCTAAAGTTGCAAATTGGATACTTTCTCGATTTTTCCCTCAAAAGCTATCCACAGTTACTTGTGTGGTGAGAGGATATAGAAAAGAAGTCATACAAAACCTTTGTTTAATAGAAACAGGAAAAGAGTTTCATTTAGAAATCTTAAAAAAACTCTTTTTAAAAAATGCGATCATCCAAGAAATTCCAGGTCGTCTTATATGGAAACGTGAGAAAAAATCTCGCGCGTCTGCTAGGGGATTAGATATTTTTAAATCTAGCAAAAAACATCTTTTTTATGCTTTAGCTATTAAACCTTACGGGTTTTTTAAATATTTAACATTTTTTCTTTTAATTATTGGATCATATGAAAGTATTGTTTTTATTTCTCAAGTTTTAAAAGCTCTTGACTTACAATTATCTTTAACACCTAGCTTATGGCTGGCCTTAAAAACAACATTTGATCATTCTCCACATACTTTTTTCATAGCCCTAGGCTGCCTCATTCTCGGTTTAAATTCATTTTCTTTTCTTCTAATTATCCATATTCTGAGAGTAAATCAGGAAGAGAGCCTCCGTCATTTAATGGCAATCTTAGAAAACAAAATCTCCTTGGATAGAGATTAAAACATGTGTGGAATTGTAGGCGCTTTTGGCCCTTCAGTCAAATTTATTACATCTCAGTCTCAGGCTTCTATGGATGTTCTTTCACACCGAGGACCAGATGGAAACGGGATATGGTTTTCCAATGATGGGTTTTGTTTCTTAGGTCATCGACGTTTAGCGATTCTTGACCCTTCTGGCGCCGCGTCCCAGCCGATGATATATGATGGCAGCGTTCTCTCTTACAATGGAGAAATCTACAATCATCAAGAATTAAGAAAGAAATACTTCCTCAAGGATAAAGAAAATTTTAAAACGCACAGTGATACAGAAACCTTACTTCACCTTTTTAAAAGAAAAGATCGCAAAGACATTCTCCAACAGCTTAACGGGATGTTTGCTGGAGCTTATTATGAGACTTCTGAGAAGTCCCTTTTTTTATTCCGTGATCCTTTAGGAATTAAGCCTCTTTATTGGTATACTTTAAAGGATAGCACAGTTCTTTTCTCATCAGAAATCAAAGGTCTTTTTGTCTTCTTTCCTTCACCAGACTTAATAAGAAGTGATTCATCAATATTAAAGACCTATCTAACTTTTGAGAATTGGCCACAAGGGAAAAGCCTTTTTTCAGGAATAAACTTGTTAAGACCTGGAGAAAACCTCATCCTATACATTAATGAAAATAATCAAATAGAACAAAACATAGAAAAATGGACTCATCCCCCTCAAAGGAAGGCGCAAAAAAAGCTTTCCCTACCTAAAGATTATGACGGATTAGTAAAATATGCCCGCACAGCCATTGAAGAGTCTGTTCAAGAGCATCTTTTAAGTGATGTTCCCTTAAGCGCTTACCTTTCCGGAGGGCTAGACAGTGGAACTGTTGTTGCTATTGCTTCTCAAGATAATAAGGACCTTCTTACTTTTACAGGGTATTATGACGTGAAAGATAGCTGGTATGATGAGAGAGTTTTTGCTCAACAAACAGCTCGCCGATGTAAACTTGAACAAGTTGAAGTTCCCATACGAGTTGATGACTTTTATCTTTACTTTGATAAGCTGATACAGATTCTGGAAGAGCCCCGTATGGGAATGGGGTCTTTTTCCCAGATGATTGTCGCAAAAAAAGCAGCGGAATTTAGGAAAGTTATCTTATCAGGACATGGCGGTGATGAAATGTTTCTTGGCTATCCTCTCTTTAAAGCTTATTTAACTTTTAGCCAATTTCCAAATCTTTCTTCTTTAAAGACCCTCTCTTCTTTTAATCAGAAGGAGTGGCCATGGCTTATAAACCTTCTTTTTGAAAAAATTTCCGGAAAGATTCACTTTGCTCCCCTCCTTTGGCCTAATTTTCCTTTTAAGCAGTTAAGTGAAAAAAATGCTTCCCAAATTTATAAGGAATTTGGTGTTTCTAGCTTTTTTAATTCCCTAGAAAAACTGGAAGCTTATTATGTAAAAACTTACCTCCCAGGCCTCCTCATGGTTGAAGATAAAATTTCAATGGCCTTTAGCCTGGAAACCAGAACTCCCCTTTGGAGCCCAAGCTTTCTCCAGAAGATTCAAAAAATACCACCTGAAATAAAATTATCCCAAGGAAGGTTAAAAGGACTTTTCAAAGACGCTATAACCTGCTGGTTACCTCCCGAAGTTATAAATGCGCCTAAAAGAGGCTTCCCTACCCCTTTTCGTTATTGGTTTCGTAATGAATTGAGAGAAGAAGTTGAAAGGCGACTCTTAAAAGAAGGAGGGGCTCTGGATGATCTTATTTCCAAAGAAAAAAGAAAAAAATTATTAACCTCTCATTTTCATATAAAAATGCCTTTTGCATTTGATGAAAAGAGAGCTCATAAGATATGGATGTTACTATGTTTAGAATCTTGGTCCAGGCAATTTAATATTCAGTGGAAATTCTCATGAGATCTACTTCTGCCTTCCCTCAAGACTTTCTTATAGCTCAATGGCTTTCTTGTGCTAAAGCCTGCTTTATAATTCCAGAGGAAATTGAAAAGGATTTACGTAAAACCCTCCTAAAAACACAACCTCCTGCATTTGTTGATTGGAGCTGCCAGTTTACAAATGATCTTTATTTGGCAAAATATGGATATCCAACCAATAAGCCACAGATTGAGCCCTATACAGAAATTTATGTCGAAAATCTACTCAAACAGACAGGCGCTTTAAAATATTGTTCTCCGATAATTGGAAAACCAACCTTATGCATTACACATGATATTGACCATTTAGATATATCAGCAAAATTAATTTTGAAAAGATTAATTAGCGAGAGAAAGATATTATTTTTTAAAAAAGAAGAAAAGTGCTTCTTACCTTCACTTAACAAACTCTTAAAATTGAGTGCCCCTCTTTCTCCTTCTTCCAAAAGTGTCGCAACAGTATTTGCTTCTTCAGCCCAAAAATCGAAAAATCCTTTAAACTGGCCCATGCAGTGGTTGATGGATCCTTCTTATACGGTTGAGCATCCCCAATTTAAAGATTTTATTTGCTTACTCCAAGAGGCTCAGTGTGATATTGGACTCCATGGAAGCTTCTATTCATTAACGCAAAATTTTTTAAAAGAAGAAAAAAAAATCCTCGAATCTGCTACCAAACAAGAAATTAACGTGCTACGCCAACATTGGCTACATTTACCTGGAAAGAAAGCTTGGAACATAATAAAAAAATCAAATTTCAAAATTGATAGTACTCTTGGTTGGAATGGGAATGTAGGCTTTAGAGGTGGAATGGCTCGTCCTTTTGAGGTTCTTATTGACAACGATCCCCTCTCAACTATTTGGGAAATTCCCTTACTATTAATGGATGGCCCACTCTTTTGTGACCTGGATCTCCACAGAAAAGATATTTCGGCTTTCGCAAAGTCTCTTTTAACTAAGGTGCTTCAAAGGAAAGGCTGCGTATCAATTAATTGGCATGATCGTGCAGCGCATCCTGCTTATAATTGGGATGGTGTATTTGAAGAAATTATATCTTTTGCAGAAAAAAAAGGCTTTCATTTCTTAACTCTTAAAGAAGCTGTAAAGGTGCAACTTGAAACTCAGCAATTATCAAATTCTTAACTTAGAAAAAAAAAGGGACGAATTTATAAATACTACCTTTGTGGGCCTTTTACGGTGGCTTCATGCTGTTGATCTTGACCCCTCTTCAAAAACGTTTGGATTTGCAGATCGTGAATATTGGAGTTGGAAAACCAAGGACTTTGTAAACGCAACTTGGCAAGGAGGCATTTCAGGGTTTCTTGATACTCATCATATGTCTAACTTCTCACAAGAAAGCATAATTAAAATCGTATCAGCTAATGTTAAAGCTCTTAAAGAAATCCAAAGAATGGATGGTAGTTTTGAAGAAGCTTATCCTTGGGAAAGTTCTGTCTGTGTAACAGCGCTTGTAATTTTTAACTTGCTTTATTCCTTTTTTTCTTATCCTTATTATTTTGACCAAGAAATTCAAAAGACTATAAAAAATATTGTAACTCCATCCTACAAATTCCTTGAGAGAACCCCTGAAACTCATGGCGCAATCTCAAACCACACAGCTACCATTATCTTTGCCAAAAGAATGGCTCGTAAATTTTTAGGTATTTTGGAAGATAATAAAGACCTTAATAGCTTTCTAGAAACTCAACATAATATAGAGGGCTGGTTTCCTGAATATGGCGGCCCAGACCCTGGCTACCAAACCCTACTAAATCATTATATCCTTGCAGGTTCTTATGCTCTAAAAGAGCTTAAGTTGATCGATTCTATTATAAGGACATCATCTAAGTTTGTATCTCTCTTTTGCTATCCCGACGGAACTTATGGAGGAGAAATAGGATCAAGAGGCACGAGCATCGTCTACCCCAGTGGGTTTTTACTACCTAATAATAATAGATCCTTAGAAGGTTCTTGGGCAACTCTATGGTTTTTAATGCAGCATCAAGAAGTTACGGAGGCCGTAACACCCTTAACAGTTGATGGATCAAATTTCGTACCGGTGTTTAATAGTTGGGCGTTTTTATTGAGGACCGCGAAAAATCAGGCACGCTTCTTCCATAGCTTACCTAGCAAAAAATTATTAGAAGAGGAACATTTCCTAAGAGACGCTGGAATTTTAGTTAAAACAACAAAAAAAGCCTATTTAGCTATTTCTTTCTTTAATTCTAGCCTTCGCAAGGGCTTAAAAAAAGATAATACTTGGCAGGATGCCAGCCTTGTCGCTTTGACTCATGAGGGATGGACTACCCAAGGAGCATCTGTGAAAGATCTTAAAAGGGAAGGAAGTACCCTTTCATGGCGCTATCAAGCAATAAAACGCAAACAAGTTCTTAGTACTCCAGCAAAGCTAATGTTATTAAGAATATTGAGCATTTGTCTTTTTCCATTTCCTTTTTTGCAACGGTTTCTGAAAATGAAGCTTGTTCTATACATTATGCAATCAAAAAAAATGGATCTGACACCTCTTTCGGCTGAATTAGATTTAGCAGATACCGAATTTAAGCTCGAAATTAAAAATTCAAGCAATGAAAAATGGGAACATCATGCTTATGGCTTTCACAAGCACATGGCTTCAGCAAATACTTTTTCACAACGGCAGGTACTATGATCCCACGTTTTTCACCAAACTACAGTTTTCGAGAAATTCTGAGTTGTTTTTTGCCAACTGATCCCAAGGCAGTTGATATTTTTGAGGGAAATTTCGCAAAAAGAACCGGCCATACTGAAGCTATTTCATTCCGCTATGGCAGGGCTGGTCTTTATTATCTCTTAAAAGCTTTAGGCGCCCATAAGAAAAAGGTTATTCTTCCAAGCTATACTTGTGTCGTTGTAGCACACGCTATCGTTTTATCAGGGAATATCCCAGTCTTTCTCGACAACTCTCCAGGCGCTCTGCAGCCAGATAGCCATGATTTCTTGAATGCTATCGATGCAGATACTATTATGATTATTCCCACGCATTTATTTGGTATATGTCAGGAAGTGAAGGATTTATACCTAGAAATAAGAAGTAAATTCCCTCACGTTTTCATTTTGCAGGACTGTGCTCATAGTTTTTTTTGTGAAGATTTATCTGGAGCCCCTGTAACAGCTTGGGGTGATGGCGCTCTCTTTGGAATGAATATATCGAAATTAATAAATTCGAGAGTGGGAGGTATGCTCACTCTCAAAGATAAAGAGCTTGCTAAGAAAGTTAGAATACTTGTAGAGCAGGATAGAAATCAGGAACAGAGAAAAACCAACCTGCACATGCGCTTTTATGTTTTTTTAGCAGCTCTTGGTTTTTCAAGAGTTTTTTATAAAATAATTTATCTATTGTTAAAAAAAACAAATTTTTTAAAATCACAAACTGATTATTATGATCCATTTATTATTAATCTTCCTTCAGATTTTACTTCTTCTTTAGATCTTTTCGAAGCTAACATTGGACTTAAATCTTTCAATAAATATGAAGATCGAATAAGAAAACGACAAGAAATCGCAGATTTTTATTGTCAAAGTTTAAAAAATATAAAAAGTATTAAAGTTCCTGAATTCAAAAGAGGAAACACCTGGAGCCATTTTCCCATATTAGTCCCACAAGAAATCAGAAAATCATTGATCGAAGAAATTGAAAAAGAATGTTCAGTTGAAATTGGAAGAATCATTGATTACTCAGTAGCGGACTTGCCTTCATACCAAAAGCTTGGACATAAAGGGTGTCCTTTCAGTCATCAGGTTGCCTCTAGCATTATAAATCTTCCTTTATGTTTTAGAGAAGGCTTACTACCACTTTCACGTAAGAAAACAAAAAGATATATGGAAAAAATAGTAAATATACTGGCTAAGAGATTATGTTAAGCCAATTGGAGGTGGAGGACGTTTCAGTATAGGGTTGGTAAGGGGTGCTTCCATTAAAAAATCTGTTAATGGCATCTAAAAAATAACTCCAACCGTCATCTCGTTGCATAATGGCAAAAAAACCTTATTGACAAGTGGTGAATCTCGGATCAGCATAGGTTTTATGGAAAAGGTCTATAAACAATCTCTTGTTATCCGGATCGTCAGCATCACTATTGTGGGCAGCTGCGCTGCCTCTTAAGAATTTCCCCCCTTTTTAGATTTCTGGAATAAACCTTAAAAAACAAGAAGTAAAACAATGACAATGACACAAACAAACGCGCCTTATTTAAAATCTCTCGAGGCGCCTCACGAAAAATCCAAGTATTTTCTCATCTTTTCAACCGGTTTTGCTATGTTTTCCATGTTTTTCGGATCGGGAAACCTTGTGTTTCCTCTCGCCATCGGCATAAAAACTCTAAGCCAGTGGGGATGGTCAAGTATCGGCCTTTTAATTACGGGCGTTCTCGTTCCCTTTCTCGGGCTTTTATCTTTGATGCTCTTCGAAGGTAACTATCGGCGATTTTTCGATCGTATGGGGAAGAGCACCTCGTTTCTTTTGCCTCTTCTAATGCTATCGTTGATGGGACCTTTCGGCGTCATCCCCAGATGTATTACAGTTGCACATGGAAGTTTTCTTCTTCTCTTTCCCGACTGTTCTCTTCTGAACTTTAGTATTGTTTTTTCTGCCGTAATTTTTCTTCTCACCTTTCGCAAAAGCAAGATGGTGCCGATTCTAGGGCTTGTTCTGACACCTCTTCTTTTAATCTCCCTCGCAGTGATCAGCCTTTTCGGTCTTCTTGAAAGTCCGCCTTTATTAAAATCCTCCTTAAGCGCATCTGCTTCCTACATGTCGGGTCTTGTTGAAGGATATCAAACCATGGATTTGGTCGCTTCCTTCTTTTTTGCAATTGTTGTTATTGATCATATTCAATCGAAGCTTAAACAAACAAGTGAGGCGCATAAAATCTCCTCGCGTCAATTCTCAAGGCTCACGCTCGCTTCTATGTTGATCGGTGCCGGACTTCTGGCTTTGATTTATCTCTCCTTCGTTTTTTTGGGAGCGGCATATGCGCCACATCTTCAAGGAACTCCAACGGAGTGGGCTTTGGGGCGAATCGCTTTGCTGACGCTCGGGTCTCATGGCGGTATCATCGTTGCAACGGCCGTGGTTCTCGCCTGCCTTACAACGGCAATCGTCTTATCCTCAGTTTTTGCGGACTTTTCTTACGAGCGCGTCACTCTCAGAAAAGTCCCTGTAAATGCTTGGCTTGCCGTCACGCTTATCGTCAGCGTTTTCATCTCGACGTTAGAGTTCAGCGGCATTGCATCCTTTCTGGGGCCGGTTTTACAATGGCTCTATCCGGGCATGATTGTACTTACTGTTTGTAATATTCTGCATCGCCTTTACGGGATGAAAATCGTCAAGACGCCTGTTTACCTGACCCTTGGTATCACCTTGGGATACATGCTTTTCGCATAATGAAGACGGGAGGACTAGACGTCTTCCCAACTTCTTGATATAGAAGATCGATACCTTGGGAGATAGTTTAATGGTAGAACTCTCGGCTCTGGACCGAGCAGTCCTGGTTCGAATCCAGGTCTCCCAGCCAAAAACGGGGATTTCGCTTTAGGATTATGCCTTATTTTTTTACCTTTCGAGAAGTTGCCTTAGCATGTCTTGCGTTTTTTACTTCTCTGCTTGGAACGAGGATCATGATCGCAATTAATATTCAAGGCACCTCCAATCCGCGTTCCTCTCATACGAACCCTACGCCCAAGGCCGGCGGCCTCGGGATTGTCGTAGGATTTTTTCTTGCCGTCTTTTTAATGGGGATGAAATCTTTCCCTTTTTATTCAACTCTTATATTATGGATAGGTACCTTTGGGTTGGCCGGAGTTATGACCCTTATGGGACTCGCGGATGATATTTGGGGGCTCCCCTACCAACTTCGGTTAATTCTGCAGATTTTGACAGCCTTCTGGCTTATTCAGCTAGGGGCTTCAAATCCTTGGGGTGGTATAAAAGAGGAAATCCTTTGGGGTAACACCTTAATCAGTTTCTTGTGGCTGATGACTTTTCCCAATGCCTTCAAGGAGATGGATCAGATACCGGGTCTTTCGGCAAGTACCACAATCACTACATCTTTCTTCCTGAGCCTCATTTCTTACAAAGCAGGGAACTTGATGATTGCCTTTACTTCTCTTGTCTTGTGCGCGTCAACTCTCGGATTTATTGTTTTCAACTACCCGCGTGCGCGTATTTTTATGGGGGACACGGGGAACCTTTTTATCGGCTTTTTATTTGCGGCTTACGCTCTTATTGGTTTTAATTCAGAGATCGATGTGATTCCTCTTTGGACGGTTCCTCTTCTTTTCTTCTTTCAGCTTTATGATGTCATCATCACTCGTTTTCGAAGTCTTTTTTTAGGAAGAAGTTTTTTTACGGTACGTAATGAGCATCTTTTTCAACTTCTGAATAGAGCGGGATGGAGCCATGCACGCGTCAGCTTTCTTTATTGCTCCCTTACCTGTCTACAAGGGCTCGGAGCCTTATCTCTTCCTTTAATAATACCTAATCACCAAGTCCTTCTCTTTCTTCCATATCTTCTAAGCGCCATTCTTCTTCAGAGGTTCATCTTTAAAAAAGCTCGCAGGGAAAAGGTTACCTTTTAATGAGACAAAATTGTCTGGTAGATCTTCAGGAAATTAGTTTTGAGAGAGAAGGCTCTTTAATTCTCGATCATATCTCGTTCAGAGTCGAGGAAAAGAAAATCCTGACGATCATCGGCCCGAACGGCGCAGGAAAAACGACGCTGCTTAAAATTTTGTTAGGCCTTCTCCCCTCTTATTCGGGGAGCGTTATGCGAAAGGAAAATCTTGTCGTCGGCTACATGCCTCAACGCATCTATTTTGATCAAAGTCTTCCCCTGACAGTCATGAAGTTTCTTTCTCTCTCCGAGCAGAAGATACCTCCTCTCAAGGCTCTCGGCTTTTTAAACGCCGAAGCCCTGGCCGACAAATCCATTCACGTTCTCTCAGGAGGTGAATTTCAACGAGTTCTTTTGGCCAGAGCTCTTTTAAGGCAACCTCAACTTTTAGTCCTTGATGAACCTGGACAGGGGCTTGACGTCTTAGGCCAAAATGAACTTTTTCAATTCATTAAAAAGCTGAAAGATCAATTGGGATGCGCTATTTTGCTCGTTTCTCATGACCTGCATTTCGTTCATTCTTCCTCGGACCAGGTCATCTGCCTCAATCGTCATATCTGTTGTGCGGGAAGCCCTGAAGATATTCAAAGCATGGAAGAATATAAATCCCTCTTTCCCGGCCTCACACCTGCAGCACTGGCTCCTTATGTTCATGATCATGATCATACGCATGACGCCTCGACAAAGGAATATAAGCCATGATTTTTGACGATTTTATGATCAGGGCTCTTCTTGCAGGATTAGGTTTCTCACTTATGGCAGGAACTTTAGGATCCTTCATTATCTGGAAAAGGATGGCTTTTTTTGGAGATACCCTTGCGCACTCGTCTTTAGGCGGCGTTGCACTCGGCTTATTTTTCGGTTTTTCCCCGACACTCGGCATCCTTGGGGTCGCTCTTCTTTTAAGCTTTTTTCTAGGAAGTTTGAAAGGAAATACGAGATTGCCTAAAGACACTTACCTCGCTATTCTTTCCCACAGTGCGCTTGCAGCGGGTCTCGTCTTCTTTTCTCTTTTGAAAGGGACGCAGCTCGATCTCTTTCACTACCTGTTCGGTGATATTCTTGCCATTACTTCAGAAGACCTCCTCCTTTTAGGTATGACGTTGACGGTTTTGGCTCTCCTCTTTTTCTTCTTCTGGAAAGATTTTCTCCTGATTACGATTCATGAAGATTTAGCAGCGATTGAGGGGAAAAATGTAAAAACCCTTCGGTTCTTATTGATGCTGACCATTGCCCTTGCGGTTGCCACAACTGTTCGAATCGTCGGTGTTTTGCTTCTCACATCCCTTTTGGTTATTCCGGCGGCGACCTCTCGGAGACTTTCGCGGAGCCCCGAACAGATGGCTTTTATTGCAACACTTCTGGCTTCCCTTTCTGTTGTCGGCGGTCTCGTGATTTCGTATTTTGCGGATTCTCAGACAACGCCGACAATTACCCTGAGCGCTTTAATTTTATTTTTATTAACAAGAGCTTATCCGAAACAAGGATAGAACTTCATCTTCTTCGAGGAAATTTACAAGCGGGCGAAAAATTTTTCTTGTTTTGTGGAAATCTCTTTGAATTCAAAGTCTTATAGCTTAATTTTTATTGATTAAATTCCTTGCCAAGCCGCCATCATCAGAGCCATAATAATAATAGGTGAGGCTGTTGCTTCGCGTTTGGCTAAACTTCCCTGGGGCCGATGAGATATCCTTAGGGAGCTGTCCCTGGTTTCGGTTGTGGCCGAAAACATACGGCGTCCACCTGCGTAAGCGGGCCGCAAGAGGATGTATTTTCCGACGGTTGTGACGGCTTCACCTTCACGTTTTTAGGATAGTGAAAAGGAGAGAGTCGACGATGAATTCTGCTAAAAATGCAATCCGTGCCCGGGCTCAAAAAAATAGAGAAAACTATGTCAGAAACCTTTCGGAGCAGGAAAGAGATCTTCTGTCGGAGCGTATTTTTAAAAACTTCATCGCCCATGTGTCATTTTCTCCTTCCGCCATTATTGCAGGATACTGGCCGACGTCTCATGAAGCCAACGTCAAGGCGATCCTGGAGTATTTATCAAAGAAAGGACACCTTATTTGTTTGCCGGTTGTTAAAGGACCGGGACTTCCCCTTCTCTTCAGGCAGTGGCGTCCCGGAGATCAATTGAAAGAGGGAACCCTCAACATTATGGAACCCTTCTCAACCGCGCCTCTTTTAACGCCGACGCACTTGCTCGTTCCTCTGATTTCTTTTGATAATCGGGGGCACCGTCTCGGATATGGTGCCGGGCACTATGACAGAACGTTAAAAGATCTCAGAAAACAGACGGCAACGATTGCCATTGGCATTGCTTTTGAGGAGCAGCACGTAAACGAGCTTCCGATCAATAAGACTGACGAGCGTCTTGATATAGTTATCACCGAGCATAAGGCTCATCTTTTCAACGGGGGATCATGAAAATTCTTTTTTGCGGCGATGTTGTAGGCAGGTCCGGCAGACGCGTCGCCTTCACAAACCTTCCCAAGCTCAAAGAAAGATTCCAAACAGATTTCGTCATTGTAAATATTGAAAATGCTGCGGGCGGGTTCGGCGTGACCCAGGCTATTTGCGAAGAGTTTTTTGCGGCAGGGTGCGATGTCCTGACTTCGGGTAATCATATTTGGGATCAAAAAGAGACTCGAGATTATATCAAAAAAGAGCCCCGCCTTTTAAGACCTTATAATTATGAAGAAGCTCCCGGGAGAGGCCTCATAAAAGTGACGAATCAAAAAGGACTTTCTCTTCTTGTCATCAATCTGATGGGTCGTCTTCTCATGCCCGTAAAAGAGGGGGAGTTAAGCTCTCCTTTTGAAAAGATCGATGAAGTTCTTGACGCTTACCCTTTAAAGAAAGAGAATGTTGACGGTATCTTTGTCGACTTCCATGCGGAAACAACAAGTGAAAAATATGCGTTCGGGCATTATGTGGACGGACGAGTTTCCGCGGTGATCGGCACCCATACGCATATTCCTACAGATGACCTCAAGCTTTTACCTAAAGGAACTGCTTATCAAACAGATACGGGGATGTGCGGGGATTACGATTCCGTGATTGGCATGAAAAAGAAGCTCTGTATTGATCGTTTTTTAGGAAACCCTATAAAACATCTTCTTCCCGCCCTTGGGCAAGGTACTTTGAGAGGAGCCCTCATCGAGCTCAATTCGACAACGGGCCTCGCTTTAAAAGTTACGAAGATCGGTTGCTCAGAATAAGACTCATTGACTCTTCTTTTTTAAAAGAAAAGAAGGGAATCACAAGGCAGTTGTCTGGTTTCTCTATTTCTTTTAAATCTACCTCCACCATTAAACTTAACCCTCGCTTTCCCGTTTGCTAGGGTTAGTCTTGTGAGGGGAAACGGCAACCTTTTCCAGATGGCTTGATAACTCCCTGTTATTCAAATCCGCCGTTTCCTCTCCACCAATATCTCTCCTATCCTATCCTTCCCTGCCTCCGATTTCTTTGATGAGGAGATAAGTCTTCTCTTGAATAGTCGAGGCAGGGGTTTGTTTGATGCTGGACTTCTTTCTCCTAAGGACTATAGCTTAGGCTAACGATTTGCCCAAATATTAGTCCCACTTTCTCATCTGAGTACCAGAAATTTGGAGTATCTTGGGTAAACTAAAAAGTTATGCTTCCCTTATTCATTTAAACTATGGTTATAATCAGAGCAGGTCTGGATACGGTATCACTTCTTGGCTTTTTTCTATTGAAACTCTCTTTTTCAAATAAAATCTAGGAGATTACTGAGGGAAAATCATGGCGAATAACCTTATTCAGAGCTATTTGTGCAACACCGTTTTTATTAAATAGAAAAATGATCAGAAATCTTATTTCAACAAATGTAGAAATTAAAAAGATCGATAAAAATAATCTTGATGAACTTCAAAAATTTCTCAATTATTTTAATGATTTCTTTATATTATGTGAAGGGGTAACTGGGTCTGCGGAAGATATTCTGTTAGCTTGTCCCGCCTCAAAGGAAATAACAGAAAAACTCTGTTTAGGTGCTTTTGAAGAGGGAGAGCTTATTGGATTTATTGATCTCATCAGAAATTACCCTTTTCAACAAATCCTTACTATCGGATATTTGCTCGTTCATCCATCATGTCGTACTTTAGGAATAGGGACGAATTTGGTAAATGCCTTGTCTAGTTGGGCTACGGAACAAGGGTTTACAAAAATCAGGGTCGGTGTTCAAAAACAAAACCCTAAAGCATTAAACTTTTGGCAGAAGAACGGTTTTAAAATTACAAAAACAATTATAGAACATCTTGGAATCAGAACCTCTGAAACGGATGTTCTGGAAAGGAATCTATGAACGCTCCAGGAAGTTACTCCGCGCAGTGTTTATTTCTCAAATGAAAAAATTTCTGAAGC
Organism: uncultured Thiotrichales bacterium; assembly: GCA_964443525.1. GTDB lineage: Bacteria > Pseudomonadota > Alphaproteobacteria > Caedimonadales > Caedimonadaceae > CAYUCY01. The sequence goes on from CAYUCY010000014.1 coordinate 14,835, forward strand.
GAGGCAGCTTCTTTAAAAACTTCCTACGAAGCAATCAATGCAACAAAATCCGCAGAGAAGGTGACGGCAGGCAGGTCCGAGCACTTAATTTCCGCATCTAAACGAATCCGACTTTTCTTTTTTTTTCGGAGGGTCATAAAGAAC
>CAYUCY010000014.1:14988-27923 GCA_964443525.1 uncultured Thiotrichales bacterium
CTCCCAATCAGGTGATGAAGGTTTTTCAGAGACAGCTATAAAATCTTGCCTGACGGGAGAAAGATATCGGATTGTGCTGTTTGAAATAACGATTTCAACGCTTGGAAACAGCGATCGGAGGTTAAGGTGGAGAAGAGCCCAACAGGAAAGGGTTGCCACTGCATGAAGACTTCCACCGAAAACCATTTTCTTATGATTTAGATTGGGCTCCAATGGAGCCTTGAGGACCGTTCGTTGAGCTGAACTCTCTACCACCTCGACTCCGAAAGCTTTTGAAATCGGAATATGAAGGTGGAGATACTTTTCCAGGGAAAGAAAATCAGCTGTTTTGAGAGGCATTATTATGATTTCCTTGAGGAATTAAAGAAACCAAGCCGTCTTCGTTCCTTTCAATATTAAATTTAATTTTGAGCGACATTTCGATGGGAGGAAAAATAACAGATATTTTTTCTTTCTCAAATGCTGCGTGTATCAAGGCATCTTGTTTCGGTATCAAGTTCCTTTTGAGAAGCACATAGCTCGAAGAAGAACCGTTTTCAACATAAGGTCTCGAGAGGGAAAGAATATTTGGATTCGAAGATTCCCAAATAACAGTATATTCCCCCGGCAGGGTTTGATTTGAATAGAAAATCTCAAATCCTTCTTCATGCCCCTCGACCGGAAAAGCATGAGAAGCAAAAAGGTTAGGACTGAGAAGGATTATCAGTAAGATCTTTTTTATCAATTTTATCATTGGGTTCGGTCTCTGTCTCCATTCCTTTAGTATATTGTAATTTTCTGTATATACCGTCGAGAGTATCTCGATGAACTTTAAAATCATGCAACGCTTGTCCAGCGAGCTTCTTTTGAGGCAACATACGTAGTTTTGCAGGATTTACTTGCTTGTTGAATTGAATAACTTCGTAGTGCAAGTGCGGGCCCGTGCTTCTACCTGTCGTCCCCACGTATCCGATAATTTGAGATTGCTTGATTTTCGTGCCGGCTTTAATTCCTTTGGCAACGCGACTCAGGTGAGCGTAGGCGGTCGCATATTCTTTATTATGTCGAATGCGAATGTAATTTCCGTAGGCCCCCCACCATCCGGCTTTTTCAACCACACCGGCGCCTGCCGCCATAACGGGGGTTCCGGTGGGGGCGCCGAAATCCAACCCTTTGTGCATTTTTGTATATCCCAGGATGGGGTGATGGCGTTTGCCGAAACGGGAGGTAATTCTCGCACCGTCAATAGGTGTTCTGAGAAGCCCTTTAATAACGCTCTCGCCTTTTTCATTATAGTAGCCCCAATCTCCCCCTTTCGGTTTGAAACGAAAGACTGTGTAAGTCTTCTCAGACAAGGTCAGGCGGGCAAAGAAAAATTCACCTGCCTCCTCTCGATCCGAGGTGGGATCCTTAAAGACTTCATAGAGAACCTCATAGTCATCTCCCGGCTGAAAGCTTCGTTGGAAGTCGACGTCATATTTGAAGGCTTCGAACATGGTGTGAAGAATCTTGATAGGCACCCCTGCTTTTCCGGCATCTGCAAAGAGACTCTCATAAATCTTGCCGTGGGCTTCCCGATATTCTTGTTTTAATTCAATCGTCTTTTTGCGAGAAACGAATCCTTGATCCGGATCAAGATCGACGGTGATCTCCGTCTCAATAGAGGGACGCAAATAGAGGTTTTGAAGGTGATGAACACATTCGTTTGCCTCGTCGATCATATAAGTAATATGAAGTTCAAACCCCGGCTTTAAGTCTTTCGGATTAAAAACTTTTCTGAGACTTTCCACAATCTCGTGGGCTTCCATCGATTCAATTTTGACGCGAGTAAGGGCTGAGATAAACGTATCACCTGGTTGAATCGTCACGATCTCTTTTTTAGGGCCCAGGTTCTTTTCCTCTGGCGGAGCGCAAACTTCGACGGGAGGGGGAAGAGGTTCGACCTTTTCACGAATAAAGAAATAAACACTTAAAGATAACAGAATCATCAATAAGGTGGCTAGAAGAACAATTAGCTTCCAGTCACGATTATACTTCATCAAAACTCCTCCGAACGTCCTCGCCCTCTTTTCTAGCGGGTTCAGAAGGATACGTCCATTAAAAAGGAGGCTATCCCGGCAAAAATTTTCTCTCGCCAAAAGAACAAAGATGGATTAGCCTAAATGAGAAAAGGACTGGATCAGAATGACAAAAAACGTAAAAGCTTATCTTGCCTGGTTCTCAGTTGCTCTCTATTTTTATTATCAATATATCTTACGGGTTTCCCCGGGCTTAATGATTACGGATCTTCGAGGTGAGTTTAATCTGACCGCCGAACAATTTTCAACCCTTGGATCTCTTTATCTCTACACCTACTCATTTATGCAAATTCCTTTGGGGTTGATCGTGGATCGCTTCGGTGTACGACCCACAGTTTTAACCTCCATTCTTTTAAGTATTGCGGGGGTTATTCTTCTGTCCACAGCCCATTCTTTTTGGGTGGCTCAGTTAAGTCGTATTCTCGTCGGCATGGGATCTGCGTGTGCTTTTATGAGTGCCCTTAAGGTTGCAGCGGATCATTTGCCTCCGGGAAAACGAGCGCTCTTAATGGGGGCTACGCTCTCTTTAGGTACTTTCGGAGCATTGACGGCGGGCAAACCGCTCGTCCTCCTCGTGGAGCTCACAGACTGGCGATATGCAACGTTGATCTCGGGGATAGGAGGTGTTGTCATTCTTGCGATCTGTTGGATTTTTCTCCCAAAGCGTAGGGAACATAGAGAAATTAAACCCTTAGATACGACGCAAATCACCTCAAAGATTTTGAGGACTTTCAATAACCCTCAAATTATGCTCTATGCCTTTTTAGCTGTCGGTGTTTACACGCCGCTTTCAGTTTTCACTGATTTGTGGGGAACGGCATTTTTAATGGAAAAATTTCAAATTTCAAGGGCTGAGGCTGCTCCCATTAACACGCTTATGTATATGGGGCTTGCCGTTGGAGCTCTCGTTCTTCCCTGGTGGACAGAGAAAATGGAGAAACTGGATCGGGGTATTCAAATCTCGAGCGTTGCACTTTTATTTGTTTTTTCAATCATTCTTTACGGGCCGATCCTTCCTTCTTGGGCGCTTGTCAGTCTTTTGATTCTGGTAGGCTTTTTCTGCGGATCGGAAATGATGTGCTTTACGGGAGCAGCCTTGAATACCACAAAGGAAAATTCAGGTATTTCTTTAGGTGTTGTTAATACCCTGAATATGCTTGGGGGAGCAGTCCTTCAAAATGTAATCGGTGTTGGTCTCGACCTTCAGTGGGAGGGAACCTATGAAACGGGGGGGCTTAGAGCTTATTCTCTCGAGCAGTATACGTTTGCTCTTTCGGCCCTGCTCGTGATTATCGCCGTTTGCGCCGCTGCGTCTCTTTCTCTTAATAGAAAGATGAAAAGAGCAATTTAAGCTGCTTGGGGGAGAAGATCTCGATAAGTCCCCAAATGACATGATAATTCTTCTCGCAAGTGTAAGAGCCCCTCTTCCGCTAAAGCCTCGAGGCGAGCAACCAGAACTTCTTGAGTGTTGGAGGCGCGCAACAGCCACCAACCATGGGCGGAAGAAACCCGCACTCCATCCGTGTCATCAAAGGATGCTCCCAGTTTTTTTAGGGATTTCTTTACGTCATCCACGACCTTGAATTTATCGTGCCCCTCACATTCAATCCGAATCTCAGGCGTGTTGTAAGGATGAGGAATGGAAGCATACCAATCAGAGAGAGAGAGATTTTTTTTCCTCAAGATTCCGAGAAGCCGCATGGCCGCATAAAGAGCGTCATCATATCCGAAATGCCGATCTGCAAAAAAGATATGGCCGCTCATCTCACCGGCCAAAGGAGATTTCGTTTCAGCCATTTTTGATTTAATGAGCGAGTGCCCAGTTCTCCACATAAGGGGGACCCCTCCTAGAGATTTAATGTGATCAAACAGGACTTGGCTTGCTTTAACATCCGCAATAATAGTCGCTCCCGGATTTGATTTTAAAACATCTTCACTTAGGAGCATCATCAGCTGATCTCCCCAGATAATGTGACCTTGTCCATCAACAAGGCCGATGCGATCTCCGTCTCCGTCAAAGGCAATGCCGAGATCCGCGTTCTTTTCTTTAACTTGATCAATAAGCTGAACAAGGTTTTCCGCCACGGTCGGATCCGGGTGATGGGCCGGAAAGGTTCCGTCGACGGCTTCATTGATCAACGTATGATATCCCGGTAGGACTTTCAGGAGATTCTGCAGAACCTCTCCGGTTGCTCCGTTTCCAGGATCCCAAACAATGGAAGCTCGAATTTCTTCGATCCCGTAATGTTGGTAGGCTGCCAAAAGATATTCTTTATAGGCATCTTTGACGAAAGCTTCTCGAACGGATCCTCGACCTGAGATGAAATCGGCCGCTTCGATCCGTTTTCCTAATTTTTGAATGTCGGCTCCGAAGAAAGATTTCTGAAGTATCATCATCTTAAAGCCGTTGGTGTCCCCAGGGTTATGGGAACCCGTAATCATCAAGGCAGCGTCCGTCTTTAAATGATAATGGGCAAAATATGTCATCGGTGTGGGGCCGAGGCCGATTTTGACTACGTCAACACCTGACTCAAGGAGGCCTTTAAGAACTGCTTCTTCAAGAGAAGAGGATGAAAGACGACCATCTCGGCCCAAAACAACCGACTTTCCAGAACGACTTTTCAGCTCCGATGCGAAAGCACGTCCGATTAGATAGGCATCCTCTTCACCGAGATCGACACCTACTTTTCCCCGAATATCATATTCTCTTAAGATCTTAGGATTTAAAGATCGCATCTTACGCAACCTTAAGCTTGGCGGAAGGTTTAGAGTGAAGAGGCGGGCGACCGATAGAGTGATAGGTAAAGCCTGCGTCCTCCATCTCTTTGGGGACATAGATATTTCTCAAATCCACCACCAAAGGCGTTTCAAGCAAGCTTTTAACCTTGTTTAAGTCAAGGGCACGAAACTCGTTCCATTCCGTAAGAATGACTGCTGCGGCACATCCGTCAAGAGCTGAGTAAGGGTCCTTGAACCAGCTTACATTGGGAAGAAGATCTCGACCTTCTTTTTCTCCTTGAGGGTCGAAGATATGAATTTCCGCGCCTGCCTTTTGAAGTGCAGGAACGATATCGAGACTAGGCGCCTCCCGCATATCGTCCGTATTGGGCTTAAACGTGACGCCCAGAACACCAAGGCGTTTTCCTTGAACAGATCCGCCGCACGCTTGAACAACTTTCTCAGCCATAGCTTGCTTACGTTTTGTATTACTGGCAACCACAGCTTCGACAAGGGAGACGTGGCTGCTGTAATCTTCTGCCGTGTGAACAAGAGCAAGTGTATCTTTCGGAAAACAGGATCCGCCGTAACCGGGGCCTGCGTGAAGAAACTTTGCTCCAATGCGCCTGTCAAGCCCCATCCCTTTTGAGACAGCCTGAACGTCGGCACCACATTTTTCACAGAGATCCGCCACTTCGTTGATAAAAGCGATCTTTGTCGCAAGAAAAGCATTCGAAGCGTATTTAATAAGCTCCGACGTCTCAAGAGTCGTCACCACGAGAGGTGTTTCGAGCAAAGAAAGAGGGCGATAAAGCTGACGCATCTTTTCCGTGGCGCGATCGGCTTCCGATCCGATGACGACCCGATCGGGACGCATAAAGTCTTCGATGGCAGAGCCTTCTCGTAGAAATTCGGGATTAGAGACCACATCAAAGTCGGCTTTGGGATTGGCTTTCCTGATGATTTCCTTAACTTTCCGACCTGTACCGACGGGAACCGTCGACTTGGTAACGATAACCGTATAACTATCGAGCGCTTCTGCAATTTCTTCTGCCGCTGCAAAAACATAACTGAGATCGGCATGACCATCACCGCGTCTACTGGGGGTGCCGACTGCAATAAACACAACGTCAGCCGTGGCAACGGACTCTTTTAAATCCGTCGTGAAGTGAAGGCGGTTCTTTTGCCTGTTTTGAGCAACCAAAACGTCAAGCCCCGGCTCATAGATCGGGATGGCTCCTTGCATCAGCTTTTCGATTTTAGATGCATCCTTATCGACGCATGTGACATTAAAACCGAATTCCGAAAAACACGTTCCCGAAACAAGACCGACATAGCCGGTTCCGATGACAGTTACTTTCATGGACGACCCTCCTTTAGGCTGCGAGGTTTATAAGCAATTCTTTATAGTCCCGCACTTCATCGAGAATATCCTTGCGCAGATCTTCCCGATTAAGTCCGACAACAAAGTTAGCGGCAAGGTATCCCGCTTTTGAGCCGCAATCGATGCGACGACCTTCAAAAGAAAAACCTTGAAAAGGTGTCGTTCCGATCAGATGAGAAAGCGCGTCAGTCAGCTGAATCTCTCCTCCTTGACCTTTTTCTTTTCTATCAAGGATTTGAAAGATTCGGGGCGGTAGCAAATAACGACCGATAATAGCTTGCGTGGAGGGCGCTTCTTCCAAACTGGGTTTCTCGACGACACTTTGCACATCAACGAGGGAGCCGTTTGAGGCGCCTGGGTTAATGATCCCGTAACGACTGACTTGATCAACGGAAACATCCATGATCGCAACCATCGCGCCTTCTTCATAAGCATCTATCATTTGTTTCAGGCACGGTGTTTGACTAAAGATGAAGTCATCTGCCAAAAGAACTGCAAAAGGTTCATCCCCGATCTGATGGCGGGCACACCAAACCGCATGCCCTAGCCCCAAAGGCTCCATCTGGCGCGTATAAGAAATGCTGCCCGGTTTTTTGATGACGGAGTCCAGTTCCTCCATCAAAGCGATCTTCCCTCGTTCCTGCAAGAAATGCTCAAGCTCGAAGGATCGGTCAAAATGATCTTCAATCGCGCTTTTTCCTCGACCCGTTACGAAGATGAACTCTTCGATACCGGCTGCGGCGGCTTCTTCAACGGCATATTGGATGAGAGGTTTGTCCACGATCGGCAGCATTTCTTTGGGCATAGCCTTCGTCGCAGGCAGGAATCGCGTCCCCATGCCCCCCACGGGAAAGACTGCTTTGCGAATTTTTTGAGCCATTTCTTCTATCGTGTTTGATGATCCTAATGGGTTTTAGCAGAAATGACCCGAGGGTCGCAATAAAAACACGTTTTAAAGATCGTCCACTGTTCACGGCCTATTTAGCACGCAAAGATCTTTCAGAAGCGAATTCCTTTAGGGAGGCCTGATTTTTACTGCAGCCCTAACTGCTTGACCATCTGCTGGTTACGTTCGGTTGCAAATTTATGAAGGTCTCCGTGCTGGATATGATCGGATGAAAGGATGTTTCCTTGAAATCCGTGCCTTCCTTCACAGGTATCCAAACGTTTCTGGATGTTTTCTTGACTGTGAAGATCTTTGTAGTTAGTAGATGTGGCAGGACCTGTTTTGATACCAAGTTTATTGGCCGCCGAAAGAAGTCTTCCTTCGATATTATGATGGGGAATGGAGGCTTCCGGATTCATGCCTACCTCAGTTAAAGGATTCCCCGATTTATGAGAAGCCATGTCACAATTTGGAAGCTTGTCTGTCTCCCAGTGGGTTTGATTCACAAAGTTACCGAAGAGGCTTAGATAAGGTGATCCCGACTCGAAGTTTCTATCGCCGATGAAGATAATAACATTTTTCCCCTCTTTTCGCATTTCTCCGAGAGTGGGAAGCTTGGTTCCTTTAAGTTTAAAAGCAACACGAGCAAGGCCGCTTTTCTCTAAGAGAGAGTTTAATTCTCCCATATTTTTTTCTTTTGAATAACCTTTCGTCCCATTTTGTTCCGAATTATGGAATAAATACTCTTCGAGTTTAAGGATCATAATTTCTTTGGGATTCTGAGTTGCAAGAGCAGCAAGCCTTTGAAAAAATTGAAGCGCTGGTTGAGGTTCCTTCCCTCCTCTCTGAACAATTGAAAGACGGCAATTGTTGTATCCCGGATATTCATGACAAAGAGCAATGAAAGGCGGCTTCTTTTCGGAAGAAGTGATCTTAAATATACTTCCTATTTTTTTTAATGTCGTCTTTATTTTCCCGACAAGTCCTTGGTTAGGGTCATACCAATGGATCGGTACCTTAAAAAACCGAGCTCCTGCTTTAAAAAGATTCTCCAAAGTTTCCGATTGTTGTGCATACACCCAACCTTCCTTAGAGGATTGAGCTGCATTATGAGCTCCAACCAGGGTCAGTTTTTCAAGAGGAAAGCTATCCGGCAAAGTTGCGTTGGAGGCATAGATCTCTGAGGAAAAAAGAATCAAAAAAAGAACCGGGAAAGATATTTTCGATATTTTTGAATTCAACATGTAGACCTCCCAAATATTTTTAAATCATTTTCAGCATATCACATCCTCTGTTAAAAATGAGTAAAGGGCACCTGAGCACTTGGAAAACCGTTGAGAGCAGGGTATTCTTCTCTTAACAATTAAGAGAGATTTATAGAGTCTCTTTTTCTAAAGGATAGGCCCGTTTATGTTTGCGAAGTTTCTAATCCCCCTGCTGATCGGGGTGGCTATGTCGGTCAGTTGGGCGGCGACGGATATTTATCTGCCCAGTTTGCCTCGAATTTCAGACTATTTTAAAGTCAGTGAAGACATCACACAGCTTACCTTACCTGTCTATCTGCTCGGTTCTTTGATCGCCACCCCTTTCTTCGGCGCGTTTGCAGATGCTTACGGTCGAAAGAAGATCTTACTCCTCGGCATGAGCCTTTTTATTCTAGGAAGCGGGCTTTCAGCCTTCTCTCCTTCAATCTGGTTTTTAATCCTTTTTCGCTTCTTGCAAGGCGCAGGCGCCTGCGCCAGCTTTGTCGTCGGTTGGGCTATTGTGCAAGACCTTTACCCCGCAGAGCAGGGAGCCAAAGTCATGTCCAGGATGGCTATGACGTTTACGACCATCCCCCTGCTCGCCCCGTCCCTCGGGGGTTATATTGAAGTCGCGTTCGGCTGGCGCGCCAATTTCGGTGTCCTTTTTTTCGCGGCATCCCTTTCAGCCCTAATGATTCTTGCCAAACTGAAGGCAGTGCCGTCTCTTCAAAAGACTAAAAAACCCACCCCAGTGGCGATGCTGACAAACTATTTCTGGATTTTAACAAACCTGAGTTTTGTCTCTTATATCCTCATCTTTGCCTGTCTGTGTGCAGGAGAATGGGTCTATCTAACCGTAACGCCTTTCTACTTTGTCGATATCCTCGGTTTTTCTCCGAAAACTTTCGGTCTCCTGCTCTCCTTCCTCGGTCTTTCTTTTGTTGTCGGCACCATGATCGCCCCTCTCCTGATTGACAAAGTCGGCATGGATAAAACAATTCTCATCGGCTTGAGCTTAAGTCTGGCGGGAAGTCTTGATTTGTTCACGGTTCATTTTTTAGTCCCCCACTCACCGATCTGGATCAGCAGCTCTATCATTCTTTACTTCATCGGGATGTCCTTTGTTTTCGGGTCCGCCACCTCAAAAGCCCTCCAGCAATTCGAAGACGCCCGAGCCTCGGCCTCCGCGGTCCGAAGTTTGACAATTACAACAGCCTGCGCTTTAGGGGGTTTTGCAGGCAGCTATTTTGAGGATACGACGCTTTTACCCCTCTCTCTAGCTCTCGGAGGATGTGCCATCTTGTCCTTTGTTTCCTTCTTCGTCGCAACGCATTTTGCTGCAAATGAACACTGTTAATTGCCAATTTTGTTTCTAACATGTCAAGCTTTTATTGACAAAATCGCAGTATGTCACTACATGTGTCATATTATTGTAAACCAGTTTTATTAGGTTATATTATGAAAAAAACTTTAACATCCCTCTTTAGCATTATCCCACTAACGGTTTTTTCAAGTCACATACAGACCCAAGAGAGTCTCCAGGATATTCCGCAAACAAAAGTCATTTATCAGGTGCCTGAGAGAACGCCTCAAGAAAAAAAGCTTGAGGAAAATCTTAGAAAGTCAATTTTAGAAGCCAGTCGGACAAGTCCCTTAAAAAATCGCATTGGGGCTCTTAGACTTTTATGTCTAATGGATCTATATGAGTCCATGGTTGGTCGGTTGCGTAGCTCGCAAAAGTACCCTGTCGGCAATCAAGGAAATTTCCATAAACTTCATATTGACATTAAGGAGGTGGCATCCAAGATAAATCTTCTCAAGCGTGATCCGCTCTTTGCTTCAAACTATGCATCAGGCGACCTGAATCAAGTTTATGATAGTCCCCCGCTATCCCGCGCTCTAAATAAAAAGGTTATAGAATCGATGGGAACTTTCTTTTATAGATGCCCTCGATCTGGCCAATTAGAAATGGATACCAGGGCATTACCTGAAGATTTTTTTCCTCTTAAAATCTTCTTTCTCAAAGATAAGGAGGAAAGAGCCATCATCATCTCCACATCTTTCGTAGTAAAAATGCCGGAAGATGTGAATCAATCTCAGTCAAAACTGGCAAGCTTAAAACAAGTCGTGCGCCTTCCTACGGGGTATTATCTTCCCAAGAGTACTTACTGGCAGGCCGTTCAAGATGAAGGAGGCAAGTGGTATGCTCAAGAAGTTGAATGGGAAAATCTGTTAAGTGACAATTTATTACAGTCAGAAAGCTACGAACAGGAGGCTTGGGATTACACATTACAAGTCCAATCCCCCTCCTTTGTGGTGGAGGATAAGGACTCGCGTAATTGGTTCCCTTTTACTGTTTACTATGGTGGTAATTTGCCCTGTGGAGCGACTGGAATTGATATAATGATTACTAACAAGCATGGCAAAGCTTTTTATCAAAACCATTGTTTTGATAGCAACGCCCATCAATTAAAATATACCTTAATGCCAAGTGATTTTTATTCTCCTGAAGAATTTTATAATTTTGGTAATTTGGATGAAGAGACCCTTCAAAAAGTAGAGACTCCTGAAAATTATCATGAAGATGACTTGGATTTTCTCCTTGAAAAATTTAATAAAGGTCTTCTCTTTTAGAGCAAAACCTTGCCTGAGCTGAGGAGATCTTTTTACAGGGTCTCCTCATATCATCCTACAAGTTTCACTTAACTTAATCTTGCCTTTAGTCCAAAAGATTACATATTCGGATAGTTGGGTCCTCCGCCGCCTTCGGGCGTCACCCAAGTGATGTTTTGCTTCGGGTCCTTGATGTCGCAGGTTTTACAGTGAACGCAGTTCTGGGCATTGATTTGCAGTCGAGGTTCGGCTTTGGTGCCGTCCCTAACAATCTCATAAACCCCAGCCGGGCAATAACGCTGTTCGGGGGCATCAAAATATTTGAGGTTATAGTCGATCGCGATCGGCGGATCTGTCAGCACCAAATGGCAGGGCTGGTTCTCCTCATGATTGGTGTTTGATAAAAAGACTGAGGACATTTTATCGAATGTAAGCTGGCCATCATACTTGGGATAGGATATTTTCTTAGTCTCGGATGCCTTCTTGAGGCTTTTGTGATCCTCATGATGCTTGAGTGTCCAAGGGACAAGTCCTCGAAAAAGATAAGTCTCGAGGGCGGCATTAATAAGTCCACCCCAAAGTCCCCATTTAAAGCCAGGGCGAATATTTCGAACTCTTTTAAGTTCTTCGCCGACCCAGCTCTGCTTCACGCGTTGATCATAAAGGCCGATCCGAGGTGACTTATTCTCGAGGAGGGATTCAAAAACGGTCTCAGCCGCAATCATGCCCGATTTCATCGCCGTATGCGTGCCCTTGATCTTAGGTACATTGAGAAAACCCGCGCTACAGCCAATCAGGGTTCCTCCCGGAAAACTCAGCTTCGGAATCGATTGCCATCCCCCCTCATTAAGGGCGCGCGCCCCGTAAGAGATACGACGCCCCCCCTCAAAGAGAGGACGGATCGAAGGGTGGAGTTTAAAGCGCTGAACTTCGTCATAGGGGCTCAAATGAGGGTTTTCATAATCAAGTCCGATCACAAACCCGTAAGCGACTTGGTTGTTCTCAAGGTGATAAATGAAAGAACCGCCGTAAGTTCTCGAATCCAGAGGCCAGCCGATTGTATGAATGACAAGCCCTTCTTTATGCTGTTCGGGGGTCACTTCCCAAAGCTCTTTAATCCCGATGCCATAGGTTTGGGGTTCCACCCCTTCCCTCAATTTGAAAATTTCCATCAGTTGTTTAGAGAGAGAGCCCCTGCACCCTTCTGCAAAAAGTGTATGTTTCGCCAGAATCTGAACGCCTGGTTCATACCGGTCTGTGTGTTTTCCGTCCCGATCAATCCCCATGGGTTGAGTTTCAACCCCGATGACCGTTCCTTTTTCGTCCTGGAGTGCTTTAGCGACAGCAAATCCGGGGTATATCTCAACCCCGAGTCCTTGGGCCTGTTCAGCCAGCCAACGGCAGAGATTCCCAAGAGAGATAATATAATTGCCGTGATTGTTCATTTGCGGCGGTATCGGCAAACGAAAGGACTTGCTTTCCGTTAAAAACAAAAATTCATCTCGCTCTACGGGTGTGTTGAGGGGGGCTCCTCTCTCTTTCCAATCGGGAAAGAGCTCTTGAAGAGCTCGCGGCTCAACCACGGCTCCCGACAAAATGTGCGCCCCGACCTCGGATCCTTTTTCCAAAACGCAGACGCTTATATCTACGCTCTTTTCCTGACACAACTGCTTTAAACGAATAGCGGCCGACAGGCCCGAGGGGCCCGCCCCCACAATCACCACGTCGAATTCGAGTGCTTCAGACATCCTTTAAGATCTACTCCCTCTATTTTCCACTCATGGTGACGGGAAGTTCCTTAAAAATCAAGGACTATGATTGAGAGATTCTTTGCAATCGAGAGATAAAATGAAAGACGCATTCAAAAGATCAGGTATGACCGCGCGCTTATGGAAACCGCTTTTTGAGCAATCTCTTCAGGGGTGAGCTTATGACAATCTCTGATAAATAATTAGAGATAAAAACGTGGCAGATAAGAAATTTTATTAACTTGATGGCACGCAATAACTTGACGATAAAATCGAAATGTATAC
>CAYUCY010000015.1:0-563 GCA_964443525.1 uncultured Thiotrichales bacterium
GATGTCCCATCATGGAGTGTCCTCCGACAGAATGGTATCCCATACCGTATCCGCCCGCTGAGTGATGTCCCATCATGGAGTGTCCTCCGACAGAATGATGCTCCATGCCGTGGTTAGATGCCTGACTAACTGATGTATTCACTCCCGATAGAATAGAGCTGGTTAAAATTATCGTATATAAATTTTTTTTCATTTCTTCTCTCCCTTTCTTTTTTCTAATAAGAATAGGATATCAAAAAAATCTCTGATGTAAAGAGCAATTAAAAATTAGAGGATAAACTTGGAGACGTCCGTATTGCGGGCAAGCTCGCGGACAGTGGTCTCGACATAGGTCGCATCAATGATACGCTTTTCGCCAGGATGGTCGGAGGCTGTAAAGCTGATTTCTTCCAGAAGTTTTTCCATCACCGTATGAAGACGACGGGCCCCTATATTCTCAACATTTTGATTAATTTCCGCCGCCAAAGTTGCGATCTCCCGAATAGCATCTTCGGTGAATTCGAGATGATAATCCTCCGTTGCGAGAAGTGCCTGGTATTGTTTTATCAAGCTAGCCTCGGGTT
>CAYUCY010000015.1:573-26399 GCA_964443525.1 uncultured Thiotrichales bacterium
AATTCGTTTGAAATCCTCTTTAGAAAGAGCGCTTAACTCAACTCGAATGGGAAGCCGTCCTTGAAGTTCGGGGAGAAGTTCAGAAGGTTTCGTTAAATGAAAGGCACCTGAGGTGATGAATAAAATATGGTCCGTCTTAACAGTGCCATACTTTGTTGCAACGGACGTTCCCTCAATTAAAGGCAACAGATCCCTTTGAACTCCTTCTCGGCTGACGTCGGCGGAGGCCCTCTCACCCCGGGCACAGATTTTGTCGATCTCGTCGATAAAGACGATGCCGTTTTGTTCAACCGCTTCAACAGCGTTTGCAATTACCTTTTCCTGATCCACTAATTTGTCAGACTCTTCTTCGATGAGAATTTTAGAGGCATCGGGTACTTTCATCTTGCGGGTTTTCGTGCGCCCTCCCCCGAAGGCTCTTCCGAAAATATCTCCGAGATTGAGCATGCCCATTTGAGCACCAGGCATGCCTGGCACATCCACCGTTGGCATAGAAAGGGTCGAGTGGTCGGCAACCTCAATTTCGATTTCTCGATCTGAGAGCTTTTCTTCCCGCAGCATTTTTTTGAATTTCTCACGGGTCTCCGCCGTTGCAGTATCCCCGACCAGAGCATCCAAAAGCCGTTCTTCCGCCGCCGTCTCGGCCTTGGCCGTGACTTCTTGGCGATGGTGTTCTTTCTCTTGGGAAATGGCGATTTCAATAAGGTCCCTTATAATCGACTCAACATCTCGTCCTACATACCCTACTTCCGTGAACTTGGTGGCTTCAACCTTGATAAAAGGCGCATCTGCTAATTTCGCAAGTCTCCTTGAGATTTCCGTCTTACCGACGCCTGTGGGGCCGATCATCAGAATGTTTTTAGGAAGAATTTCTTCTCTAAGGTCCTCAGGGACTTGGAGGCGACGCCAACGATTTCGAAGGGCAATTGCAACCGCTTTCTTGGCTTCTTTTTGGCCGACGATGAAGCGGTCCAGTTCTGAGACGATCTCACGGGGGGTAAAAGATTTCATATCACAAGCTCTCAATCACAACGTTATGGTTGGTATAAATACATAAATCTCCCGCAATGCTCATGGCTTTTTTGGCAATTTCTTCTGCCGAAAGAGGTTGATCGAAAAGAGCGCGAGCAGCTGCAAGTGCGTATGCCCCACCTGAGCCGATTCCGATGATTCCGTCTTCAGGCTCCAGAACATCTCCGTTGCCTGTCAAAATAAAAGATCCCTCTTTATCCGCAACAGCCATAAGGGCTTCGAGACGTCTCAAATATTTATCCGTTCGCCAATCCTTGGCCAATTCGACACAGGCACGCGCTAGCTGAGAGGGATACTGTTCAAGCTTTGCTTCCAAGCGTTCGAAGAGAGTAAGAGCATCGGCCGTAGCACCGGCAAAGCCCGCAATGACTTGCCCACTCCCAAGGCGTCTTACTTTGCGCGCATTCGATTTGAGCATGATGGAACCGAGAGTCACCTGACCGTCTCCGGCCACGACGACTTTACCGTCCTTTCGAATGGACAGAATCGTCGTCCCGTGCCATTGATCCCAAAATTTTTCCGTCATGATGCTTTCTCCTTGACGTAACATGACATTTTGCCCCAAAAATACTTGAGTTTATTTGATTTGTCACGTTTTTTAAGAAAAGAGACGCGGAATATGGCCTATGATTCGAATAATATCTTTGCCAAAATTCTCCGAAAGGAGATTCCATGCAATAGCCTTTATGAAGACCCTTTTGCTCTTGCATTCCATGACATTCATCCCAAAGCCCCCGTTCATATTCTCGTGATTCCGAAAGGAGCCTATGTCTCCGCCAATGACTTTTATGCAAATGCTAGTCCTGAAGAAATAACGGGCTTTTACCGAGCCGTTTCGAAAGTCATTAAAGATCTGGCGCTTGAGGACGGGTATCGGTTGATCTCAAACGGCGGGGTCAACGCCGGCCAGGAAGTGCCTCATTTTCATATCCATATTTTGGCCGGAAAAAAGCTGGGTCCCATGCTAGCCTCTTGATCAGAGCATATTTCTCAGGGCCCGTAGGAATAGGAAATCGACTTATGTTGTCACCTTAATTGTGTCTTTCCTACCTAAAATTGGACTCAGCTCAACCCCAGATTTCTATGCCAAAAGTTCATCCCTTACTCTATTCCAAGGAGCCGTATCGTGGAAAAGTTCATTTCTCGTAATGAGCCCTTCTTGAAATGTCATGAGTGCGCGGCAGAAACGTCTCCGATGGGCCCGCACTCTAAATTATAAACAACGACGACCTGATCTTCCTCATCAAACGTGGCGCGTATAGTGACCCCATTAAAAAATGCCATAAAGCCCTTTGCAGCCTCAAGATAGGCTTTTCTTCCCTGCAGGTGTGAGAAGGGGGTGATAAGTTCGATGTCGGGGTGCAGATATTTTTCCATGGCCTCAACATTTTTTTCTCCGAATGCGGTGTAAAATTTTTGAGCGAGGCCTCTATTCTTTTGGTTCATCGTGGTCTCCTTCGGGAGGGCTGTTGACAGTTCATATTAAATATATGAAGCTATATCTAATATTTAAAATGGATATTGTATACTATAATTAATATGTCAAGTCGCAAAAAAAGAATTTATCATTCGGAGGCCAGACAAGCGAAGGCTATTCAAACAAGAAGCCGTATTCTTGCCTCAGCCAAATTACTCTTTCAGTCTAAGGGCTTTGAAGGGGTGACAATAGAACAAATCGCCCATGCAGCAGACGTCTCAGCGCCCACGATTTATTCTCTTTTTCAATCCAAGCGCGGCATCTTGCGTGCTTTAATGGATGAAGCGCTCCCGCCAGGCCAATTTGAGGCTCTTGTAAAAGAGGCCATGCAAGAAAAATCAGCAAAAACACATCTCGCTCTCTCTGCTAAAATTGCTCGGCAACTATACGATGCTGAGAGAGCGCAAATGGATCTTTTTCGAGGCGCTTCTCTTTTAGCGCCTGAATTCAAAGAGCTTGAAAAAGAAAGAGAGCAGCGCCGCTACAAACGCCAGGAAGAGAGCGTTAAAAGGATCGTAAAAGAGGGCGCCCTCCTCAAAGAGCTTTCCCTCTCCAAGGCTCGCGATATCCTCTGGGCCTTCACAGGACGCGATATGTACCGTCTGTTTGTCATCGAGCAAGGATGGACTTCAGACGAATACGAAACGTGGCTCGACCAAGTGTTGGTCAAAATGTTGGTTGAGCCCGATCTATAAAAAGTTTGACATGCGCATTGATCCTTAAAACTTGACAAATTGTACATAAGTGATAAAGTGTCATGAATTTAGTTAAGGCTTATTCATGACCGCTTTCCTTTCTATTTTCTTCTTAGTTCTCAGCGCGTTCCTCGCGATCTTTTTGTTCCATATGGAAAAGCGCTTGCGATCCATTGAAAAACTCTTTCATAAATTTGTTCCGACGGAATATTTGTCGCTTGTTGAAAAAAGCGCAGACGCTCTTTTAGAAGGCAACGAGTTTGTTGAAAAGGAGATGACTATCCTTTTCTTGGACCTTCGAAATTTTGTAGCCTTTTCTCAAGCCAGAGGCAAGGTTGCAACCCATGAGCATCTGCAAGCGTTTTATCAAACGGTGAGCGTCTGCATTCGAAAACATCGAGGTTTTATTGATAAATATATGGGGGACGGCTTGATGGCTGTTTTCCCGACACATCCTGATGATGCGGTGAAAGCCTCTTTTTTGCTTTTAAGAGAACTTAAAGAAATTTCTTTCGGCATCGGAATTCATCGGGGCTCTGTTCAAATCAGCTGCCTGGGAGACGGTGAGAGAAGCGCACTGACCGTCATTTCTCAAACGGTAAATTTAGCAGCGCGCCTTGAGCAAATGACAAAGGAGGTAAGAACTCCTATTCTCTTATCAGAAGAGACCTATCATTATTTAGGCCCTTTTCTCAGAAAGAGATTTGTTTCTTGCGGTAGCCATCCCGTCAAAGGGTATCCGACGAGACTCACTCTTTACGGGGTAAACTCGCTGCTTGATCTCGCGGCTTAAAGTCTACCCGAGCGAACCATTTCGAAGAGTGAGAGCTTCAGAAAGATGGTGAGAGAGGACCGCATCCGATATTTCCAAATCCGCAATCGTTCTAGCCACCCGCAGGACACGGTGATAGGCTCTCGCGGAAAGTTTCATCTTTTCTGCTGCCTGATTTAAAAGGATCTGAGAATCTCTTCCCAACACGACGACCTCTTCGAGCAGTTTCCCAGAGGCTTGAGCATTTACCTTAATGTTTTGATTGGCTACAAGAGACTTGTAGCGATTTTCTTGAAAATCTCTGGCTTTCAAGACTCGTGTCGAGATCTCACGGCTTCCTTCTTTTGCAGAAGGAAGAGAAAGATCACTGGCCTTGACGCCCGGCACGAAGACATGGAAATCGATTCTGTCCAAAAGAGGACCTGAAAGTTTGGCTTGATAGTCAAGCGCACATTTCGGAACCCTGCTGCAGGCGCGCTCGGGATCATCTAGATAACCGCATCGGCAAGGATTCATGGCGGCTACAAGTTGGAATCTGGCGGGATAAGTAATATGGGCATTGGCACGGGAGACCGTGACTTGACCTGTTTCAAGAGGTTGCCTCAGAGCCTCGAGGGTTCCTCTTTGAAATTCAGGCAACTCGTCCAGAAAAAGAACACCGTTATGGGCGAGCGTAATTTCACCCGGTTGAGCTTTATGGCCGCCCCCAACCATAGCGGGGAGAGAAGCAGAGTGATGGGGATCCCTGAAAGGGCGAACCCTCAAAAGTCGGCCTTCCTGAAGGAAGCCTGCAACCGAATGAATCATGGTAACTTCAAGGGCTTCTTCGGGTGTCAGGGGCGGAAGCAATGTGGGAAGACGCGCGGCCAACATGGATTTCCCCGCTCCCGGAGGTCCCATCATTAAGAGATTGTGGCTGCCTGCCGCTGCAATTTCGAGCGCTCTTTTGGCCGATTCTTGGCCTTTTATATCAACGAGATCCAAGGGTGAGTTTTGGAGAGATTCAATTTTGGCCTCGGGGGCGGGCAAAACCTGACGTCCTTTAAAATGATTGACGAGCGCAAGAAGGGTTGAGGGAGCTAAAACTTCGATCCCCTCTGCCCAAGCGGCTTCACTTCCCGTAGATTCCGGGCAGATAAGGCTTAAGCCTAAAGACGAGGCATGAATTGCGGCTGGCAGGACACCCGTCACCGAGCTGACTCGACCGTCAAGAGCCAGCTCACCGACGGCCAAATAAGACGCAATTTCCTCCTTAGGGAGAACATCGAGGCTTGCCAAAAGACCGATGGCTATCGGCAAGTCATAGTGGCTGCCTTCTTTTTGAAGGTCGGCGGGAGAGAGGTTGATGGTAATACGTTTAGGTGGCAAAGAGAGCCCCATGGACTGCAGTGCCGATCTCACCCGCTCTCGGGATTCTGCAACGGCTTTATCGGCCAATCCGACGATTGCAAAAGAAGGAAGTCCTTCTGAGATTTGGATCTGAACATCGATGGTGATAGGCTCGATCCCCTGAAAGGCAACGGTTTTAATACGTGCAACCATAAAGCACTCCCTGATTTTTTATTTATTTTATCGGAGTTTAAAAAGAATCCTAGAGAGAAAAACCCGTTTAAGCGGGTTTTTTTAAGATCTAGTCGTCAAAAGCCGAATCTTCGGAAGCGGCATCAGGTCTTTGAGGGCCCGGCTCACGTTGTCCTCTCTTGAAGCTGGGAACATAGTCCTCATCATTTTGAGGCTTTGTCGGCAAGGGGGCTGGAGCATTGTCTTTGAGAGTCACAAAGCTTTTCACATGTTGCACGCCCGCAATTCTTCTGGCAATTGAAACGACAAGATTAAGCTCATCCTGACTTTGCGCAATTCCCATGATATAGACAACGCCGCCGACCGTGTGAACGTCGTAATTCAGAGAACGAACATTATTTTCAGCCAAAAGTTTTGACTTGAGCTGGGTTGTGATCCAGCTGTCTTTGGCATAATTTTTAAATCCGCCTTCTCCTTTCGTCGTAATTTCATCGATGACTTCCTTGACGCCCTTGGCTTGCCAAGCAAAGCGGACAGCATCAATTTGATCTTGTTTTTTATTCACAAGTCCCGTCAATAAAACACGTCCCTGACGAACGACTACGTTGACGCTGTTGAAAGCATCGGGTGAGTGATTGACGAGAAGATATTGAATTCTTGCTTTGATTTCCGTATCCGACAACACGCCGCCGATGCTTCTCTCTTCAGAGGCAGCTGTTACTACAGCCGTCGCACCTCCCATGAAAACGACGGGAGCACATCCCGATAATATCAAGGTTGCAGCACTGAGTGTTAAGATCAGACTTTTTTCTTTCATTTTCATCTCCTCTTCAGAAGGCAGCATACCACGCATTCTTCAAATGTTTAAACCGTCAAGGCATCATTACCATGACATCGAATCGCATGCCAAGATGCTGAAATTTTTTTCTGTTTTTAAGGAAAAGGAGCGCTGCATTTTGAATGCGCTTTTGCTGACGGAGCGAGACAGCATAGAGACCCTCTTCAAGGGTTTCCCGTCGTTTCACCTCGACAAAGACGAGCCACCGGCCTCGCTTGGCAATCAAATCGATTTCTCCTAAGGGAGTTTTAAAACGTCTTTCCAAAATTCGGTACCCTTGCAGCTGTAAGAGGAGAGCCGCGAAGGTCTCAGCGGATGTCCCCCGTCGATAGGAATTATCATCCGTCATTTTTGATCCTTAAGGCCATCTCATAGATTTCTTTTCTCGGGCGTTTGGTTTTTTTCTGAATCTCTTTAACGGCCTCTTTCAGGCTTAAGTGTTTCAGAGCTTTTCTAACGAAGCCTTCCAGATCTATAGAATCCGACTCTTTCTTTTTTCCTTCGATAAGAAGGACGATCTCTCCTTTCGGCATTCCGTGCATTTCATAATGTGAGATAAGATCTTCGAGAGCTCCTCGTCTGACTTCTTCAAATTTTTTGGTGAGTTCTCGGGCAACCGCCGCTTGACGATTTCCCAAAATCCTTAAACAGATTTTGAGCGTTTTTAGAAGTCTTTGAGGGGACTCATAAAAAAGAAGGGTTGCGGAACTTCCCGCATAATCTTCCAAAAGAGATTCGGCAGGCCCTGGCTTGGACGGCAGGAAGCCTATGAAACAAAAGGGGTGAGGAGGAAGTCCGCTCAAGGTGAGAGCTGTGACAGCCGCATTCGCTCCAGGCAAGGACGTTACGTAAAATCCTTCTTCAACGGCCGCCTTGACAAGCTTGTAACCGGGGTCGGAAATCAGGGGCGTACCCGCGTCACTGATGAGAGCGACTCTCTTGCCTTCTTTTAAGGATTCCAAAATGCGGGGCCTAACTTCATCGGCATTATGGTCATGGTATGTCTTCAGAGATTTTTTAATCGAATAAGCGTCCAGTAATTTTCGGCTGACACGAGTGTCTTCGCAGTAGATGATGTCCGCAAGCTCAAAAAGGGCCAGAGCCCTTAAGGTAATATCCTCCAAGTTTCCAATGGGGGTTGCAATCAAATAAAGGCCTGGGGGATATTTACAAGCCGCTTGAGTTTCGCTAGGCTTTGAAGGCAATTTTGTCCCATGCGCATCGGAGGAAAAACGTGTCATTGATCAATTCCCGAAAAGCCCTATGGCTTTTTCTCTTTTCTGCCCTGTTCCTGAGCGGTTGTCAAACTATGATAGAGGAAGAGTCCGTCCCCCAAAAGCCTCTCTCTCAAAAGCGCATGCTTCCCTCCATGAAACCCATCCAAGCAAAAGCTGTGAAAGTCGCCCTCCTTTTGCCTCTGACAGGACAACATGCCTCTCTCGGTCGAGCTATGAAAGAGGCAGCCGAGCAAAGCCTTTTCGAGAATGCGGATGAATCTCTTGAACTGACCATCAAAGATACGGCGGGAACAGCAGAAGGTGCAAAGGCCGCCCTCAAGAGTCTTGAGAGGGATTCCGTGAAGGCCATCTTAGGCCCCGTTTTTGCTTATGAAGTTCGGGCCATTGCTGGAGATGTACGCACAAAACGCCTCCCTGTTTTTTCTTTTTCTTCCGATCGCTCAGTGGCTGGGGACGGTATTTTCAGTCTCGGGTTTTCTCCGAGCGAGCAAGCACGACGAATCGCTCTTTTTGCCAAAAGTAAAGGGCTTGAGCGCCTTGTCGCAATCATACCCAAAACAGCCTACGGAAAATTAATTTCGGGTGAAGTGCGTCGCCTCTTTAACCAAGGCCAGATTCAGCTTGTGGGCCTTATTGAATATACGGGGAACGGCGAAAACATCGGTCCTGACCTCGAGATGTTAAAAACCGTTCCCTTCGATGCTCTTCTTCTGCCCGTCACGGGATCCGAGCTTACTCACCTGCGTGAAAACTTAACATATTATGATTTTCAGATCGGCTCGGCAAGGCTTCTGGGAACGGGCCTTTGGGATAATCCCGATTCTTATCGGGATTCGTTTTTGCAAGGAGCCTGGTTCGCGGCAAGCGACCCTCAGGAACGAATTGATTTTGAACGGGATCATAAAAAACTCTACAGTGGATCTACCGAGCGTATTTCAACGTTGGCCTATGATGCGGTTTCTTTGGCGGCTTCATTGATTCGCGAGGATAAACAAAGTCCTTTTAAAAGAGCTTCTATCGTTCATGAACGAGGGTTTTCGGGAATTGACGGCGTCTTTCGCCTCAAGACTGATGGGACGACCGAACGAGGGCTTGCGGTCTTAGAGATTACCCCCGAAGGACCTAAAGTTGTTGGTCCCGCCCCCGATCACTTTTAAGAAGTTTTTTGGTCTTTTCCTTTTGAGACTCCTACAAGGGCGGGCCTCAAGAGCCTCTCATGAAGAGTGTAGCCTGCTTGCATCACGTGCATGACATGACCTTCCCCGTGGTCGTCTGACGCTGCTTCGAACATGGCCTGATGAAAATTATGGTCAAATTTCTCTCCCAGAGGATGAATTTTTTTGATGCCGTATTTCTCGAGCGTCTTAAGAAGATCTTTTTCCGTCATCAAAATCCCTTCCTTGAGGGATTTAACTTCCGGAGAAAGGTCCTTGTCCTCTCCTTTGATGGTCTCAAGAGCTCTGTTTAAATTATCAACCACTGACACTAGGTCCCTGGCAAAGTTGGCGATGGCATACTTTACCGTCTCCTCCTTTTCTTTTTGAGTGCGCTTTCGGGTGTTTTCCGTCTCTGCCATTGCTCTCAATAGTTGATCTTTGAGCTCCGCAATTTTCTTCTCAAGGTCTTCTTCGACGAGCTTGGGTGATTCTACTTTCTGAGCTATTTCTTCTTTTTCTTTATGATTTTTCAGATCGATTTTTTTCTTCGACATGGTGATCTCCTTATTCACTTAATGCTTTTTGAATGAGTTGGGCCGTGTAGTCAACCATCGGAATGATCCGGGCATAATGAATATGCGTGGGACCGATGACGCCGATTGCTCCTACAATCTGTTCTCGCTTATTTCTATAAGGGGCGATGACTATCGAGCATCCCGACATGGAAAAGAGATGATTTCGGGCGCCTAGAAAAATTTGGACGCCTTCAGCTTCAATCGAAGCCTCCAGAAGTTTGAGGAAGTTCTCTCTCGACTCTAATCCCTGAAAGATCAATCTAAGACGTTCTAAGTCTTCCTGAGGATCTACGTCGTTCAAGAGATATGATTGACCACGAATCAGGAGAGAGCTTTCACTGTCGTCGTGGGTCCACACGGCGAGGCCTTCCTCGACAACTTTTTTTGAAAGGGCATCGATAGCATTTTGATGGTCCTGCAGTTCTTTGAGAACCATCTGTTTGACATCGGATAAGGTTCGCCCCTGAAGACGGGCATTCAGATAATTCCCCGCTTCAATGAGAGCCGAGACGGGCAGATTTAAAGGGAACTCGATGAGCCTGTTTTCCACATGACCGTCTTCGGTGACTAGGACAACCAAGGTGCGTCCGCCCCCAAGGGCCACGAATTCGATATGTTTCAGGGTTGTTTCCTGTTTGGGCGCAATCACGACGCCCGCGCACTTTGAAAGACCTGAGAGCGCGGTGACCATATCATCAAGAACCGTTTCTAGATTTTTTCCGTGAAGGTGAGACCGTTCTGCCAAATGCTCGCGATCGGTTGCGGCCAATTCACCCACTTGAAGAAGTCCGTTGACGAAAAGCTTCAACCCGTCAAGAGTTGGAAGTCTGCCTGAGCTTGTGTGGGGGGAGTAAAGAAGGCCTGCTTTTTCCAGTTGAGACATGATGTTTCGAATTGTGGCTGAAGAAAGAGAGGTTCCCAAACGATCAGAAAGAGCACGAGATCCGACGGGGGATCCCGTCTGGCAATAGGCATCTACAATCATTCGAAAGATCTCGCGGGATCTCTCGTTCAACTGCTCTAACATGATAAAACCTTTTCAATCTCTTTTAAAATGTAGTAACGGTGAAGGAAATCGTCAATATTTTCAATTTTAGGAAAGGATTTTCTCAAATGCGTCCTTCGGGCAGAACAGCAACTCAAATCCGAGACATTCGTCTTGAAGCAGGATTTTCAAAATATGCGGAAGGCTCTTGTATGACCCGATTCGGGAATACCCACGTCCTTTGTACGGCAACCGTTGAAGAGCGTGTACCTCCTTTCTTAAAAGGAACGGGAACGGGGTGGATTACGGCCGAATACGGGATGTTGCCGAGGTCTACACAAACGCGAACGGATCGAGAGGCCGCTCGAGGCAAACAAACGGGGAGAACTCAGGAAATTCAACGGCTGATCGGAAGGTCTCTAAGGGCCGTTATCGACTTGGAGGCTTTAGGAGAGCGCCAAATCAAGATCGATTGTGATGTTATTCAAGCAGACGGAGGAACACGCACGGCAGCGATTACGGGGTCTTTTGTCGCGCTACATCAAGCTCTTCAAACCCTTCAAGATCAAAAGATTTTAACAATGCTGCCCCTCAAGGATCATGTGGCGGCAGTTTCTTGCGGTCTCTATCAGGGCCAGGCCGTCCTTGATCTCGATTATCTTGAAGATAGTCAAGCGGAGTCTGATGCAAACTTTGTGCTCACGGGACGAGGTGGAATCGTGGAGATTCAAGCAACCGCCGAAAAGAATCCCTATCACGAGGAGGATTTTTTGAGCATGTTGGAGCTTGCAAGAGACGGATGTGATTATCTTGTTAAACTACAAAAGAAAGTTCTGGGAATCGCATGACTCTTTTCCCTGAAAAGACCCTTGTCCTGGCGTCGACAAACAAGGGAAAGCTCTTTGAGATGCAACAGGTTCTTTTAGGGATCGACTTAAAAATTACGTCTGCAAGTGATTACACCCTTCCGGAAATTGAAGAGACGGGCACCACGTTCGAGGAAAATGCTCTTTTAAAGGCAAAAACATGTGTCGATTTGACGGGACTTGCTTGTCTTTCGGATGATTCAGGTCTCGAGATTGAGGCTTTGGGAGGAGCACCAGGACTTTTCTCAGCCAGGTTTGCGGCCGAGCACGGCGGGTTCTCACAAACATTTCAGTACTTACAGACCCTCGGTTCAGTTGCCGAAAATCCGAAAGCGCGCATGAAATGCGTTCTTGCTTTAGTCCTTCCGTCAGGAGGCTCTTTCTTTTTCGAAGGAGTCATCGAAGGTGCCCTCGTTTTTCCGCCGAGAGAAGGAAGACAGTTCGGGTATGACCCGATTTTTATGCCTCAAGGATTCCAAAAAACCTTTTCTCAGATGACGGCAGAAGAAAAAAGCCTCATCTCCCATCGAGGCAAGGCCCTTCAAATGCTAAAGACCTTCCTCACAGAAGGTCTTTACAATTAAAATACAAAGGTACACACTAAAAAAGATCACAAGAAAAAGGAGACGAATCATGGCATTTCATCCTCTTTTCCCGTTCGGATCCAAGTCTTCTTCCGAAGCATCTGATCCTTTCAAGGATTTCGAAGAATTTTTTCATTGGAGAAACTTTAAAGACTGGCAAAGTCAGATCAAGATCGACCTGAAAGAAACGAATGGGGGGCTTGAGCTTAAGGCGGAGGTCCCCGGTGTTAACGAAGAAGATATCGAATTAACGCTGGATCAAGGAACGTTGACGATTACAGGTCACAGAAAAGAAGAATCTAAAAAAGAGGGAGAAAATTTCCATTTTATGGAAAGACGATACGGCGTGAT
The DNA here is from genome assembly GCA_964443525.1 of uncultured Thiotrichales bacterium. GTDB lineage: Bacteria > Pseudomonadota > Alphaproteobacteria > Caedimonadales > Caedimonadaceae > CAYUCY01. The sequence goes on from CAYUCY010000015.1 coordinate 12,665, forward strand.
TTCCAGAACCGTCCGACTTCCTTTCGACCCTGATCCCGGCAGCGTTGTAGCCTCGCTCGAGAAGGGAGTTCTTTCTATCACTATGCCGCGGCCGAAAGATCAAAAATCTCAGCGTAATAAAATCAAGATAAGACGCAAGGATTAACCCTTTTCCTTGCGTTAAGGTGCTAAAGGCGCTAGGGAGAATCTGAACAAAGGATTCTCGGTATGGACACGCTTTCTCTTTACATTCACTGGCCATTTTGTGCCTCTAAGTGCCCTTATTGTGACTTTAACAGCCATGTGCGAGCTAAGATCGAGGAAAATGTTTGGCAAGCGGCTCTTCTCCAGGATCTTCGCTCAATGGCTGAAAAAACAAAGGGGCGAACTCTTAAGTCGATCTTCTTTGGGGGTGGCACGCCCTCCCTTATGGCGCCATCCACAGTCTCAGCCCTGATTGAAGAAGCCTCTCGTCAATGGACGCCGGCTCTCGATCTCGAGATTACGTTGGAGGCCAATCCGAATTCCGTTGAGGCGAGAAAGTTTAGGGCTTTCAAACAGGCAGGGGTGAATCGGGTTTCCCTCGGCATTCAATCGTTAAGAGAGACAGACCTTAAAGTTCTCGGACGCCTTCACGGTGTTGAAGAGGCAAAAGAAGCTATTCGGATAGCCTCATCCCTCTTTGATCGGTTTTCTTTTGATCTGATCTACGCCCGTCATCAACAAACTTTGAAGGAGTGGAAAGAAGAACTTAACGAAGCCTTGAAGATGGCTTCTGGTCACCTTTCCCTTTATCAGCTGACAATCGAGCCCGGAACGGCTTATTATACTCTTCATGAACGAGGAGCGATTTTGACACCGGGAGAGGACCTCGCAGCCGACTTTTATGACCTCACGCAAGAATTGACAGGGAAGGCCGGTCTCCCGGCTTATGAGATTTCGAATCACGCTCGTGGTGCAGATGAAGAATCCCGACATAACCTTGCCTATTGGCGGAGTGAGGACTATGCGGGGATCGGCCCTGGTGCGCACGGGAGGCTCACCATGGGAGAACGACGTTTTGCAACTAAAGGGTATCGAGCGCCCGAAACCTGGCTTGATCATGTAAAGCGAAAAGGATCGGGCCTTGAGGAAGAAGTCGTCCTTGAGCCTCGTGAGATTTTTAAAGAAAAGCTGATGATGGGATTACGGTTAAAGGAAGGTGTTTCTCTGCCTCCGGGTGCTTTTTTTGAAGAAGGGGTTCTTCTCTTTCTCCTCGAAGAAGATCTCTTAATGTTAGAAAACGGCCGGCTCCGAACAACCTCGAAAGGCCGGCTTTGTCTGAACGGTATCCTTTCTTACCTCTTCTCGAAGATGAGATAAGCATTCAATCGCATATTGTATCTCGTTCGAGGTCATCAGAATTTAGAGAGTATAATTTTGAATTTCCTCATGTTGATTCTCTTTCTCTGCAAATTTACATTGACATCTTACTTTTTTGGCAGCACTTAACAAAACATAGATATGAAAGCGTCCTGGTAGGATTGAAAGATTTGAGGGATTAAGAGGCTAGAGGAAAGGGGAAGAGAGAAGTCGATCCTTCTCAAGGACCGGGAACCTGCTTGAGTCTTTCGCCTAACTTTCGTAAGATTTCGTCTCGTGCGAGCAGTGTCGCTCTTGATCAAGGGCATTTAGTCTTTCCCTGTAAAAAAACCGATTTTTTAGGGATCCCCCCCCTGTGAGAGTTGGCCCAATCATCCGTGACAAAGGTTTGATCTTTTTTGAAGTCACCTGTCTTTGTGAGGCTTGCGTCATGACAGCCACCCAGATGCTAGGCAAGGATTTAACGGCGTACAGGGCCATAGGCTTTCCAGAGCCAAATTTTGGTTTTTTCCATTCACAAAATGTCCCATTTCATCAATAAAGTGTAGAACTAACCTGCACTTAGGTTTTGGGTTATAAGCCTTATCATAATCTCCATTACTTTTTGTGTAAGGCAAAAGCAATCATGCTTTCGAAAAGAGATCAAGAAAACACTTCATGGGGCAAGTCCCATGGCTTTCTATGCGTATAAAAAAATTGCTTTTTACGTAGCGAGATGCTAGGAATTCTCTAGGTTTGGATACTTTTGGGGAAAAATGCTACGGCGTAGTTATGATTGGATCATGGGATATTCAACGCGCCCTAATGCTCTATGGGTGTTGATCGCCGTTGCCTTTGCCGAGAGTTCTTTTTTTCCCATCCCCCCCGATCCTCTCTATATCGCTATGATTCTCGGGCAACGGGAACAGGCATGGCGTCTGGCAATCTTCTGTACTCTTTCCTCCGTGATCGGAGGGCTTTTAGGATATTATATCGGTTTTGCCCTTTATGAGACGGTGGGAGAATGGATCGTGACCACCTACGGGATGCAGGATTCCATTGAGAAAGCCATGGAAGGTTTTCGCAACTGGGGGTTCTGGATTGTGGCTTTAAAAGGTCTGACACCGATCCCCTATAAGATCGTGACCATTGCAAGCGGTATTGCAAAGCTGGATATGGCAACTTTTCTTTCTGCCTCCATCATTGCGAGAGGGTTTCGATTTTTTATGCTTGCAGCTTTGCTTCGGAATTTCGGTGCAGAAATTAAAGAATACATCGACAGGAACTTGGGTTTCGTGACGACAGTCGGGGTGAGTGCGCTTGTCATCGGATTTGTGGTGATTAAATATCTTTGGTAAACTACACCCAAATCTAATTTTTGGGGAAAATCATGATACTTCAGCGCCGATACTTGATTCTCTATATTTTAGGAACATCCCTCGCTTCCCTTATCTTTGCGTATATCTCCGAGCATTTCTTCGGTCTCAGGCCTTGTGCCCTTTGCTATTATCAGCGGTATTTTTTCTGGGGAATTGCGGGAGTCTCCGGCCTGATTTATTTTATTTTGTCTTTCCAAGGGATGATTTGGTCAAAAATGTCACTTTTTGCTCTTTACCTGGGGAACTTGGGGGTTGCTTTCTATCAAGTTCTGGTGGAGTACCATTTCATCCCAGAGCCTCGTATCTGTCAAAGACCGTCGATTGACTTTGGGTCTACGGCTCAAGTGACTGAGCAGCTTCTCCAACTTCAGCCTGTTTCTTGTGCAGAGGTTGCCTGGTCTTTCTTCGGCATTTCCATGGCAGGGTACAATGTTCTCTACTCCCTCTTTACCCTCGGTCTGATGATTTACTTCCAAAAGAAGGGGTGTCGATGAAAAAGCCTCCTCGAGAACTGGTCTCTGAAATGATTCGCGTTAATCAGGCGGGGGAATACGGAGCCAAACGTATTTACGAAGGGCAACTAGCGGTCTTGAGAAACGCGCCTTGTGGAAAAACCATCGAGCATATGGCGCATCAGGAAGAACGACATTTGGAAGCTTTTAATCGTCTGCTTGTGGAGAGACGGGTGCGTCCGACTGCCTTGTCTCCCCTATGGCATGCAGCAGGATATGCTTTGGGTTTTCTGACGGCACGGTTGGGTGAAAAAGCGGCCATGGCGTGTACGGTGGCCGTTGAAGAGGTCATCGACGCCCATTATGCCGAACAAGAAAAAATTCTTGAAGACATAGGGGAGGAGGAAGCCCTGAAATCTCAAATCAAGAAATTCCGGTCAGAAGAGCTTGAGCATCGGGATATCGGTCTTGCCTTGGGGGCAGAAGAAACAACAGGTTACTTTCTTCTTAAAGGGCTCATTAAAGTAGGTTCCCAAGCAGCAATTTGGCTTTCAAAAAGATTTTAGGAATTTCTTTTTTTCTCTTCTCGGATTTTGCGCCAATGATGATGATTTTTTTGATGCTCCCGAGATGAATTTGTAAAGATGTGGCCGCCGCTGCCGTTGGCAACAAAGAAAAGGTCATCCGTTTGAGCTGGATTGAGGACCGCAAGAATCGAATCTTTGCCGACATTGCAAATCGGTGTCGGGGGGAGTCCTTGGATCAGGTAGGTGTTATAAGGGGACGGATAATGAAGATCCGTTTTCGAGAGGCCTTGATTGAGGGGACGTCCTTTTTCTAAAAAAAGGGCATAGTGAACTGTGGGATCACATTGAAGACGCATTCCTGCTTTCAACCGGTTTAAAAAGGCGGCCGCAATGTGCGGACGTTCTTGCGGCAGCGCCGTTTCTTTCTCGACGAGGGACGCCAAAATCACAACCTCGTCAAAAGACGTCAGGGGAGCCGGCGGGAGAAGACCTTTTCTTTCAGTTTCTTCTTTAAGAGAGAGGAGGGCTTTTTGCATCCGCTCTACAAGGCTTTCTCTCGCTTCGCCATAGGTGTAAGCGTAGGTTTCAGAAAGACAGGAACCTTCCGGAAGAGGTTCTCGTAAGACGCCTTTTAGTTTCGGTAGATTTTCAAGAAGAGCAAAAAGTTCTCCGGAGGTTTTTCCTTCCACCAAGGTTACCTTGTTGAGAAGAACATCGCCTTGAGAGAGTTTTCGGATGACTTGTGCAAGAGAAAGGGGGGGCTCAAAGAGATATTCTCCCGCTTTTAAAGAGCTCGAAAGACCCATAAGTTTTGCGGATACCTTAAAAAGAAAAGGAGAGTCGATGATTTTTGTCTTGTGTAATGTCTGCGCAATAGAGTTAAGAGAGGCATTCGGAGGGATCACGACTTCTTGCGGGCTTCGAATGACTTGTGGTGCGACCAGAGCCGAATAATACAATAGTCCCCCTTGAATTAAGGAAAAAGAGGAAACAAGGCTGAAGGCCAGATAGAAGGGATAGGAAGAGAAGCGCTTTTTATCCTTCAAAGGCTTTAAACACAACCGATGCGTTGGTCCCGCCGAAGCCAAAAGAGTTAGATAGAGCCACTTTTACGGGACGTTCTTTCGCCTTCAAGGGAACGAGATCGATTCCCTGGCAGGAATCGGAGACGTTTTCCAGGTTGAGAGTCGGAGGAACAACTTGATCGATGAGGCTCATGACGGAAAAAATGGCCTCAACACCGCCTGCAGCTCCCAGAAGGTGACCGATGGCTGATTTGGTAGAGGACATAGAAACCCGCGCCGCATTTTCACCCAAGAGGCGCCTGACAGCCCCTAATTCAATCTCGTCGCCGAGGGGAGTAGAAGTGCCGTGTGCATTGATGTAGTCCACCTGCTCCGGATTTAATCCTGCATTTTTAAGGGCCATACGCATTGAACGGTAGCCGCCGTTCCCGTCCTGAGGAGGGGCTGTGATATGGTGCGCATCACCCGAGAGTCCGTATCCGACCAACTCGGCATAAATTTTAGCACCGCGCTTCTTGGCATGCTCCAATTCTTCAAGGACGAGAATGCCTGCACCCTCTCCCATGACAAATCCATCGCGATCCTGATCCCAGGGGCGAGAGGCTTTTTCGGGGGTATCATTAAAATTGGTCGACAAGGCTCTTGCTGCGGCAAAACCTGCAAGGCCCAGTCTGCAAACGGCAGCCTCAGCACCACCTGCAATCATGACGTCCGCATCCCCTGACCGAATAAGGCGTCCTGCATCTCCGATCGCATGCGCTCCCGTGGAGCAAGCAGTTACGACCGAATGGTTCGGTCCCTTAAACCCATACCGGATAGAAACATGTCCTGAAGCCAGATTGATCAGGGCGGAAGGAATAAAGAAAGGAGAAACGCGTCTCGGCCCTTGTTCATGGAGAGTCACGGAAGCATCATAAATTCTTGTAAGGCCACCGATCCCCGAGCCGATCATGATGCCGGTGCGTCCTTGCTCTTCTTCTGTCTCTGCTTTCCATCCCGAATCTTCGATAGCCTGAACAGAGGCCGCAACGCCGTAAAGAATAAAGGGATCGACTTTTCGTTGTTCTTTGGGCTCCATGTAGAGATCGGGATTAAAGCCTCCTTCTCCTCGAGGGACGAGTCCCGCAACTTGAGCTGGGATATCGGAGACATCAAACTCCGTAATTTTTCGGATGCCGGACTGGTTCGCGAGAAGATGGCGCCACGTTGTCTTCAGGTCAGCGCCAAGAGGGCTCACCATCCCCAGTCCGGTAACAACAACGCGGCGCATAGGTCTCGTACTCCTTATAGCGTGCTAGGCAGCATTTTGTTCGATGAACTGAATCGCATCCTGGACAGTGCGAATTTTTTGAGCGGCATCATCGGGGATTTCGATGCTGAACTCTTCTTCAAAAGCCATAACCATTTCAACGGTGTCAAGGCTATCGGCGCCGAGATCATCCATAAAGCTGGCGGTTGGTGTTACTTTTGATTCTTCAACACCCAACTGTTCAACAATAATCTTGGTTACGCGCTCGGAAATATTACTCATTTGTTTTCTTCCTTTTCTTCAGAGCTGTTGTTACAGCTTTTTCAAAGTTTAAATCAACGGAAGGAAATGTAGCATACTTTGCTTGGAGTTCAAACAAATTTACACCATCAGCATCCCGCCGTTTATATGCAAGGTCTGACCTGTCACATATGCTGCTTCATTACTGGCAAGGTAGGCAACGCCTGCGGCAATATCTTCGGGCGACCCCATCCGGCCTTGCGGAATGGAGGCAGAGATACGCTGCTTCTGCTCATCTGTCAACACTTCCGTCATGGAAGAGGCGATAAAGCCCGGCGCAACGCAGTTGACGGTAATATTTCGACTGGCAAGCTCTTGAGCCAGAGATTTGGAAAGGCCGATAAGACCTGCCTTTGAGGCGCAATAGTTGGATTGGCCAGGATTTCCCGTCACCCCAACAACGGAGCTGATATTAATAATACGTCCCCAACGGCGCTTCATCATGCCTTTTACGGCCGCTCTCATCAGACGAAAAGAGGCAGTTAGATTAACAGCAAGAACATCCTCGAAGTCCTCGTCTTTCATGCGAAGGATCAACCCATCCTTGGTCATTCCTGCATTATTAACGAGAATATCAAGCTGGCCTAAAGTCTCTTCTGCTTGAGGGATTAATTTTTCTATCTCCTCTGCCGATTTGAGATTGCAAGACAAAACATAAACGCGTTCTTTAAGATCCGCTGCGAGCCCATCAAGGGCATCTCGTCTCGTGCCCGAGAGAGCGACCGTTGCACCCAGCTTATGAAGGGTTTGTGCGATTCCTTGACCGATGCCGCCCGAGGCGCCCGTCACAAGAGCTGTTTTACCTGTAAGATCGAACATGTTGGCTCCTTAATTATATTAAACTGATTTCAGGAAAGTCTCGACATCTTGAGGGGTATTAACGGTGATCGCCTCAAGGTCGGGATCAATTCGCTTCACAAGGCCTGATAGAACCTTCCCCGCTCCGATCTCGACGATTTTAGTCACGCCCGATTCTTTAAGAGTCAGGATCGTCTCATGCCATCTGACACGACCCGTTATTTGCTGAACGAGGAGATTTTTTAAAGCTTGAGGGTTTTGTTCGGGAGTTACCGAGACGTTCGGGATCAGAGCAACAACGGGTTTGTTAAAGGTGCTTGCCGCAAGTTTCTCTGCCATGGTGTCGGCTGCCGGTGCCATTAAGGAACAGTGAAAGGGGGCGCTCACAGGCAACTTTAAAGCCCTTTTAAGGCCGGTTTCGGCGGCAATGGTTAAGGCGCGTGTGATAGCCTCGGTATGGCCGCTGATCACGACTTGACCGGGGCAGTTATCATTGGCAACCTCACAGACTTGGCCTTCCCGGGCTCTCAAACAAATTTCTTCCACTTGATCAAGGGTTGAGCCTAAAAGGGCGGCCATAGTTCCTTGGCCCAAAGGAACAGCTTCCTGCATGGCGCGGCCTCTCGCCTTTAACAAAAGGGCAGTATCGGCAAGCGAGAGCGCTTGTGTGGATGCAAGAGCACTATATTCTCCCAAAGAATGTCCCGCAACGAAGGAAACCTTATTGGCAAAATCAAAGCCGGCTTCTTTTTCCAAAACTCGGTGAATTGCGAGACTGACCGCCATCAGAGCGGGTTGGGCATTTTCTGTAAGCGTTAAGTCTTCAAGAGGTCCCTCAAACATAAGCTGGCTCAGGTTTTGATGAAGAACCTCGTCAATCTCCTGGAAAGTTTCTTTTGCGACAAGAGAGGCATCAAAAAAATCTCTTCCCATTCCAACGGCTTGCGAGCCTTGACCCGGATAGACAAAAGATAGCATTTGTTTTTGCTCCGATTTTAGTCAATGATATTGGTAAAAGACACGGAACCTTGAGTCGTGTCAAGAGAAGGATGATTAGGAGACCCTTGAGGTCTTTCAAATAACGATGACTGGACTAATGATAAGACGTCTCCTAGCCTTTGTCAAAGAGCCACCGCTCTTTAAAAATCGCGTTGAGCCCTTTTTCGTGATGCTGGCTCTTTTTACGACCGAAATTGCAACGGACCTTTATTTGCCGGCGCTTCCCTTTTTAAACGGATATTTTTCAACGACCGAGGAAATCGTCGGTTGGACACTGTCATGCTACTTTTTTGCTCCTGTCCTTTCCTGTCTTTTGTTCGGGCCTTTTTCTGATCGGTTTGGGCGTAGTCGGATTTTAACTTTGGGCATGCTCATCTATGCGTCCGGTGCTTTTCTATGTGCCGTCTCCCAAAGTATCGAAGAATTAATTATTTTCAGATTTGTTCAGGGATTTGGAAGTGGTGCGCCTTGGGTTGTAGGGATTGCCTTGATGCGAGATCTGTATCGGGAAGAGGATTGCTCTCGCGTCCTCTCTTTTATTTACGGCGTTATCGCTTTGGCTCCTGCCATCGGTGCTTCTTTAGGTGGGTATTTGGTGGCGCGCGCAAGCTGGCGATGGGGATTTGCTCTGGTCGCCGTTCTTGCTTTTTTATGCGTTTTTTGTTTGCGGGCGTTGGTTCGAGAACCAGAAAAGCTTAAGGACCCTAAATCTTTTAAGATCTCTTCAGACTTAAAGGTTTATGGGAATCTTTTAAGAAATTGGGGCTATCTCGCCTATGCTTTGACGTCCTCTCTCATTTCCGCAGGTTATTGGTCTTGCGGTGCTGTCGCACCCTATTTGTTTATAGATGAGGCCGGTTATACCCCTGAATTTTACGGAAATGTTCAAGCAGGCCTTTTGCTTGTTTTTATCGTGGGAGCATATATGAATTATCTTTTCATTAAAAGATGGGGCATCGATCGAACGCTTTTAACAGGGATTTCCTTGTGCGCACTCTCTTCTATTCTCTTGTTTCTCGTTCAAAAGAACTTCTCGAGCCATTTAATGTTTTTGATCTTGACCCTCTCTCTCTATTCAATCGGAACGGGGATGGTGTACTCTAATACAGCGAGTCGGGCCTTTCGATATACCCCTCGGCATAAGGGAGCCGCCGCTTCTCTGATGAGTACCCTTGAATCAATCCTCCCTGCTGCAAGCATTAGCCTTACCCTGTATTTTTATGATCAAACTTTCAGGCCAGTTGCCTGGATTTCCTTAGGATCTGCTTTACTTTCCTTGTTCTTGGTGATAGCTGTCGTTAAAAGAACTTCATTTCTCAAGCGCAAAAATGCTCTTTTCCAGGAGCAAAAGCCGTTAAAAGTTTAAGGATTATAAAATCATGAGTTATGCCTCGGAACAAAGACAATTCGGCCTTTGGCGGACAACGGCTCTCGTTGTAGGCAACATGATCGGAACCAGTATTTTTATTTTGCCTGCAAGCTTGGGGGCCTTCGGTTCTTTGAGCCTTTTGGGGTGGGTTGTCACCTCTTTCGGAGCAATGGCTCTCGCTCTTGTTTTTGGTCGCTTAAGCCAGAGAGAACCTTTGACGGGAGGCCCTTATGCCTATAGCCGAAAAGCCTTTGGAGACTTTATCGGCTTTCAAATGGCCTGGTCTTACTGGATCGTGAACTGGGTCAGCAATGCAGCTGTTTGTGTTGCTTTCGTGAACTTCCTGAGCTACGTGTTTCCGGAGATTCTCTCTTCTCCCTTTTATTCCTTAAGTATTTCCCTGGTAACGCTTTGGAGTTTGACCTTTCTGAACTCGGTGAGTCTCAAGGGTGTCGGAAATCTTCAATTGGTCGTAACGCTTTTTAAAATCATTCCTTTTATTCTGATCGGGATGGGGGGGATTTTCTTTATGGATGCACAAAATTTTCATCCCCCACTCACCGCCGGAAAAAACAGCTTTGATGTCATTAATGCGGCAGCAGCCATGACCTTGTTTAGTTTTCTTGGCCTTGAATCGGCAACCATTCCGGCAGGCCATGTAGAAAATCCTGAAAAGACCATCCCGCGGGCGACCATCCTAGGGACGCTGTTGACGGCGCTCATTTATATTTGGATCAACGTGGTGATCTTCGGAGTCATCTCACCGGAGGGGGCTGCAGCATCAAATGCGCCTTTTTCAGAGGTGGCGGCAAAAATGTTCGGTTCTCAAGCAGGTGTTTTAATTGCTCTCTGCGCAGCTGTTTCTTGCTTCGGGACATTGAACGGGTGGATCCTCCTGCAAGGGCAAGTCCCCATGGCGGCTGCTCAAGATAACTTGTTCCCTCGGGTCTTTGCTCGCGTTTCCGACCAAAAACTCCCCATCTTCGGCCTTATTTTTTCAAGCGTTCTGGTTTCTTTTCTCCTTATGCTGAACTACCAGGCAGGTCTTGTGGAACAGTTCGAGTTTATCATCAAGTTAACGGCCTTTGCCGTTCTGATCCCTTATCTTTTTTCAGCCGCTGCCGATATGACGTTTTTGTTGCGGGAAAAGGAGTTTTGGGAAAAGAGGGCATTTTGGCGAGCCCTTTTCGGCTCGATCCTTGCCATCTTTTACTCACTTTGGACTTTTGTAGGAGCCGGTGCTGAGATTGTTTACTTGGGCTCGTTCCTGATTTTCGGATGTGTTCCCATTTATGTTTGGATGCGCGCAAGACAACCTCAAGCATAAAAACGCTTGAGGATCTCCAGATAAATTCGGGTTAAAGTTTCGAGGTCCTCAAGAGAGGCATTCTCGTCAATCTTATGGGCTGTCTCATTTTTAAGTCCCAACTCTAAAATCGGCCCGAAAACATACATGTGACGGGCATCCGAAGTGCCGCCCGATGTGCTGAAATGCCCTTCTTTCCTTTGAACGTCCTTGATGATTTGCGCGACCAGATCATGGAAAGAACTTTTTTGAGATAGAAAAGGATCGCTGCCGAGATCAAATTTCAAATGATGGGAACCTGCAAGGGGCTCGATTATTTGCCTGATCTTTTCTTGAAGATCCTTTGTTCCATGAACGGGGTTAAAGCGAATGTTAAACTTAGCCATGGCTTTTTGCGGGATGACGTTAGTGGCGGGATTGCCCACATCAATCGTTGTCACCTCAAGGTGAGAGGGCTGAAACTCGGGGCTTCCCTGATCCCAAACCTTACTTTGAAGAGCATCCAGAGCCTTCAAAAGACGCGGAATCGGGTTATCGGATTTGTGAGGATAAGCGGCATGCCCTTGTTTACCGAAAATGGTCAGGGTACCCGAAAGACTTCCTCTTCGGCCAATCTTCAAGGTATCCCCGATAAAGTCTTCCGAAGTCGGCTCTCCAACGAGGAGCGCTTCAAACCGTTCTCCTTTCGAAAGAAGCCATTCCTTGACTTTCAGGATCCCATCTTCCCCCGTGCCTTCCTCATCGCTTGTGATAAGAAGACTGACAGAGCCTTTTCTAAGACCAGGTAGGAAGGCTTCAAGGGCTGAGAGAAAGCAAGCAAGGCCTCCTTTCATGTCGACGGCACCCCGCCCGTAAAGAGCATCGTTCCGAAGGGTCGCCTCAAAAGGCGGGGAGGTCCAAGCCTCTTCAGACCCCGGAGAGACGACATCGATGTGCCCCAAAAACCCTAAATGGGGACTATTCTCTCCTAATCTCGCATAAAGGTTATCAGTCTCACCGAACGGCAGGCGAAAGCATGTGAACCCCCACCCTTGCAGCACGTCCTCAAGGTAAGAAAGACAGCCTCCTTCCTTAGGGGTAACCGAGGGAAAACGGATCAGATCTTGAGCATACGAAAGGGTTTTCTCTAAGAGGGGGGAGAAGGCGGAGGTCCTTCTTTTCATTTCCATGAATCCTCTCCTATGGCTGTTCAGGCTGCCCTTAAAAGTTCGTTGATGGAGGTTTTGCTGCGGGTTTTTTCATCAACACGCTTGACGATGACGGCACAGTTCAGATGGGGGCCGGGCTGACCGTTTTGAAGAGGCTTTCCGGGTAAGGAACCTGCCAGCACAACAGAATAGGCAGGGACCCGCCCGTAGGAAATCTCTCCCGTTGTTCGATCAACGATGGGGGTTGAAGCACCGATAAAAACACCCATGCCGATGACAGCTCCTTGCTCAACCAAGACGCCCTCGACGATTTCAGAGCGTGCACCGATGAAGCAGTTGTCTTCGATGATAACAGGATTTGCCTGAAGCGGCTCTAAAACGCCGCCCAAGCCCACACCGCCCGAAATATGGCAGTTGGCCCCGACCTGGGCGCAGGAGCCGACCGTGACCCAGGTGTCAATCATGGTTCCCTCTCCAACATAGGCCCCCACATTCACAAAAGAGGGCATCAGAACCACATCGCGTCCGATATAAGCTGACGATCGAACAATGGCCCCCGGGACGGCTCTGAAGCCGGCTCGCCTGAAATCTTCCTCAGACCAGGTATCCCACTTGAGAGGTACCTTGTCAAAGGCGGGGCCATGGCTTTTCGTCAAATAATTCTCATTAAGACGAAAGAAGAGAAGAACGGCTTTCTTAAGCCATTCATTCACCTGCCAGCCCTGATCCGTCTTTTCAGCAATTCGCCGTTGCCCGAGGTTAAGGAGATGTAAGGCTTCTCGAACAGCTTCCTCAACATCCGGGGATGTCCCAGGCTTTAATTGAGCTCGTTCTTCCCAGGCTTGATGGATTAAAGATTCATAAGCTTTCATCAATTTCATCTCCGGACCCGGAATCTGACCAGAGATTTTTCAGGCCTTCCAGGTGAATCGTCAATTTTGATCGTAGGAATGTTATATCAGTAACGGCGATCAAGATCAAATTGCCCAGCTAAAGGGGGGGGGGTAGAATATTTCAGTTTGTGGCAAGAGCAATCAAAAATGATAAGAAAGGCGAGGCCTTAAAGCCACGCCTTTTCGTAATTTTTAGTATCTTTTTTCAATATTACACTCTGGGAATACGGCCTGGGCATCTTCACTAGTAATAGAGTCATTTCCGGTAATAACCAAATAGCTTAAATTAGTAAGGCGAGAAATACTATTTAGGGTAATAGAATTTTCTCCAGAAATATCTAGGTACCACAACTTAGGCAAATCAGAGATCCAGAGTCCATTGATGACAGCGTTATTGCTAAGCGTGAGAGCTTCAAGATTTGTTAATAGGCTAATATCGTTATTTCTTATTGTTACATTTTCGGATAGGGTGAGCTCTTTTAAGTTGGGAAGGCCTGTTAAACAGTCTACATTGACGGAGCTATTCTTCCTAAGAACAAGTCTCTCCAGATTTGTGAGAGGCAGAATATGACTGTTTTGGATGTCGTCTCGTTCATAAAGGACCAGAGTTTTAAGGTGGGTCAAAGAAGGCAATCTCGCAATGTCGAAATCTGTTTGGGCAGGGCTTAAGTATAAGAAAGGATCTTGGTCTGAGGTTGCATTCGATCGCTCAGTAATAGGGTTTGTGGTGTGTTCTGTTTGGGAAAGCAGGAATTGAGGCTGCTGAGGTGGATAGTAACCCACTAAATGGCCTACTTGCTTTACGACGAATTTCCCGGCACGCCAGGTAAGATCCCCTAGAAATGTCCCAAATGACGTGGTCCCTACTGCTAGTAACATACGACCTGGAAGAGTCCAGAAGCTACATGTTTAGTCCCAGAGTGTGATGGGATGGATTTAATTTAAAACGTTCAGGTTCTTTTTGCCAAGC